>CAJOPD010000001.1 GCA_905236685.1 uncultured Clostridia bacterium
AAAAGTGCGGACAAGCCACCTCAGCGGCTTAAACTTGCTCATAGAGCCAAAGCTTATTAAAAGTCCCAAAGGAAGCGAAAAAAGCAGCGTGAGCCCAAAAAGCTTCACCGTTGCCTGAAATCCTACCAACAAATCCCGTGTTATCGGTAAAAATGTATTAACAAACGAATTCATATAGGAAAGTCCTCTCAAAAAGGGACGCAAGGGACTAAGCCCTTGCCTCCCCCTTTATCTGTTATCAGTCTGCCAGCGAAACGCCGTATTTCTCCGAAAGCTCGCCCAGCTTGCCGTTTGCCTTTAATTCGTCTATGTATCCGTCCACTGCGTCCTTTATGTCGGAACCCTTGCGGAAGCCTATTCCGTATTCTTCCTTAGTAAGCGACAAGCCCTTTGCCAAATCGGCATAGTTTGTGCCTTCGCCCGTCATAGAATCTGCCATTGTGATATCTATGATACAAGCGTCGGTACTGCCTGCCTGAACTTCCATAAGAGCGTCGGACTGAGCCTTAACAGCAACAATATTAAGTCCCAAATCCTTTGCTGCACCTTCTGCTGCGCTGCCTGATTCTACCGCAAATTTAAGTTCCTTTATCGACTCCTCGTCCTTATAATTGTCAACCGCGTCCTTCTTCATAACTATAACCTGCTCATTTTTTGCATAAGGCGCTGAACAGTTAGTATTGAGTTTTACTTCATCGGTAATTGTCATACCGTTCCAGATACAGTCGATTGACTTTGAGTCAAGTTCCAAGAACTTATTATCCCAGTCGATTTCAACAAATTCAACGCTTACGCCCATAAGCTTTGCGATTTCTTCTGCAAATTCTGCGTCAAATCCTGTCCATTCTCCATTTTCGTCCCTGTAATCCATCGGCTCGTACTCTGTAACACCTACAACGAGCGTGCCCTTTTCGGTCACATATGCAAGGTCGGACTCAGCCTTTTTGCCGCAGGAGGTAACTCCCAGACACATAACTCCTGCCAAAATCAATGCTAAAAACTTTTTCATTTTTTTCTTCTCCTTTTAATTTGTTTAATTTGATGACGCAATTATAGCACAATACTTTATCTTTGTAAAGTGATAAATTGATAACTCTTGAAAGTTTGGCTATTTTTAACATATAGGCAAAAAAAGAAGGGATATATTTTAGTCACCCTTCATAAGTAAGACGGTATATTTGCTCGTTTATATGCTCCGACACGGCGGATACAAGTCCCATTGGCGTTACGCCGCCGTTTTTTAGTTTTTCTAAAAATTTTTCCGCTTCGCTGTATCTGAAAAAGAGATTTTTTATGATTTTGCTGTCATATTCCCTTGTTCCGTCCGCAAAAATTTCTTCCTTTTCTATTTCCGCGCCGTAGACCTTCAAATCACAGTATTCCTCTCTCACGCAGTCGGTAACCATATAATATGTAAGCTTTATTTTGTGCGGGACTTTTTCATCAGTTTCAATCACGATTTTGTCAAAAAGCTCCTTTTGCACGGGATTACACACCCCCTCTTTTTTATGTTGTAATACGATTATAATACGATAAGGGGGCATTTTCCAGCATATTTGAACGCAGGAACCGCTCTTTTTCTGCAATTTAAAACCTTTTTCGACTAAAAAAAGCAAGAATTTTGTCCTATTTTGAAGCTTTTGTTTGTTTTTTATATATTTATGTCCTGCGATTTTTGCAAAAAAAATACTGCCCGTATGGGCAGTACTTATTTTTTATTCTTGCTCAGGTGCACCAACAGGACAAACACCCGCACACGCGCCGCATTCTATGCAAGCGTCCGCATCGATAACATACTGACCGTCACCTTCGGAAATAGCTCCCACCGGACATTCTGCCGCACACGCGCCGCAGCTTATGCAAGCATCGCTGATTTTGTAAGCCATTCGTAACACCTCCTTATATAATTATGGGTATTATAGCACACATTTTTCTATTCTTCAAGCGTTTTTAAAATTTCTTCGTCAATTTTTTCTGTTTCGCTGTCATTTTTTGACTTTTTCAATATTTTGATGTCCTTCACATCATAGTCGGAAAGTGCCGCTACGCCCTTGTTTTCAATGCGCACCTTAACCCTTCCCTTTAATATCTCAACATACTCCACAACACCCTGACCGTCCGGCGTTTTCACTATCGCGCCCTGCCTTGGCGTTACCTTTAACAAGTCCTCGTATGTTTCCTGCTCATATTTCAAACAGCACATAAGCCTTCCGCAAGTGCCCGAAATTTTAGTCGGGTTAAGCGAAAGTCCCTGCTCCTTTGCCATTTTTATCGAAACCGACTCAAATTCGCCCAAAAACTTTGCACAGCAAAGCTCCCGTCCGCAAACGCCCATTGCGCCGAGCGTTTTTGATTCGTCGCGGATACCTATCTGTCTGAGCTCAATTCTTGTGTGGAATACTGTCGCGAGGTCCTTTACCAGCTCTCTGAAATCAATTCTGCCGTCCGCCGAAAAATAGAAAAGAATTTTGCTTCTGTCAAAGGCATACTCAACCTCGATAAGCTTCATTTCAAGACCGTGATTTTTAATCTTTTCAAGGCAGATTGCAAAGGCTTCCTTTTCCTTCTTTTTATTTTCCTCAACAATCTTCAAGTCCTCGTCGGTCGCGATACGCAAAACATCTTTTAAGGGCTTATTTAACTGCTCGGGGCTTATTTCCTTTTCGGAAACCACAACCTTTCCCAGCTCAACGCCTCTTGCCGTTTCCACGACAACAAAATCATTTTTCTTTATTTTAAGACCTGCGGGGTTAAAGTGATAAATTTTTCCGACAGGTTTAAATCTTATACCTACTATCTGCGCCATAAAATACGCTCCTTTTTATTTTTACGGAATAATTATAGTATATTCCGCTCCTTATGTCAAGCAGATAAATTTTACAAAAGCTATTGCAATAACGCGAAAAATGGTATATAATACACCTCAAATTGCAGAGTAGAATACCTGGCGTAAAGTGCTGTGTAAACGGGGAGTTGTTATGCGGACGAAAAGCGCTTTTTGCTTGCGGTCAGGTAATTCGCATCCCGCTGCCTAATAAGAGGCTTTTTAAAACACCTCTCGTTTCGCGGCAAATTTTTACGGAGGTGTTTTTTATGTTTAAAAATTTTAAAGACTCGGCAAGAAATATCAGAAATCTTAAAGTACTGTGCGCAACCGCGCTGCTATCCGCACTCTATGTGGCTCTTTATGCGGTAAAAATACCGTTGGGCGAGCAGCTGCGCATAACCTTTACCTTTGTCCCGATCGCACTTGCGGGCTGGCTTTTCGGAATTGTCCCTGCTGGTTGCGTGGGCGCTTTGGGCGACATTTTGGGCTGTGCGCTTTTCCCGCAGGGCGCATACTTTTTCGGATACACTCTGACTTCTATGCTTTCGGGCGTGATTTTCGGCGCGCTGCTTTACAGAAAGGAGCCGAAAAAGCTTATTTGGTATGTGATTATCTCTAAATTTCTCGTTTCTCTCCTTTTGAATGTAGGGTTGAATTCATATTGGGCGACATTTTTTGTCCCGAAGTCATTTTGGGTAATAGCGTGGGGCAAGCTCATTAAAAATGCGCTTATGCTCCCTGTGGAAATTATCGTGCTGTTTGCCGTAATTGAAGGGCTGAAACGGGCGGGCGTGCAAAAGATGTATAAATAATCGCATTTTTTCGGCGTATTTTTGTAGAGATTGCCCATATGCAAAATATTGAAAACGGTGTCGTAATATGTTAAAATATTTACATAGAAAAATACTGTTTTTGGAGGTTAAATATGGGGGACTCATCTAATAATTCCGCATTCGGCAAGCTTAGCGTTATAAGTATGCGCGGATGTGAGGAAATAACGGCTAAAATCGACTGGTATCTGCGCAAGTTCAGAGAAGGTTACGAAAACGAACAATCATATATAACGCACATTCACTGCCCCCGTTTCGGTTCGGGAGAAGCGAAGTGTATTATAGACGAAACCGTCCGCGGTCACGATGTTTACATAATCTGCGATATGTTCAATCACGGCATAACCTACAAGATGTACGGCGTGGAAAACCGTATGAGCCCTGACGACCATTATCAAGACTTAAAACGAATTATCGCCGCAATTTCAGGAAAGGCGCGCAGGCTTACCGTCGTTATGCCGATGCTTTACGAGGGCAGACAGCACCGCCGCACCGCAAGAGAGTCCTTGGACTGCGCGATAGCTCTTCAAGAGCTTGTAAATATGGGCGTTACTAACATCATCACCTTTGACGCGCACGACGCACGAGTGCAAAACGCTATCCCTCTTTCCGGATTTGATGATGTTCAGACAACCTACCAGATGATTAAGGCGCTTTCCCGTCAGGTTCCCGATATTTCCTTTGACAAGGAAAAAACCATTGTCATCTCCCCAGATGAAGGCGGTATGAAACGCGCTATGTATTATTCATCGGTGCTCGGTCTTGACCTGGGTATGTATTATAAAAGAAGAAACTACTCAATTATCGTTGACGGCAAAAACCCCATCGAAGCTCACGAATATCTCGGCAGAAGCGTTGAGGGCAAAGATGTTATGATAATCGACGATATGATTTCCAGCGGTGAGTCGGTTTTGGATATTGCAAAAATGCTTAAAGAGCAGGGCGCAAGGCGCGTGTTTGTATTTACCGCTTTCGGACTTTTCTGCAACGGTCTTGAAAAGTTTGACAAAGCCTTTGCCGACGGCGAAATCTCAAAGGTGTTTACAACTAACCTGATTTACCGTATTCCCGATTTATTCGAAAGGGAATGGTACTGCGAAGTTGATATGTCAAAATATATCTCCATTTTGATAGACACTCTAAACCACGACGAAACTATAAGCAATCTGCTTGTTCCCGCACAGCGTATTGAAAAGCTTTTGGAAAAGCTTAATGCTGAGCGTCAGAACGGTTAAAAAAAGAAAAAACATCAAGGGTAATTAACTCTTGATGTTTTTTAGTTTATGATAAGGCTATATGTACTTTGGCTTGCCCCAAAGTACCAAAGGGCAAACAAGGGGCTAACCCCTTGTTTATCCCCAAATTTGCCGGCTCAGGTCGCGCAAGTTTGCAGAAAAATGCTACGCTTTTTTCGCAAACTTCGCAATTCGCCTCAAATGCTATATTCTGCCTTCGGCAGAGGCATATTTGCAGACGCTCGGGCAAAAACACCTATTCCTTTCGCGGTTTACAACCCACAGAAAAAGAGCCTCCCCTAACACAAAAATTTCCCTTACGGAAGGGGATTCCATAAGAAAATAATTACTTCATATTATCCTTTATGCCTAATAAATAATCACAAGAAACGCCAAAAATATTTGCCAAAGCTTTTACTTCAATATCTGTCACAAAACGCTCCCCGCTCTCTATTCGCTGGATTGCGTTTTTGTCAACATCTATGCCGTTTACTTGCAGTTTGTCGGCAAGCATACGCTGTGACATTTTTGGCTTTTGCTGTTTTCTTAATTCAAATATGTTTTTGCCGCAAATATTATTTTTTCCGTTTTCAGCTTTGTTCTTAAACATAAAACCACCCCAAATTGACATTTACTGCTTGACAAAAAGATGTTAACATATTACAATTTGAGTATTGACATCTAATAAATGTCAATTGCGGAGGGGGCTTTTTTATGAAAATAACAAAAAATGCTTTTGGGGATTATTTTGTATCGGAAAACGGAGCAGATAAGGGCTATACCTTAAAAATTATGGGAAAATATCGTGTTTTTAACGAAAAAGGCTGTATAGGGTATATTTTAAAAAGCGATAATGAGTATATTTCATATGATTATTTCGGGAATGAGCTGGAAAGGGGCGTATTTAAAGTCCTTCTTCTTAATTTTTTTAAACAAAAAAAGGGCTGAATAATCAGC
>CAJOPD010000002.1 GCA_905236685.1 uncultured Clostridia bacterium
CAAAGGACAGCTATGCCTAACCAACATCGGCGAAACCCAGATTGAAAGCTTTTCACGCTTTTGGCAGTATCCAATAAGCTTTACCGAGTAACCGAGCTTTGCCGCCGCCTCCACATCTTCTGCCGTGATTTTTGTTATTCCCTCGGTTCTAATATCCTTATAATTTACATATTCGCCCCACGCCAAAGATGCCAAAATTGCAATTTTGCGGCAGGCATCGTGCCCTTCGATATCGGCAGACGGGTCACGCTCTGCATAGCCGTTATCCTGCGCCATTTTGAGTGCGTCCTTAAAGCTCATTCCTTCCTCAATCATCTCGGTCAGAATAAAGTTCGTTGTACCGTTCAAAATTCCCGCGATTTTCTTTATCGTATTCGCTTTAAGGCTTGAACATAGCGGTTTTATGATAGGAATACCGCCGCCCACGCTTGCCTCAAAGAGATAGTTTACATTTTTATCCTTTGCGATTTTCAAAAGCTCGGGTCCGTGCGTTGCGACAAGCTCTTTATTTGAAGTAACTACATTTTTGCCTGCCAAAAGCAATTCTTTTGTAAATTCATACGCAGGCTTTAATCCGCCCATAGCCTCAACTACACAGTAGATTTCTTCATCATTTAAGATGTCGTTAAATTCCTTCGTGAAAAGCTGCTTTTCCGGGTGATTGGGAAAATCTCTTATATCAAGGATATACTTAATTTCAATGGGATTCATCGCCTCATATGCAAAATTGTCGGCTTTGATAATGTCATAAACTCCGCTTCCTACCGTGCCGTATCCCATAATCGCAATTTTAACCATAGTTTTCCTCCAAATCGTACATTAAAGGTTATTTTATCACAATATATGCCCTATGTCAATGCGTTAAATGTCGGAAAATAGCGCTTTTGCAAAGCTTTCGGCGTCAAATTCCTGCAAATCGTCTATTCTCTCGCCTACACCGATGAATTTTACGGGGATATTTTGCTCCTTTGATATGGAAATCACAATACCGCCCTTTGCGGTGCCGTCAATTTTTGTGAGGATTATTCCTGTAATATCAGCCGTTTCGGAAAAAAGTTTTGCCTGCGAAACGGCATTCTGCCCCGTTTCCGCGTCCAGCACAATAAGCGTTTCCTTATCGGCGTCGGGGAGCTCCTTTTCGATAACTCTTGCTATCTTATTAAGCTCCGCCATAAGATTTGCTTTATTATGCAGTCTTCCCGCCGTGTCGCATATCAAAATGTCACAGCCTCTTGCCTTTGCCGCACGACAGGCGTCAAATATAACTGCCGCAGGGTCGGAATTCTCCTTGTTTTTGATAATATCACAGCCTGCGCGGTCTGCCCATTCTTCCAGCTGTTCTATCGCTGCCGCACGGAAAGTATCCGCCGCCGCAAGCAAAACCTTTTTGCCCTGCGACTTATAAAAAGACGCCATTTTGCCTATACTGGTCGTCTTTCCTACGCCGTTTACGCCGATTACCAAAATTACCGAAGGCGTTGTTTCAAGGTGCATTTTTGTATCCTTAGCCGTCAGAATTTCTGCAATTATTTCCTTTAATTCTTCCTTTATCTGCTCTTTATCTTCAATGCGTTTTGATTTAACGCGCGATTTTAAGGTTTCGGTCACATATTCCGCTGTTTCCGCACCCATATCCGACATAATGAGCGCCTCCAAAAGCTCCTCAAAAAAGTCTTCATCAATCTTTGTAAATGCGGAAAACACGCTGTTTACCTTGCTCGACACCGACTCGCGCGTTTTCTCCAAACCGCTTTTTAACCGTTCAAAAAATGACATCTTTTTTACTGCTTGCTCCTTTCATCAGGGCTTTTTATTATTTTATAAGGCTTTCGTCAACCTCATCAATTTGGAGAGTAAGCATTTTCGTTACTCCCTTTTCCTGCATTGTCGCGCCGTAAAGCGTGTTTGCCGCCTCCATAGTACCGCGCCTGTGCGTAATTACGACAAACTGTGTATCATCAATATAGTTGTTAAGATATGTCGCAAATCTCCACACATTTACATCGTCCAGCGCAGCGTCAATCTCGTCCAGAATACAAAACGGCGTCGGTTTTACGCGCAAAATTGCAAAAAGCAGTGCAATTGCTATAAACGACTTTTCACCGCCCGAATAGAGATTGATATTTTGAAGGCTCTTACCCGGCAGCTGCGCCTCAATCTCTATGCCGCTTTCCAAAACCTCATCGGGCTCGGAAAGATACAGCCTTCCGTGTCCGCCGCCGAAAAGCTCGGAAAATACCTTTTGAAAGCTCTTATTGATTTCCTCAAACTGCTTTGCAAAATGCTCCTCCATAAGCTCCTGCATAGAACCTACAACCTTTACCAAATCAGCTTTTGCTCTCTCTAAGTCGCTCTTTTGAACAGACAAAAACTCAAACCGCTCCTTTACACTTTTATACTCCTCAATAGCGTCAAGATTTATGCTTCCGAGCGATTTTATCTTTGATTTAAGCTCCGCCGCACGCTCCTGCGCCGCCTTTTCGTCGGTTATCTCGGACTTCTTCTCATCAGCCGTTTCAAGCGTCAGTTCATAATCGTCCCAAAGGCGTGAAATTATGCTGTCCTGCTGTATGGTAAGCCTATCCTCCTTGCTCTCCATACGGGAAAGCTCCTGCTGCAAAAGTATCAGCTTATCGGTCAGCTCCTTATTTTTTGTCTGCATATTTTTCAATTTTTCCAAGATTGCCGCCTTTTCTGCTTCAATTTCTCCAAGGCGCACCTTTATTTTTTCGGAAATCTTTAATGTTTCTTCAATTTTTGCCTGTTTTTCCTCAATTTCTGCCGAAAGGTCGGTGTTTTTATGCTCGATTTCTTCTTTATCCGCCTTCTTTTTGACGATTTCCGCCTCATTTTCGGCTATGCTGTTTTTAAAGCTTTCTATATTTTGCTTTTCTGCAAAAATTTCCTGCTCAAAGGCTTTCATACGGACAGTTTCGTCCATAATCGCCTGCGCTTTTTCGTCCTTTCTCCGTTGTATTCCGCTATATTTTTCGGTTAGCTTTTCTATTTCGGCGTTAATTCGGACTATCTCATTTTCGCCCGTTCTTACTGCGCTTATCAGTCCTGCTATTTCGTCCGATGAGTTTTTGAGTTCCTTTTCGATAGCCTCAATTTCATCTGCAAAGCTCTTTTCTCCCTCTTCGCTCACGACGCTTGCCAAAAGATGCTCATTGGAATTCTTCAAAATGAGTATATCATTTTCATACTCGCGCATAAGAGGGCGGAAATTTTCCAGCTGGACATTGACATTGTCGATATCCGCCTTTTTTGCCTCCAATTCCTTTTCCGCTTTTGCTGTTTCTCTGGAAAGCGCTGAAATATCGTCAGCGAGCGTTTTAATCTCGTTTGCGCGCGACAAAAAGCCGCTTGTTTTATTCACGCTGCCGCCGCTTATGGCACCGCCTGCGTTCAGTATATCCCCCAAAAGCGTCACGGTACGGAAACGGTAACCGTATTTTTTTGAAAGGCTGATACCGTTATCTATCGTGTCGGTAACAACCGTTCTTCCGAGCAGGCTCTCGACTATCGCACCATATTTTCTGTCCGATTTTACAAGGTCTGAGGCAACTCCGATGACGCCCTTTTCCGACTTTATGTCCTTTTCATTATCAAGTCTTTTTGCCGTGACCGACGAAATAGGCAAAAATGTTGCCCTTCCGAGCCTGTTTTCTCTTAAATAGGATATTGCCGCCTTTGCGTCCTCCTCGTTCTCAACCACGATATTTTGGAGTGCTCCGCCGAGCGCCGTTTCAATCGCCGTAACATATTCCTTATCAACCGAAATAAGCCCCGAAAGAGTGCCGTGGATTTTATGGCGGGAAAGCTCTTTTGCCTTGATTACCGCCTTAACGCTCCTTGCATACCCCTCATAATCATTTTCCATAGCCTCTAACATTCTCTTTTTTGAGGTTTTGGAATTCAAATCAAGCTGCTTTTCGGAAAGTGTTTTAAAAAGCTCGTCCTCCTCCGCAATCAAGCCGCCAAGCTTTTTCTCGCTCTCCTCAATTCTCTTTTTCATTTTGAGAAGCTTTTCTTCCGTCGCCGAAATTTTTTGCTCATTCTCCGCTATCTCTTTTTTGGTATTCTCACTACCGAGCGTCCTCGCGTCCCTCTCTGTTTCGACAGCAGTCCTTCGTTCAAGATATGCATTTCTCAGCTTTTCAAGTCCTTCAATCTGTGTTTTGCCTGACGAAACCTTGCCAGAGTATTCCATAACCTGCGCTTTTAAGGCGTCAATTTCATTTTTGCAAGCTTCAAGCTCACTGTAAACCGAGCTGTTATCCTCCTGCATTTTTGCAAAGTCGGACATAAGCTGACGGCTTTCCTCCTGCTTTTGCGCAATTCTCGCTTCGCTTTGCGAAATTTTTTCCGCAAGCTGTTCATTTTTATTTAAAACCGCCGATATTTCCTCATCAATGCGGATTTTCAGCTTTTTATTGTTTTCAATATTATTTTTAGCTATACTGATTTCATTTTCAATTTTGGAAATGCCGTTCTCATTATCCAAAAGCGCATTATTTGTCTGTGCCTGTTCCTCATTCTTTTTTTCGCTTTCGGTGTAAAGGTCCGCCATTTTAAGCTCAAAGTCGTCAGCGCCGGATTTTAAATCGCTTATTTCCGCCTCGACATTTTCCTTTTTTGCCAAGACCTCGGCAAGCTGTATTTTACCCTTTTGCGCCGTTAGCAAAATAAGCCCCACATCAAGCCCTTTATACTCCTCATAAAGAACAAGATATTCCCGTGCCTTTTTGGACTGCCGCTCCAAAGGCTTTATCTGAGATTCGAGCTCCGCCGTAATATCATTTATCCGCACAAGATTTTCGCTTACCGAGACGAGTTTTCGCTCCGCTTCTTCCTTCCTGTGCTTATATTTGGAAACGCCTGCCGCTCCCTCGAAAAAGCTGCGCCTATCCTCAGATTTGGTTGACAAAATCTGCGCGACATTACCCTGTCCTATCATAGAATAGCCGTCTTTTCCGAGACCTGTATCCATAAAAAGCTCTTGTATATCCTTTAATCTGCAAGCGGCACCGTTAATCTTATACGATGTTTCTCCCGAGCGGAAAACCCGTCTTGTAACCATAATCTCGTCATATTCAATCGGAAAAATCCCCTCGCTGTTATCGAGCACCAGGCTTACCTCTGCAAAATTCAAAGGCTTTCGCGTCTGCGTTCCGTTAAAGATTACATCTTGCATATTGGAGCCGCGCAGAGATTTTGCGCTCATTTCGCCCATAACCCAGCGTACCGCATCGGAAATATTGCTCTTTCCGCTGCCGTTTGGTCCTACTATTCCCGTAACTCCGCCTTCAAAATCGAGAACGGTCTTGTCTGCAAAGGACTTAAAGCCCTGCATTTCAATCCTTTTTAGATACAACTGTTTTCATTCCTTCCAAGCCGTTATTTCGCCCTTTTTAAGCGTTTTTGACGGCTTAATTTTTATCTCAAATCCGTATTTTTCTTTTATTCTTTTGGCGTTTTTTCTGCCGTTGCCGAGCGCCTTTGAAATCTCGCCGCAATTTACCGAAAACGCCCTTAAAGCGCTGTCTTTTTCCAGCATACTGCACATCTTATCAAAGTATATTTCGCCCTCGGCAAGCTCTCTTATTGCAGGGTGAAACGGACCTGCAACCAAGGCTCCCTGCGGTGAAATTTCGTCTGTTACAGCAAGCGCCACCCGTATAACATCTATGCCCTTTTCAGAAAATGCAGGCAGTATTTTTTTTAAAACGCCAACCGTTTCATCAACACTCCAAGCCCTGTATTCGCCCTTTTCATACATTTTTTGAAGGTATGTATCCTTTAACACAAGGGTTGGATATATTCGCACAAAATCAGGGTTAAGCGCGATAATTTCCTCTGCTGTTTTTAAAGATTTTTCTTCCGTGTCGCAAGGAAGTCCTATCATCATTTGAAGCCCCAGTTTAAAGGGGTATTTTTTTATAAGGCTTACCGCTTTTTTTACCGTTTCCTTAGTATGACCCCTTCCCGAAGCCACAAGCACCTCATCGTCCATTGACTGAACGCCAAGCTCAACCGTTTTTACTCCGTATTTTAGAAGCCTTTCCAAAATTCTGTCCGAAATATAATCGGGACGCGTTGAAAGGCGTATGCCGTCAGCCTTTTTGTCCTTTACAAATTCGTATGCCGCCTCCAAAAGCGCGGTTTGCTTTTCTTCGGAAATGCCTGTAAAGCTTCCCCCGAAAAATGCGATTTCCACCTTTTTTTCTCCTTCGGGGATTGTTTTTAAATAGTTTTCTACCGTTTCTCTAACCATTATCGGCGTTACCGATGTGTCTGCACCCGTTATATGCCTCTGGTTACAGAAAACGCATTGGAAGGGACAGCCCTCGTGGGCTACAAATATGGGTATATTATAGTATTTCATAGTAATTCTATTGCATTTTTTGCGGCTGTCTGCTCTGCGTCCTTTTTACTTTGACCGCTGCCTTCGGCTATTTTTTTGCCGTCCACCATAACCGCCGCAACAAATTTTTTGTTATGGTCAGGTCCGCTCTCACCTACAAGCTGATATGTAACCCGACCTTTGCCGTTTTTCTGCGTTATTTCCTGAATTATTGTTTTATAGTCCTCCGACGGCTTTTCACCTGCGGCGCTTAGTTCGTCCTTCATAAGCGATAAGAGCCATTTTTTAGCTGTTTCAAAATCGGAATCCAAAAAAATTGCCGCTAAAAGCGCCTCAAAGGCATCAGATACTACCGACGGTCTGTTTCTGCCGCCGTTTTGCTTTTCGCCGTTACCCAGCTTTATATAATCTTGCAGACCTATCTTTTTTGCAAGCTCAAAAAGCCCCTTTTCACACACCAAAGAGGCTCTGATTTTGCTTAAATCTCCCTCGTTATCCTCGGAAAATCTCAAAAACAGATTTTCGCTTACGATAAGGCTCAAAACAGAATCACCCAAAAATTCAAGTCTCTCGTTATCCGCCGTGTGATGCTCATTTGCATACGAGCTGTGTGTAAGCGCATTTTCAAGATAACCGCGGTTTTTAAAGCTATATCCGATTTTTAGCTCAAAGTTCTCCATTATACCACCAATCAGTCCAAATCAGTATGGCTTTTTATGTAGGCAACAACATCTCCTACCGTTTCAATTTCTTCTATATCTTCTTCGGGAACTTCCAGGTCAAATTCCGTTTCAAGCGCCATTATAAGATCAATGAGTTCAAGCGAGTCCGCGCCCAAATCTTCAAGAAAGTTGGAATCCATAGTTATCTCATCTTCACTTAAACCTAATTGTTCATTGATTATTTTTTTTACACTCTCAAATATCATAAAAGTTTCCTCCGTTATTATAGCGTATTTTGGGCATAAAATTTTCCATTCACACCCAAAATATTATATATTATTTTTTTACTTTTTGCAACTGATTTACCAAAAAAACAGCCCGCCCGAAAAGTTTTTTTGAGGTTGGCTGTTTTATATATTTAATTTTGTGCGTGCGGGCAGACAGCGCAGTTTGATGTGCAGCCTTCGTGCACGCTTTTTCCGTCTGTTCCTCTGTAATTCTCGATAGCTGCCTTAATTGCCTCCTCGGCTAAAACGGAACAATGTATCTTCTGCGGCGGAAGTCCGTCCAGCGCCTCCATTACCGCTTTATTGGTGAGCTTTAACGCTTCATCAACCGTCTTGCCCTTCACCATCTCGGTTGCCATTGAGCTTGTTGCAATAGCCGCTCCGCAGCCAAAGGTCTTGAACTTTACATCTTTTATTACTTGATTGTCATCAATATCCATATAGATTTTCATTATATCGCCGCATTTTGCGTTTCCTACCTGCCCTACGGCATTTGCATTCGGGATTTCCCCTACATTTCTCGGATTTTCAAAATGGTCCATTACCTTTTCGGAATACATTTATTTTTCCTCCTTTTCACCCTTTAAAATCTCTTCGTAAAGAGGTGACATAAGTCTTAATCTCTCAATAATCTTTGGAAGTACTTCCAAAACATAATCCACTTCCTCACAAGTGGTGTCCTCGCTTACGCTGAACCTCACAGAGCCGTGCGCAATCTCGTGCGGAAGCCCTATTGCCAGCAGCACATGGGACGGGTCGAGAGAGCCTGACGCGCACGCACTGCCGCTTGACGCCGCAATCCCGTGCATATCCAAAAGCATCAATATCGATTCGCCCTCTATATACTTAAATGAAAAGTTTACATTGTTGCAAAGACGGGTTTCATCGGACGGTCCGTTCAGCCTGCAATACGGAATACGCTCATAAATCCCGGAAATAAGGCGGTCACGGACTTTTTCCATCTTTTCCGTCTTTTTGCCAAGGTCAGTATTTGCAATTTCCAGCGCCTTGCAAAGCCCGGCCATACCCGCTATATTTTCGGTTGCGGCACGCTTTCCGCGCTCCTGTCCTCCCCCGTGAATAAGATTTTCAATCCTGATGCCGTTTCTTATATACAAAACGCCGACGCCCTTTGGACCGTGGAATTTATGCGCCGAAAGCGACAGCATATCAACGCCCAATTCCTCAACATTTATCGGCATATGCCCTATCGCCTGCACCGCATCGGTATGGAAGGGCACTTTATGCGCCTTGCAAATTTTGGCAATTTCCTTTATCGGCTCGATTGTTCCTATTTCATTATTCGCCGTCATAACAGAAACAAGGATTGTTTTATCAGTTATTGCATTTTCCAGCTCTTCAAGCGAAATCTTTCCGTCCTTATCTACCGAAAGATATGTTACGCTAAAACCGTTCTTCTCCAAAAATTCGCACGCGCCAAGCACCGCGTGATGCTCGATTTTTGAGGTTATTATATGATTTCCCTTACTCTTATTTGCAAAGGCTATGCCCTTTATCGCCCAGTTGTCCGCCTCACAGCCCGATGCCGTAAAATATATCTCGTTGGTTTTTGCGCCAAGCTCCTTTGCCACGCGCTCGCGGATTTCCATAACGGCATTTTCCGCAACTCGCCCCACCTCGTAAAACTTAGACGACGCATTGCCATAAATCTCTTTATAGTAAGGAAGCATCGCCTCCAAAACTTCTTCATTCATCGCGGTAGTCGCGTTATTGTCCAAATACACATTCATAACATCATCTCCAATCCGAACATTTGAACAACCGTTCATATGTATTATACTTCATTATGCAAAATTTGTCAAGATTATTTGCTTAATTATTATGTATCAAAATATATAAAAATACACTATACAAACACGCTTTTTTGAGTTATAATACCATTATAGACTTTTTTTGGAGGGAAAGCTGTGAAAATTTGCGCCGTAATTTGCGAATATAACCCATTTCATAACGGGCATAAGCATCAGATTGAGCTTGCAAAGCGCGATTTTGATGCGGTTTTGTGTGTTATGAGCGGAAGCTTTACACAGCGCGGCGAGGTCGCTGTCTTTGACAAGTGGTCACGCGCAAAAGCGGCGGTTTTGAGCGGTGCAGACCTTGTTTTAGAACTTCCCGTAAGATACAGTCTTTCCTCTGCAAACGGCTTTGCAAGGGGCGCCGTTGATATTGTGGCGGAAACGGGCATAGCGGACGCGCTCCTTTTCGGAAGTGAGGAAAATGATATAAATGCTCTTTCGCGCGCGGCGGATATTCTCATTTCCGAGCCGACAGAAATCTCCCAAAAAATCAAGGAACTGCTTGCAGGCGGTATGAGCTATCCTATGGCACGGCAGACGGCATTTTCGGGGATTATCGGCGGGGATTTATTAACAAAACCGAACAATATTTTAGCTATTGAATATATATCGGCATTGAAACAGAAAAACAGCAACATTGTACCGATTACGCACGCGCGGACAATCGGTCATTCGGACAATGCCGAGGAAAACGGATATGCCTCCGCCTCTTTTATACGCGAAAAAATCAAAAAGGGTGAGGACATTTCCCGTCTTACTCCCTTTGATTTTTCGAGCTGTGAAATATATGACACAAACCGCCTTACCGATATTTTTAAGTATCTTCTCATAACAAAAGGCGAGGCGCTTTTTTTAAACATTCCCGACGCTGAACCAGGACTTTATAACCGATTTTTAAAAGCAGCGAATTCAGACACTTTTGAGGATATGACAGATGCTTGTGTGACTAAGCGTTACACCCGTTCATACTTAAAAAGAATAGCGCTCCGCGCGCTCCTCGGATTAGAAGGCGGATTTTTGCCGCCTCGTTATTTGCGCGTGCTTGCGGCAAATCACACAGGGCAAAAAATGCTTGCTGAAATGAAAAAAAGAGCAACGCTGCCGATTGTCACAAAGGTCGCCGATTGTCCAAAATCACTTTTGGACGAGGATATACGCGCTACCGACATTGCCGCATTATGCACATACACCAATCAAAAAAAAGGCAGAGATTTTTTAATCTCGCCGATTATGCTTTAAAAAAAATCCCTTTTGCAAGGGATTTTTTTTATATTAAAACAAACTTAAAACAAGTCCTGAAAATACACCGATTGCGAAAATAATGCATAGTATTGCAAAATTCTGTTTTTGGTTTTCATTCTGCCGAAACAGTACCAAAAGCCCCACGCCGGCACCTGTGCAAAGTCCGCCCGCAAGCGCTGAAAATGTGATTTTCCCGGCAAGATAAAGCTCTGTTAATACGACCGATGCCGCACAGTTTGGAATTATCCCGAACAGGCAGGCGATAACCGTCTGCAAAAACGGGCGGTCGGTTATGAACTGCATAAAGGGCGAAATAAATTCAGCCGCCGTGCCCAAAACGATATTTACCAAGAATATGAAAAGAAATATTTTAAGCGAGTGTATTACTGCCGATTTAAAAATCCCGTCCTCACAGCTTTCACAGTTGCCGTGAAAATGATGTTCCTCCTCTGTTTCCTCCGATTTTATTTCGGTTTTTACAAAAAAGTCGATTAAAAATCCGAAAATTACTGCTACAACAAACTTTATGCCGATAAGTCTTAACATATCGAAAATTCTGTCGGGGTGCGCTATTAAAATGGGTATTGCCTCATCTGAGGTTGCTATAAAAATTGCAATCAAAGTACCCATTGTTATCGCTTTTTTCGAGAAAAGCTCCGACGCTATTACCGAAAATCCGCACTGCGGAACAGTACCGAAAAGCGCGCCCAAAAGTGCGCCTGATTTTCTCGATTTTAAGAACAGATTATGCACAAAATTGTTGTTTTTATGCTCTAAGTATTCCACAAGCAGATATATCGCAAACAGAAGCGGCAAAAGCTTTGCCGCGTCCAAAAACGAATCTGCAAATATCTCCTTAAAAAAGCTCATATTATCCCCTTATCCTTCATTTCCTGAACTGCCATTATTATACCGAGTTTGGCAGACTCATAGGTCACGCCGCCCTGCATATAAACGCTGTAAGGCGGGCGCATAGGTCCGTCGGCGCTGAGCTCTATTGACGAGCCTTGATTGAAGGCTCCTGCCGCCATTATGACATCATCGCTGTACCCAGGCATATAGCTCGGAACAGGCGTTACATAGGCATCTATCGGCGAGCCCTTTTGAATTCCGCGGCAAAATGCGGTAAGCGCATCAGGCGTTTTCAGCTTTATTGCCTGCACAATATCGTGGCGCACTTCCTTTGAGGAAGGCACCGTTTCATAACCCAGCTTTTCAAAAACCGCAGCGCATAAAGTCGCCGTTTTGAGCGCCTGCGAAACAATATGCGGCGCAAAGAAAAAGCCTTGATAAAGCGATTTATTAAGTCCCAAGGTCGCACCGTTTTCCCTGCCTATCCCGACGCTTGAAAGGCGATTTGCGCAAAGCTCGATAAGCTCTTTTTTACCTGCAATATATCCGCCCGTCTGCGCTATTGACGCACCTGCATTTTTTATAAGCGAGCCGCCGATTAAATCCGCTCCGTATGCAGTCGGCTCCTTTTCGTCCACAAATTCGCCGTAGCAGTTATCCACCAGCACAAGCGTTTCGGGTGAAATCCCTTTGATAAATTCGGTCATTTCACCGATTTGACTGCTTGAAAAGGTTTTTCTGTCAGCGTACCCTTTTGAACGCTGTATCCATACCGCTTTTAAATTATTCTCGGTCAAAGCCGTTTTTATAGCCTCATAATCGGGCTCGCTATTCGGCAAAAGGTCTATCTCGATATAGTTTATACCAAAATCGGCAAGCGAGCCGCCGCCCCTTTTTCCCGTTATGCCGATTACTTCTTCAAGGGTATCGTAAGGCTTTCCCGTAATTGCCGCAAAGGTATCGCCAGGTCTTAACACGGCAAAAAGCATAGTTGAAAGGGTGTGCGTACCCGAAATGAAGTTATGCCGCACCAGCGCATCCTCTGCCTCAAAAACCTCGGCATACACTTTATCGAGCGTATCTCTGCCGAAATCGTCTGTTCCGTAGCCCGACGACGCCACAAAGCACTCGCTCGAAACTTTATTATCGGCAAACGCCTTCATAACCTTGAAACTGCCAAGCTCGGCTATTTCCTCTATATGCGAAAACTGCGCCGAAAGGGATTTTTCCGCGTCCTTTATAATATTAAGCGTTTCAACGCTTACACCAAATGCTGTTTTTAAAAAATCTTCTTTTCCCATACTCAATCTCCTCTGGTACAAGATGAAATTATACTCCTTTTTATAAGTATTTGCAAGTATTTGCAAAAAAGATTTGTAAAGGCATACTTTTTATGATAAAATTACCGTTAAAAGAGAGTGATTTAATATGGATATTTTAGAAAACTGCACGCTTTGCCCGAAAATGTGCGGGGTAAACCGCAAAAACGGCGAACGGGGCTTTTGCGGTGCAAGCGACAAAATCAAAATTGCAAGATGCGACCTGCATTTTTGGGAGGAGCCGTGTATCTCAGGCATAAGTGGCTCGGGTACAGTCTTTTTTTCGCATTGTAATTTGAGGTGCGTCTACTGCCAAAATCACAAAATCAGTCATCAGGCTATTGGGAAAAATATTTCGGCAGCAGAGCTTGCGAATTCTTTTCTTACGCTTCAAAAAAGGGGCGCGAACAATATAAATCTGGTAACGCCCACGCATTATGTTCCGCAAATTATAAAAGCCATAAAAATTGCGAAAAAGAGCGGGCTTATTCTGCCTATACTCTACAATTCAAGCGGATACGAGCGTGTTGAAACGCTTAAAATGCTCAACGGGCTTGTCGATATATACCTTCCCGATATAAAGTACTTTGATGACAGATACGCCGTCAGGTATTCAGGCGCAAAAAACTATTTTGAGATTGCATCAAGAGCAATAGCCGAGATGTTTTCCCAAGTCGGAAAATGCGTTTTTGACGAAAACGGCATAATTAAAAAAGGCGTTATTGTGCGCCATTTGATGCTCCCTAATCTCATATTTGACAGCAAAAAAGTCATAGATTACCTTTATCGCACCTACAAAGATGACATTTTTATCAGCATTATGAACCAGTATACGCCGATAAAATCACAGCTTGCGGATTACCCTGAGCTCAACAAAAAAATCAGCGGCAAATATTATCATACCTTGATAAATTATGCCGTTGATTTAGGCGTGAAAAATGCATATATTCAAGAAGGCGGTACGGCAAAAGAGAGCTTTATCCCCGAATTTTCGGGAGAGTAACGCTCTCTTTTTTTATACATTAAATCTGAAAAGAACTATATCTCCGTCCTTCATAACATAGTCCTTGCCCTCCGAGCGAACAAGTCCCTTTTCC
>CAJOPD010000003.1 GCA_905236685.1 uncultured Clostridia bacterium
ATATACTACATTTCCTTTTAAATCGGAAACGGTGATTGTATCGCCCGCTGTGTGAGTATTTTCACAATATACAGTAATACTATTTTGCGCAAGACCGAGACTGTTTGCAGTCCCACCGTTTGCGGCAAAGATAAGATTTGCATTTTCACTTATGGTTGCCTGTCCGTCGGGGTCTACAATGGCAAACGCGCCCGTGAACGAACCGTTTGTATCTGTCGCTTTTATCGTTCCGCCGTTTATTTCAAGACTTCCGTTTGCGTCAAGGCAGTCGTTTACTGCACAAAGCTCTAAATTGCCGCCGTTTATGATAAGGCAGGTTTTCATATTTCCTTTTCCGCCGCCCATAAATCCGTCGGGCATATTACCCTTACCCATTTGATTTTCTGTCATTTCGGGAGGTGCAAATTCACCGTTTTGTGGCATTTCGGGCGGCGTAAATTCGCCGTTTTGTGGCATTTCGGCAGGAGGCTGCATATTATGCTTTCTTCCATTTTCGCCTCTTTGCGGCGGTTCGCCTTGTCCCAATCTGTCTCTGTCGCCGCCCTTTATCTGACCTTCTCCAAAGCCCTCGGGCATTGTGCGGTTTCCGTTCTCTCCGTTTCCGCCAAAATTTCCGCCTGGCATTTTTGCTCCGCTGTTCCCGCCCGTCGCATTTAAAGCGTCGTCTGTGGCAACAACAGTTATTGTACCGTCATTTATTGTTAAAATATTTTTGCTCTCGATACCTTCGGTGGACTTTTCTATATCAATAACCGTGTCAGCACCGCTTACCGTAAGATTTCCGTGCGCCGATATTCCTTTGTCATATTTTGAGCTTATATTGAAATCGCCGCCGTTTATCTCAATCTCGTCCCCGCAGTGAATTGCGTGAGAAGCGGAATTTATATTGATTTCACCGCCCGAAATTATCATCATCCATTCGGCATTTATGCCCTTTGTCGATTTTTCAAATTCAACATCAGCAGTTGATGATGTGGTAAGCGGTGTGCCGTTGGTTTCAATATTGACCGCTCCGCCCTCTATATTGACAATGGATTCACAGTCAATTCCGTCGCCTATGGCGGTTATGTCAACCGTTCCGCCCGTCATCTTGAAGGTATCGTTTATATGAATACCGTCAGACGCCGCATCTATTGTGATTGTGCCGTTTTCGATATTCAAGTTATCCGAAGCTTTTATGCCGTGTCCTGCTGCGGATTTTATGCAGAGCTTGCCGTCGCCCTTTATTTCAAGGTTATCTTTTGAGTATATGGCACCGTCCTCCGAATTTTCTGCTATTAAATAGTTTTCCGTATCCTTTGTAAGCGTTATATATGCCTTATCTGCATTTTCAACAAAGATACAAGGATTTTCACTTGACGAAATTGTTGCGTCGCTTAAACGGAGTTTCACTTTTTCGTCGGTGGATATTACTATATTTCCGTCTTTTAATGTTCCTGTTACGGTAAAATCTCCGCCCTTGGTAATTTTAATCTGATTACCGCTGATTTCGACGCCTTCGCCTTCGTAGGTCATTTTTGTCAGATTGATTGCCCCGACATTTTCTTTCCAGGAATTATCCTCGTCGTCATCTGATGTGATAACTACCTTTTGATTTTCTTCGTCCCAATCCACATTGAGCCCGAAACTCTCGGAAATCGCACGGGCGGGAACTAATGTTCTGCCCTCTACAATTTGCGCAGGAACATCTAATGTAACCGTTTCCGTAACCGGATTTCCTTCATCGTCTGTTTTGCCCTTGTCTATCTGCAAATCGGCAGAATTGATTGACAGAGTAACTGTCTTTGAGCTTTTTCGCGCCGAAACCGTTTTTGTTTCATCATTCCACTTTACCGTCGCGCCGAGTTCTTCAAATATTTTGCGTAAGGGCACCATTGTTCTGCCGTCAATGATTTCAGGATTAACATCAAATTCTATTTTATTTCCGTCAAGCTCGACCGTGATTTCCTTGGCAGACGCAGTCGTCGCACACGCAATCAAGGTTAAAGAAAGAGCCAAACTCAAAATAACCGATAATATCTTTTTCATAGCAACTCTCCTTTCATTTTACAGGTGCAGATACGCTGAGCATAATATTAAGATTTCCGTTTCTGCACCGAAGTTCGTTTATAAATTCCTGTTCATTTTCGTCGTTTTGCATAATCACATTGTAGCACAGCTCAAACAGCGAGCCTAAATCAGTTGTTTTAATTTTGGTGAGCGTATAGCTTTTTGTGTACTTTTTAAGTATTTCATCAAAAGTCCCTTGATAGTTCAGGTTTTCGGGAATTGTGATTTTTAATGTCTTTTGAACAGCTTTTTTCTCAAAAAGTCTGTATTTTTCAGAAATCAGCATTATTACGCAGAGCAAAGCGACAAATACAGCACCGTATCCGTAAAGCCCGACGCCGCAGGCAAGACCTGCCGCAATATCAAAGAAGATAAAGCCTATATCCTTCGGGTCGCCGGGCGCGCTCCTGAAACGGATAATGGAAAGCGTACCTGCTAAGCTGAATGCTCTTGCAATGTTACTGCCGACAAAAAGGATTATTACCGACAGAATGACGGGCAGCATCATAAGCGTAACCGCCATATTTCTCTGATAGCTTTCCTCTTGGGTTTTATAATAAGTAAATCCTATTGCTAAGCCAAAAACTACCGAAACAATTATTGTAATAATCGCAGATGTAGGCGTTATATCCTGCGAAACATTTGCCAAAATATTGTTAAATAAACTGTCCATCTTAAACCGCCTCCCTATATTCTTCTTCAATATTATTTACCGCATATTTGAACTCCGTGCCGTATTTTGAGAATGATACTCTTTTTATATCAAGCTCGGAAAGCATTTTGGTAAGCCACAGCGGTTTTGCAAGCGAAGTTTTAATCTCCATAAGATAAACGCCGTCGGGCAGAAGCTTTTTTCCGTAATCGCCATGTTCCAAAGCTAAATCATATCTTCTCGAACGGATATTCATATCAAACGAAATTCTTAAATCCTGATTGTCCTTTTCAAAATATGCAATTCTATCGTAAGCCAGATATAGTTTCGGCAATAAATCATAAATTTTCAAAAAGTATTCAAGTTCGGAAAGCACCTGCTTATTCATATACTCCTTTAATTCGGGCGCTTTCCCCGTTCTTACAAAATCATAAGCGTCGGACAAAGCGAGCGCCGTTCTGCGCTTATTTACAATGCCCTTAAATTTTTTCTTTATTTCAAGAAACACCTTTTCGTTTGCTTTTGGAACGCCGTATGAACGGAGCCTCAGTTTTTCTTTATATTCCGGCTTTGACAGCGATGTCCTTATCAAATAATCATCAGGCGTATCAAAGTATATATTTGCTATCGTATATGGCTTGTGGTTTGGATTATGCGCGTCTATTACCATATGTTCGTCCATAATCTTTATAACACGCTCAAAAGTGTCCTTGTCAAGCAAGTATTTATGTTCAAATCTGTTAAAAACCTCTATTGCCATTTTATCGCCTCCCTTATTCTGATGCTATTTTAATGCTATAAAGTTAAATAAAAGTTAATTTTAGAAAAAAATTTTATTGATTTATGATGATTTCTTTTCCGTCGGATATTACCGATACATTTCCATTCTTTGTACTGTAAATTTCCGATCCTTGTGTTTTAAGATACGATACTGTTTTATCGGACGCGGGATTTTTTTCACTGTCGCAAATAACGGCATATTGCGGTTTTACCGTATTGATAAATCGTTTTGTGTTTTCGTTATGCTTTCCGTGATGAGGGATTTTTACAAAATCATACTCTTTTCCAAATTCCGATAAGACTTCTGATAATCGTTCTTTTTCAGCATCTCCGGTAAATAAAAATGTATTTTCGCCGTGTGTTACGGAAATAACGAGCGAATAATCGTTATCGCCTTGTTCATAGAACTGTTTTTTTGGAACCGATACCTCAAACAGAACATCATCAAGCACAAAAGAGGTGTCCTCCGTAAGTCTTGTAACTGTCAGTTTTTTGTCATTTATGGTATTCAAAAACTCAGTATATTCCTCGCTTGTACCCTCATAATTAGGAACAAGAATGTTTTTTGCGGTTACATTTTCCATAACCTCGGAAAATCCGCCTATGTGGTCCTTGTCGTAATGCGTTATGAGAATATAATCAATGTCGGTTATGTTATTTTCCTCTAAAAACTCCGATATTTCGTCGCCGTCGTCCCCTTCGCCCAAATCGATTATAACACTGTGATTTTGCGTCTTTAAAATAATTGCGTCGGCTTGCCCCGCCTTTAAGACGGTAAAACCGAATTGCCCCGTAACATCGGGTGCGGATATATTTGTCTCATTGTTTTTGCAGCCGCATAATATGCAAAGTGTTAAAAGTAATACATATATAATAGGTCTTTTTAATAGCATAGCTTATATCCAACTCCTTTTATAAAGATAATGTTTACTCTTGAACCGATGTACTTCAAGATTTTTTGAAGTCTTTCTATTGCTTTTGACAGCAAATTTGCCTCATTACCGGAAAGATTGCACGCCTCCATCAATTTTTCCGGCGGAACAATAATCTCGCTTCTTTTTATCAGATATTTCATTATCTCGATTTCGTGTGAAGATAAGGAGATTTTTAAATCTTCCTTTGATAGCTCTGATGCGTAAGGATTCAGACAAATATCTGAATAATAAATTTCGTTTTTATTTTCATTTTTAGAATTCCGTCTTGTCACCGCCCGTATTCTTGCTGTAAGCTCACTCATATTAAAAGGCTTTTGCAGATAATCGTCTGCACCAAAATCCAATCCGTCAATCTTATCCGTTATATCGTCTTTTGCCGTAATAAGAATTACGGGAGTTTCTCTGCCTTCTTTTCTTAAACTTTTAAGAACCTCATATCCGTCAAGCTGCGGCATCATAATATCAAGCAAAATAATGTCATATTCATTTGATAATGCTTTGCGAAGTCCGGTTTTGCCGTCATACGCACAGTCAACATCATAATTTTGGTTGGTTAAAATCTTTTGTATAACATTGTTTAATTCAACAGCGTCATCAACGATTAAAACTTTCATTTATATCACCCTGTTTCGTTAATGTTTTTTTGTATCTGATTTTAGTTTGATTATAAATATCGAAAGTTAAAATAAGGTTAAAAAATCAAAAAAAAAAAACAAAAAGACTAAACTGTAACATTACAGTTTAGTCCTTCTTTATTATTTAAAAATCTATTTTTTGCTGAGTGCCGCATTTATAAATCCATTAAAAAGCGGGTGCGGCTTATTGGGTCGGGACTTAAACTCGGGGTGGAACTGCACACCGATATAAAATGGTCTTTCCGTAAGTTCGACAGCCTCAACCAGACTGCCGTCTGGCGAAAGTCCGCAAAGCGTCATACCGCCCTTTTTAAATGCATCACTGTAATCATTGTTAAACTCG
>CAJOPD010000004.1 GCA_905236685.1 uncultured Clostridia bacterium
AGGTGAGGTTTGAAGTAGCTTTAAAGTCGGTTGATTTTACCGTAAAGGGAGCGGAAACGGCGGAATTTATGATTTGTGCAAATTTGGGCGAGGAGTTAAAACCGCTCGTAAAAATCGCATCGGGCGGAGAGCTTTCGCGAACTATGCTTGCAATAAAGTCGGTTGTCTGCGACAGCGTGGACACGCTTATTTTCGATGAAATAGACACGGGCGTTTCGGGAAATGCCGCAAAAAAAATCGCAGCAAAGCTTTGGGAGCTGGCAAAAGAAAAGCAGGTTATATGCGTAAGCCATTCGCCGCAGCTTGCCGCAAAAGCGGACAATCATTTTGTTATATCAAAGAGTTCAAACGGCGAAAGGACAGTAACCGAGGTTAAAAAACTCAATATAAGCGAGCGCATTTACGAAGTGGCAAGGATAATTGACGGGAGCAATATTACCGAAACGGCGGTAATGCACGCAAAGGAAATGATGGGAATATGAGAGAAGAAGGCGTTGTAAAGAGGGATTTAAACGGACTTTGCGAAGTAATTGTACGCAGAAAAACTGCCTGCGGAGATAACTGTGCCTCCTGCGGCGGAGCGTGCAAAATGAATTTCGGGTCGGTAACCGCAAAAAATGCTGTCGGCGCAAAGGCAGGGGACAGCGTTATTATTGAAATGGAGAGCAAAAAGGTGCTTTTGTCGGCATTTTTGGTTTATATTCTGCCGATTTTGGTGTTTTTAGTATCCTTTTACGGCATACAAGCGCTTGATTTCGGGGGCACGGCATCGGGCGGTGCCGCGGCGGTTTTGACGGTGATAGCTTTCGGCGTTACCGTGATTTATGACAGGCGTCATAAATCGGATTTTCTGCCCGAAATAGTTAAAATAGAAGAAAATACTTGAAAAAATTTTTAGTATGTGGTAAAATGCAAAAGTGATAGTTTTTTTAAAGAGGTGAATAATTATGGCAGCGGCAAAAAAGGCTAAGATTTTGACATATAAAGATAAACCTGTTTACAGGCAGGGGGATACAATTTATTACGGCGACCTTTCCAAACCTTTGATACTTGTTCTTGAAGTTGAAAGCGAGGAAAAAAACGGCGTAAAGGTCACTAAAAAGGTGAAATTTCATATCCAGGACAATACGGGCGAGTTAGGCAAGGGCACAAACTACCGCTCGGGCGAGCGTGATAATCTCTATAAGGCGTTCGATATAGGCGCCTGGTGGCTCAAAGACGCATTGGAATCATAATAAAAAAAGGAGAACGGTTAAATCGTTCTCCTTTTTAAATTTGCTTATTTCTGCAGAAGTACAAAGCAGTGCGTATCGCCATTTTTGTCCAAAAAGATGTATTCATCATAAATCTGCTCCATACCGTCACGGTACCAGACAGGTTTTCGGTATGCTGTCTGTAAACTATCCAGAATTTCCTGCATTTTTTGCGGGTCGGTAATTATTTCATCAACATTGTAATCCTTAACGGAAAGCCCGCCCTTGCCGTCATCATTTTTGTCGATACCGACAGCGCTGATATTTTTAACGGTCATAAATCGGTCATAATATCCGTATTCCTTCAAAAGCTCAACAGTTTTGGTAAAACCGAAGGATATGGGGAAATATATACTTTCCGAAACGGTTGATTTAATATCCTTGCTTTCATCTTCCGCTTTCTTTTTCAAATCGGCATATTCAATATCTGCATAAAGCGGGGTTTCGCAATTCATTGAATTCCACAAAAGCCCGGCATTTTCTTCATAAGGCAGATTTTTTATATCCTCGCATATTGCCGCAATAAGCTTGTCGGTAATCTCATTATCGGGATAAAGTATCAGGCTTTCCATAAAGTTATGCAAGTCTACGCTCTTGATTTGAATGTCTTCCGCATTGTAAATCGGGTATAACATCATTTTGGTTTGCGTAAGGTCGGCAATTGCGCCAAAATATTCCTTTTCCTCCGCAAAGTTCACATTATATGCCCGCGTAATCGTTCTGCCGTTTTCAAGCTTGTAAGAAATCTGAACACTGCTCGGAAGAACAGCCCCGTCATTTTCGCCTTTTTCAATATTATGCCCGTGGAACTCCTTCACCTTTTCAATATCGCTTTTGTCTGTTATTTCGTATTTTTGCATATCTTTGGTGCGGCTGTAATAATACCTGTCGGGAAGTACGGTAACGCTTGCAATATTTTCCGTATCGGGCATACGCTTTTCAAACCCGATTATATCGGAGCGGAACGCGCCGAGCATAAAGAGTACCAAAGCAGTAAAAATCACTGTGTGCGTAAGGGCGCCCTTTAAGGTTATGCCGCGTCTGTTTATCATATTTGCGATAATTACCGCAAGTATGCCGAATGGAAGCATAAACAGAAGCGATTTAAAGGACCATATGCTGAAATAGAAGTAGCTGAAAATACCGCCCAAAAGTCCCGCAAAATATATGAAAAATATTTTTGCCTTGGGGAATACAACTGCCTCGCCGCAGCGCTCCAAATCGCGCTTTTTATACATAAAATATGCAATTATGAGCAAAGCGGGAATTGCCGCAACATATATAATTCCGCGCAGTTTAAAGAGCAGTATGTCGGGCGTTATGTAAAAGTAGGTAAAAAAGCTCGTCGGGTCATACGCGTATCCCAAAAGGTAATTTTGGCAAGTCATATGAACAAAACCTATTATAACAGCAGGTGCAATGCCGAGCAACAAGCAGGTCGCCAAAAGGGACAGAATATTTCCCGAAAGCATTACCGCAAAGGTTACGCAGGCAAATGCCAAAAGGCTGTAAATAAGCTGATTTCCCAGCCAGTATAAAAGGCTGAGCCAGCGTATTTGTATGTCCGAGCCGCAAAGCTTTGTCAGGGCAACTATTGCAAAATTTATCAAAACGGGCAGAATAAGCAGTACCGCACCCGAGGCAAGCTTGCTTATAAAAATACTCTTTCTTTTAAACGGAAGTCCGTGATAGAAGGATATTGCGCTTGTGCTGTAAAGATAGGAAAAGAGTACCAACGCCAAAATTGCGCCCGCGCAAATCCCGAAAAAGTTTGCTATACAGCTGCTTGCAAAAAAGCGTGAGCTTGTAAAGCTGTAAGGAACGGCATTTCCGTAAGGCAGTCTGTCTAAGTAAAAATCAAAGAATGTACCAAAGAAAATTATTCCGCCGTAAATCAGGGAAAATACCCAAAAACGCTTGATGTCCGCATTAAAAATGCTCTTTTTACAGGATTTCATTTTTAAACTCATAGCCCATACCTCCCAACTCATATATAAATACTTCTTCCAAAGAAAGCGGCAGAAGGTCTAAAAGAATTGGCTTAAATTCCTTTGCCTTTTCCATAATAGCGTCGCTGTCGCCGCGGACAATATACTGACGCACGCTTCCGAACTCGTCCTTGTGCAAAATCTCAAAGCTTGCCTCAAATTCCGCTGGCGAAAATGCGTCAAATGCAACTTGCAGTTTGTGAATATTGCCCTTTACATCATCTAAGGACTTTTCGATAACAATTCTTCCGCCGTGCATAATTCCGACATAATCGCAGATGTCTTCAAGCTCGCGGAGGTTATGGCTGGAAATCAAAACGGTCATACCGCGCTCTGAAACCTCACGAAGAATAATGCTCATTATATTTCTTCGCATAACGGGGTCAAGCCCGTCAACAGGCTCGTCCAAAACCATTATATCGGGCTTTGACGATATTCCCATCATAAATGCAACCTGCTTTTTCATACCCTTGGAAAGCTTTCTCACTTTCCGCTTTATATCAATATTAAAAACCTCTTGAAGCTTTAAAAAGGTGTCGTTGTCCCAGTTTTTATAGACCGATTTATAAAAATCCGCCGTCTGCTTTATTGAATATGCGGGGAAGAAATATAGGTCGTCGCTTATATACACAATCCTTTGCTTTAACTCCTCCTCAAAAATCCTGCTGTTTCCGTCTATTTCAATTATTCCGCCGTTTATCTTGTAGATACTCATAAGCGCCTTTATAAAGGTGGTTTTTCCTGCGCCGTTAGGACCTACAAGCCCGTAAACTGAGCCCTTTTTAATATGTATGTCCATATTATCGAGGGCGGCTATTGTATCAAAATTCTTAGCTACGCTAATGCCCTTTATCATATCAATTTTCTCCTTCCCAGATTTTTTCGATTATTTTTTCCGCCTCGCTTTTTTTAATACCCAAAAAGCAAAGCTCCGAAAGACTTTTTGTAACGCCTTCTATGATTTCATCAATTCTTGCATTTGACGCCGCAAAGC
This sequence comes from uncultured Clostridia bacterium, assembly GCA_905236685.1. GTDB lineage: Bacteria > Bacillota > Clostridia > UBA1381 > UBA1381 > UBA1738. The sequence goes on from CAJOPD010000004.1 coordinate 4,236, forward strand.
TCTTTTCCGAAACAAAGTATCCTTTTCCCTGGACGGAATAGATGTATCCCTCCTGCTCCAACTCCTTGTACGCTTTTAATATGGTGTTTGGGTTTATGGTAAGAGATGACGCCATATCCCGCACCGACATAATTTTGTCGCCCGACTTAATCACGCCGCTTACAATGAGCCCTTTCAGCTTTTCGCATATCTGCTCATATACGGGTCTTGAATCGCGGAAATCAAGATTTATCATAAAATCACCTCCTTAAAAATTGTATCATC
>CAJOPD010000005.1 GCA_905236685.1 uncultured Clostridia bacterium
CGATATTTCAGGTACATTTACATCTGACAGCGGAGAACCTGTTACAGCAAATCGCAATAACAGAACCGGCGTAATTGATGTAGCCGGCGGTTCAGGCACAAAGTCAACCACAGCACAGCCCCCGGAAAAGAAAGGATTTATCCCGAACGGATACTCTGAAACACCTTATGCCGGCGGAGATAAGAATTATGACGGCGTATCTACCGGTACAGGATCAAGATTTTACCCGAGATATGTAAATGTGACTGTTCCTGCGGCACTTGCTCAGGATACAGATGAAAACGGAAATCCGTTACATAAATCTTATATTTCAGGTTATCCCGACGGCGAAGTTAAGCCTAATAACAACATCACCCGTGAAGAAGTTACGGCTGCTTTTGACAGATTGCTCAATAAAATATTCAGGGCTACTATTGCAACAGAAACTCAAAACTTCCCTGATGTTAATAGCGACAGATGGTCAAATAATTCTATCGCAACAATGGCAAACGGCGGATTTATCGTAGGTGACGAGTCTGGTAACTTCAATCCTTCTAAGCCTATAACAAGAGCAGAGTTCGCAGTTATCGCTTCTAAGTTTGCACCTGCCGATGCTGAAATTGGCGAGAACTACTTTACCGATATTGAAGGTCACTGGGCAAAAGACTTTATCTTAAAGATTGCAGGTCAATACTGGATTTCCGGTTATGAAGACGGAAGCTTCAATCCTGACGGATATATCACCCGTGCAGAAGCTATGGCAATCATAAACAGAATGCTTGTTCGTTACGGCGATGAAGATGCTGAAATCGGAAAAGAATGGCCAGATGTTGATAAGTCCGATTGGTATCACGATATAGTTAAAGAAGCAACAAACAACCATGTATTCGAGAGAACTGAAAACGGCTGGTCAGAGAAATGGGTTTCTGAGGAATTAGCAGAGGAAGAATAATAATTCCTAAATGATAAAGCTGTGAGCGAAAGCTCACAGCTTTTTAGTATCATCAATTTTTAGCCTCACAAAAACAGCGTGCCATAGGCACGCTGTTTTTTCTTATCATTATTTTATAATTTCAATCTTCTTTATAGCAATAGGTGTTTCAGGGACATCGGTCATCGTTTGCAAATAAGTTTTTCCCATATACTCAATCTCGCCGTCAATACTGGTTGTTTTCCCTTCCGCTATCTCGTCTACAACCTCCATACCTTTTGTAACCTTTCCGAAGGCTGCATAATCACCGTCAAGATGCGGTGAATTTTCGTGCATAATGAAGAATTGACTTGATGCAGAATTCGGGTCTTGCGCTCTTGCCATTGACAGAACTCCGCGCTCGTGCTTTAACTCATTCTTAAAGCCGTTTGAGTTGAACTCACCTTTTATTGTATCGGTTTCCTTCTGGCTGAAATTGCCTTCATAAAAGCTCTCGTCATATCCGCCGCCCTGAATCATAAAGCCTTGGATAACTCTGTGGAATATCAGACCTTCAAAAAAGTCTTCCTCAATCAGTTTTACAAAGTTTTCAACCGTTTTTGGAGCTATCTTGGGATATAATTCCGCCTCGATTTCCTTATCGTTTGAAAGGGTGATTTTAATGTTCACCGTGTCGGATTTTGCCGTATTTCCGCCGCAGCCCGCAAGCCCAAGCAGCGATAAAGACACGGCAAGACTTAAAATTGTTCTTGCTTTTTTATTCATTACTTTCCTCGCTTTCCGCAATTTCCTCCATAATATGCGGAGTTGTGGCTATGCTGACGGCTTTGACGCCGCTATCAAGCCTCATCACGCGCACGCCCTGAGTTTGACGCCCAAAGGTGCTGATTTCTTCCGTATGCGTTCTTATAATAACTCCATCGGAGGTAATTACCATAATATCATCATCGTCCGCGACAGCTTTTAAGCCTATAACCTTGCCCGTTTTTTCGGTCAGCTTATAGTTAAATATACCTTTGCCGCCACGCGTCTGGACCTTGTATTCATCAAAATCGGTCTTTTTGCCATATCCGTTTTCCGTCAGCGTCAAGAGCTTAGTGCCTTCAAGCACGGTTACGGCGTCAACAACATAATCTCCCGCCTTTAAGCGTATTCCGCGCACACCGTGCGCCGTTCTGCCCATCGGGCGAACATCGCTTTCGTGGAAGCGTATTGCCATACCGTCCTTTGTACCCAAAACAAGCTCGCTGTCATTGTCGGTGATTTTTACGCCGATAAGCTCGTCCTCATCTGCCAAATCAATGGCCCTGAGACCTCCCGAACGGACTTTTGAATACGCCAAAAGGTCGGTCTTTTTAACCGTTCCGAGCTTTGTTATAAAGGTCAGATAATGGTTTTCGTTAAATTCTTTTACCGAGAGCATTGCCGTTATCTTTTCCCCTGCGCCGAGCGGCAGGATATTTACAATAGCTGTACCCTTCGCCGTTCTGCTTGATTCGGGAATTTGATAAGCCTTCAAATCATAGACAACGCCGCGTGTTGTGAAGAAAAGAATATGATTGTGCGTTGATGTGGTCAAAAGATGCCGCACAAAGTCTTCCTCACGGGTAGCAAGCCCTGATATACCCCTTCCGCCCCTGTGCTGTGTGCGGTAAGTATCAACAGGCACGCGCTTTGTATAGCCCGTATTAGTGAGAGTTATAACAACATCTTCTTCTTCAATTAAATCCTCATCTTCAATGTCAATGGCGGACATAGAAATCTCTGTTCTGCGCTCATCGCTGTATTTATCCTTGATTTTTGTCAAATCTTCTTTAATGATTGCAAGGATTTTATCTTCGTGCTCCAAAATATCGCGGAGATACGCGATTTTTTCGGTAACCTGCGCGTATTCCGTTTCGATTTTGTCGCGTTCCATACCGGAAAGACGCCCTAATTGCATCTGAACTATTGCCGTTGTCTGGGCATCGGAAAGCCTGTATTTCTCGGACAAATTCACCTTGGCGTCTGCAACAGAGGCGGATTTTTTGATTATTTCAATAACCTCGTCAATATTTTCAACAACAATTTTATAGCCCTCTAAAATGCGCAGGCGTTCAAGCGCCTTTGTCAAGTCAAAATTTGTGCGGCGCTTTATAACATCTTCTTGGTGGTGGATATATGCGTCAATCATTTCGCGTAAATTCAAAAGCTTTGGTTCTTTATCCACAAGCGCTATCATTATCACGCCGAAAGTTTCCTGCATCTGTGTAAAACGGAACAGGTTGTTGAGTACAACATTAGCGTTCGCATCACGCTTTATTTCAATAATAAAGTGCATATTTGCGTCCGATTCGTCACGGGTAGACGCAATTCCGTCAATTTTTCCGTCACGGACAAGCTCGTTGATATACTTTTCAAGGCGCGCCTTATTCACCTGATACGGAAGCTCGGTCACGACAATCCTTTGTCTTCCGTTTTCAAGCTCTTCAATCTCGGCTTTTGCGCGGACAACTATTTTGCCTCTGCCTGTTGTATATGCCTTCCTTATGCCGCTTTTGCCCATAATTACGCCGCCCGTTGGGAAATCAGGGCCCTTTATATAGTTTTGCATAAGCTCATCTATTGTAATCATCGGGTCGTCAATGGTTGCAATTATCCCATCAATAACCTCGGAAAGATTATGCGGCGGTATATTTGTCGCCATACCAACGGCTATACCTGATGAGCCGTTTATTAAAAGATTGGGAAATCTTGACGGCAAAACATCGGGCTCTTTGAGCTTGTCATCATAATTCGGCACAAAATCGACCGTCTGTTTTTCTATATCGGAGAGCATTTCCGCCGCAAGCTTGGACATTTTCGCCTCAGTATAACGGTACGCAGCGGGCGGGTCTCCGTCAATCGAACCGAAATTTCCCTTAGGCTGAATAAGCGGGTAACGCAAAGAAAAGTCCTGTCCCATTCGCACCATCGCATCATAAACAGACGCATCGCCGTGCGGGTGGTATTTACCGAGCACATCGCCGACGGTAGACGCAGATTTTCTGAAATCTGCCTCATACAAAAGCCCCGCCTCATACATATCGTACAAAATACGGCGGTGAACGGGTTTCATACCGTCACGCACATCAGGAAGCGCACGGGCAACGATTACGCTCATTGCATAGTCAATATACGCCTTTTTCATCTCGGAATTGAGCTCAACATCGACTATTTTTTGGTTTGCGATAGCCTCCATATCCAGCTCTTTTTCCTTAAAATTCTTTGCCATATCAAAATCCTCCCAAGCAGGATAAATAACCCATAATTTTACTTCTTTATTATACCATAAAAGCACAAGAAAATCAAGGGTTTCGGCAATTTTTGGCATACAAAAAAAGCCCTTTTTAAAGGGCTATTTTGCGACAAAAACCGTACGCAAATCGGTCTTTTTTGGAGGAGAAAATGAAAGGGGCGAAAAGCTGTCCACCGTTTCAAATCCCGCCGAAATAAAAATCCGTTTTATCTCATCTTCATCATATGCTTTTTGCAGATGGCGCTCGCAAAATCGGCTGTATTTTCCGCCCGATTTCACAAAAAAGTTGATATACATATCCGAAAGACCATATTTTTCGCGGAATTTGTTTTCCCAAACATAAAAAATGCCGTCCTTGTCATAAACAAAGGTGTTATTGCCGATATATTTTTCAAGCTTATACCTGCTGCTTATATCAAATACAAAAATCCCGTCCCGCTCCAAAAAGCAGGTTTTTATTTTCTTTGCAATTTGGAAAAGGCTTTGGGGCGAAAGGACATAATTAAAGCCGTCAAGCATACATAAAAAGGCGTCACAGCTGCCAAAAAGGTCAAGTTCGGAAAAAGACTGCGACAAAAACATAATGTCAAGCCCTTCCTTTTCCGCTTTTGCGCGCGCCAAGGACAGCATTTCCAAGGACTTGTCCGCACCTATCATCTCATATCCCCTTTGCGCCATAGGGATTGTTATGTTTCCCGTACCGCACGCCAAATCGCATATGAGCCTCGGTTTTTTGCCGTACCGCACAAAAATTTTCTCGATATAATCCGCCCATTCCGAATAATTTACATCTTCGCTCATCAGCTTATCATAAAGAGGCGCAAATTTTGTATAGCTGTTCATTCCGCCAATCACCTGCCCTTGCTACTATTTCCTACAATTCTAACACTTTACACCGCGAAAGTAAAGAATATTATTATACTTTTTTGGCAAAATATTTATGTCGAAAGGAGATTTTGCTATGTTTGTACTTATAATAAGGACTTTGATACTATACGGGCTTGTCGTTCTTGCTATGAGAATAATGGGCAAAAGGCAGATTGGCGAGCTGCAACCTTCGGAGCTTGTTGTTGCAATTATGATTTCCGATTTGGCGGCGGTGCCTATGCAGACGATAGACATACCCCTGATCACAGGAATTGTGCCCGTTCTCACGCTTTTGGTGTCGGAGGTCGCAATGTCCTTTATATCATTAAAAAGCAAAAGGGCGCGGAAATATATAACGGGCGAGCCGAGCATTATTATTTACAAAGGTCATATAAACGAAAAAGAGCTTGAAAAAGCCCGTTTTACCCTAAATGACTTGATGGAGGAACTGCGTATTTCCGGCTATCCCGATGTTTCAAAAATTGATATGGCGATTTTGGAAACCAACGGCGAGATAAGCGTTATTGAGGAAAGCAAGGATAATATGACAGATTTTCCCTATATTCTGATTTCGGACGGGGAAATGAACGAGGCGGAGCTTAAACGAGCGGGAAAAAGCAAAAAGTGGCTCGAAAAACACATAAAAGGCAATTTTAAAGACATATTTTTGGCGTCACTAAATTCCGACGGCGAGCTTGCCGTTCAAAAGAAGGAGGATAAAAAATGAAGAGTTTTTTTGTAGCGCTGTCTATTTTTTTGGTTTTGATTTTATCCGGCACGGCGTTTGATTTTTGCTTAAACAGAACATCAAAAGAACTTTTAAAAAGCTGTGAGGAAATAAGAGAGAATATTAAGGAGGAAAAAATGACAGAGGCTTACGACAAGGCAGCGGCGCTTTCAGAGTATATCGACAGCAAAAAGCCGCTTTTATCCTCAATTCTGGACCACGGCAACATTGACGAGATTGAAGAGCAAATTTCCGAGCTTTTAGGGTTTGCCGAACAGAATGATGTTATAGACGCAGTAGTGAGCATAAAAAAATTAAGGCATATGTTTGAACACCTGCCCGAAAACTACGCGCTAACGCTCCAAAATATTCTATAATGCTTGCTTTTATGCGAAAAATGTAATATAATACCCTTGTTATCAGAGGGAGTGATGTAAATGAAGGATAGTTATGTTTCACCGATAAATTCGCGGTACGCATCAAAGGAGATGAAATATCTTTTTTCGCCCGACAAAAAGTTTACAACCTGGCGCAAGCTTTGGATAGCTTTGGCGGAAAGCGAAAGAGAGCTGGGACTTGATATTTCCGAGGAACAAATAGCCCAGATGCGTGAATATATTTTTGATATAAATTATGATACGGCTGAGGCAAAAGAAAAGGAAATCCGCCACGATGTTATGAGCCATATTTTTGCATACGGCGAGCAGTGCCCGCTGGCAAAGCCGATTATTCACCTGGGCGCAACCAGCTGTTATGTGGGCGACAATACCGACATAATAATAATGACCGAGGCGCTACGCCTCATACATAAAAGGCTTGTAAGTGTAATATCGGCACTTTCTGATTTTGCAGAAAAATACAAGGATTTGCCGACCCTTGCATTCACGCATTTCCAGCCCGCACAGCCGACAACGGTCGGAAAGCGCGCAACCCTTTGGATACAGGATTTGCTGATGGATTTGGAAACGATAGACGAACAGCTCAAAAAGGCAAAACTGCTCGGCTCAAAGGGCACAACGGGCACGCAGGCAAGCTTTTTGGAACTTTTCGAGGGCAACCACGAAAAATGCAAGGCGCTTGACAAAAAAATCGCCGAAAAAATGGGATTTGACGGCTGTTTTGCCGTGAGCGGACAAACATATCCCAGAAAACTCGACTATCAAATGCTTTCGGTTTTGTCGGGAATAGCGCAAAGTGCATACAAATTTTCAAATGATTTGAGGCTGTTACAGCATTTAAAGCAGGTCGAGGAGCCGTTTGAGAAAAATCAGGTCGGCTCGTCCGCTATGGCGTATAAGCGCAACCCTATGCGGAGCGAACGAATTTCGTCACTCGCAAGATATGTGATAGTTGATGCTTTAAACCCCGCCATAACGGCATCAACACAATGGTTTGAGCGCACTTTGGACGACTCTGCAAACAAGAGAATAAGCGTTCCCGAGGCGTTTTTGGCGGTTGACGCAATTTTGTGTCTTTATAAAAATGTTGCAAGCGGGCTTGTTGTTTATCCGAAGGTTATAAATCGCCAGTTTATGCAGGAAATACCCTTTATGGCGACAGAAAATATTATGATGGACGCGGTAAAACGCGGCGGGGACAGACAGGAACTCCACGAAAAAATAAGACGGTACTCTATGCAGGCGGCAAAGCGCGTTAAAGAGGACGGCGAGGAAAATAATCTGCCCGAGCTCATAGCAAATGACAGCGCTTTCGGCATAAGCCTTCCCGAAATTTACGAGCTTTTAAAGCCCGAAAAGTTTGTCGGCAGGAGCAAGGAGCAGACGGAGGAGTTTTTGGAAACTTGCGCAGCACCGATTTTGGAAAAATACAGCATAGAAATCGGCGAAGATGTGGAAATCACGGTATAAAAACGCCTGCGGGCGCAGGATTATAATAAAAAAGAGGCGTACGCCTCTTTTTTAGTTTCCGCATTCTATTGAAATTTCGTTAAATATTTTGAGATAATCGTCAATGCTGTGCCGACGCTTTTCCTCGCCCGATATATCGAGCACAACACCGCCTTCGTGCATCATAATCGCACGGCTGCCGTATTCAACGGCATAGCGGAGATTATGCGTTACCATAAGCGTTGTGATATTCTTCTCCTTTACCACCTTATCGGTAAGCGTCATAACAATATCGCTGGATTTGGGGTCAAGCGCGGCGGTATGCTCGTCTAAAAGGAGCAAGGTCGGCGTTTTCATAGTCGCCATTATAAGCGCCAAAGCCTGCCTTTGCCCGCCGGAGAGCGCGCCCGTCTGCGTTTCCATACGGTTTTCAAGCCCCATACCCAAAAGTTCAAGCTGTGAGCGGTAAAAATCACGGCGCTTGTTATTCAGCCCTTTTGTAAGACCGTAACATCTGCCTTTATTATCCGCAATCGACATATTCTCCATAATTGTCATTGACGGGCTTGTGCCCATTGACGGATTTTGGAAAACACGGGCAATTTTTGCCGCACGCTGATAGTTTTTTTGCTTTGTTATATCCTTCCCGTCTAAAATTACCGAGCCGCTGTCCTGCTTTACATCGCCCGAAACTATGTTTAAAGCAGTAGTTTTACCGGAGCCGTTACTGCCGACAATGGCGATAAATTCGCCGTCTTTAATATTAAGATTAAAATCCTCAAACAAGATCTTTTCGTCTATCGTGCCCTTATTAAAGCTTTTATAGATGTTTTTGAGTTCAAGCATTTTTGACGCCTCCCTCCTGCTTATTCATCACGCTGTTCAAAAGCATCGTGAGGAGGAATAAAACTGTCACTACCAATTTTGTGTCCGAGGACCTGAGCCCCGAAGAAATCGCCGCGGTTATACACGCCTTATAAATAATCATACCAAAAACCACGCCTGTTGTAACATTCATAAAGCGCAGTTTTTTAAACACTGTTGTGCCGATAATAACGGCGGCAAGCCCCATAACCATAGTTCCCGTTCCCGACGAAATATCAAACTGCATCGCACGCTGACAATAAAGCGCGCCCGAAAGGCTTACCAGAGCGTTTGCGATTGCAAGACCTATGATTTTTACCGTTCCCGGATTTTTTGCAAGGGTTACGACAAGCCCTTCATTATCGCCGACGCTTTTTAACAAAAATCCCGATTTTGTACGAAGGTACAGGTCAAGCAAAATTTTTACTAAAAGCATAATTACAAACAGCACGATTACATATCTGTACGGCATCAAAGCTTTTGGCAGCAAAATCCCGCCAAAAATGGTGGGCTGTTTCATCAAAAATAAATTAGGCGCACCTACTATGCGGTAATTTATTGAATAAAGCCCCGTCATCACCAAAATTCCCGAGAGTAAGTCCTTTATTTTGCATTTTATGTGCAATATTCCCGTCACACAGCCCGCCAAGGCGCCCGCTGCTATTGCGCAGACAAGGCAGACCCAGGGATTTACGCCGCGGGTGACTAATGCCGCGCTTATTGCGGCACCCAAAGGAAATGTCCCGTCAACCGTCAGGTCGGGAAAATTGAGAATTTTATAGCTTATGTAAATTCCGAGCGCCATTATCCCATAGATAAAGCCCTGCTCTAAAATTCCGACAAAAATAGGCATAATAATATCCCCTTTAAAGATACTTTATGGGACGCAAAATCCTTCTTGCGCCCCATATATCTATTACTTACTCTCTGATTATTCTACTACCTGAGTATTTGCGTCTTTTTCAAGCTCTGCAATCTCTATACCGAACTTTTCTGCGACCGTCTTGTTGATGGTGACAAAGGACTCTTTCATTGTTTCAAACGGAATTGTTTCAATAGCCTCGCCCTTTAATACTCTTGCCGCCATAACGCCCGCCATTTTGCCGAGTGTTTTGTAGTCAAGACCTGCGCAGGCAAGACAGCCGTTTTTAACCTGCTCCTCCTCCGAGCCGAAAACGGGTTTATTTGCAGCGTTTGCCTTATCAAGAACAACGGCTAATGCTGACACAACGGTATTGTCTGTCATATTTGAAATGCAGTCTACCTTGGAAAGAAGCACATCAGCTGCCTGTGCAACCTCAGCCTCCGAGCCGATACCCAAGGCTTCTATTGTAAAGCCGTAATTTGCCGCTTCCTTTTTGTAGATTTCAAGTGTGCTGATAGAGTTTGCCTCACTTGTTGTATACAAAATTCCGATTGTTTTTGCGTCGGGCAAAAGATTTCTGATAAGTTCGAGCTGCTGTTTTACAGGCAACTGATCGCTTACGCCCGTAATGCCGGGAAGTGTTTCCGTTTCGCTTTTTGCAAGCTGTGCGCCTATCGGGTCTGACACCGCATTAAAGATAACGGGGATATTTTGTTCGAAGCAGGACGCGTAAAGTGCCTGGGCTGACGGTGTTGCGATACCGCAAACCAAATCCATACCGCCTGATGCAAAAGCCTGCGCAATTTGCGTATTTACGGACATATCTGCCATAGCGCTCTTATACTCAATCTTGACATTCTTGCCTTCGGCAAAGCCTTCGCTTTCAAGTCCCTCAATAAAGCCTTCGCGGCAATTGTCAAGTGAGGGGTGGTCGGCAAACTGTGTGATACCGATTTTGTAAACCTTTTCATTCTCGTCTTCTGCCTTTTTTCCGCAGCCCGCAAGCGATGTAACCGCTAAAACCGCCGAAAGTACCAATGCTAATCTCTTTTTCATACTAATCTCTCCTTATCTTGCACTTAGTGCTATAAAAATAAAAATCCTTAGAACAGATTAGTCCTAAGGTAAGTAATCAAAATCTTCAATTAACCAATCTCATCTAATCTATTCTGGTATTATTCTACTCCAAAAATTCATATTTGTCAACACTTTTTTGAGATTTTTTTAAATTTTATGTAAAATGCACCGTTTGGGGTGCATTTTCAGGCTATTTATTGGTTGTATTATTGTTGTTGTTTGTGCCTGTCAGCTCGTCAACTGCGTTTGTGACATTATTTACCGCGTCGCCTGCTGTATCAGAAACCGCATCACCCATATTCTTTACATCATTGCCTAAATTTGTATCATTTGTGGTGTTGTTTGCGGGTGTTTTTGTTCCGGTATTATTTGTTCCCGTGTTATTCATTCCGCAGGAAGCAATAAGGAGCACGCTCATCGCGGCGGCAAGAAATATTTTAACTTTTTTCATATAGGTACATTCTCCTTTCTTTTTAATGCGTTATTAGTATGTATCAAAAATATAATTTTTATAACTTTTTGTTATAACAAAAAAAAACGGTTTTTGTGAAATCACAAAAACCGTTTTTGAAAAATTTGGTTTACGCTTCTTCTACATCAGAAACAACGCCTGAACCAACTGTTCTGCCACCTTCACGGATAGCGAAACGAAGTCCCTTTTCAATAGCGATAGGAGTGATAAGCTCAACATCCATCTTTACATGGTCGCCAGGCATACACATTTCTGTGCCTGCGGGCAAGTTGATAACGCCCGTAACATCAGTTGTTCTGAAATAGAACTGCGGTCTGTAATTGTTGAAGAATGGTGTATGACGGCCACCTTCGTCCTTAGTTAATACATAAACATCGCCTGAGAACTTTGTGTGCGGATGAATTGTGCCGGGTTTTGCAAGAACCTGACCTCTTTCGATTTCAGTTCTCTGAACACCACGGAGAAGTGCACCAACATTGTCGCCGGCTTCTGCATAGTCAAGAGTCTTTCTGAACATTTCAAGACCGGTAACAACAACTTTTCTCTTTTCGTCTGTAAGACCAACGATTTCAACTTCTTCGTTAACTGTGATGCGTCCTCTTTCTACTCTACCTGTTGCAACAGTACCACGGCCTGAAATTGAGAATACATCCTCGACAGGCATCAAGAACGGAAGGTCTGATGTTCTTTCAGGTGTAGGAATATAAGAGTCAACAGCTTCCATAAGCTTGTGGATACACTCATATTCAGGAGCGTTAGGATCGGTTGATGTTGATTCCAAAACGCCGAGAGCTGTACCAACGATAACAGGAATATCATCTCCCGGGAATTCATACTCGGAGAGAAGGTCCCTGATTTCCATTTCAACAAGCTCTAAAAGTTCGGGGTCGTCAACTTGGTCAGACTTATTCATAAATACAACGATGTAAGGAACGCCAACCTGACGAGCGAGCAAGATGTGCTCTCTTGTCTGAGGCATCGGACCGTCAGCAGCAGATACAACTAAGATTGCACCGTCCATCTGAGCAGCACCAGTGATCATGTTTTTAACGTAGTCGGCATGACCAGGGCAGTCAACGTGAGCATAGTGTCTCTTGGGTGTTTCATATTCAACGTGAGCTGTTGAAATTGTGATACCTCTTTCTCTTTCTTCGGGAGCCTTGTCAATCATATCGAATGCTACAGCTTCACCAATGTTGTATTTTTCATGTAATGTTTTTGTGATTGCTGCTGTAAGAGTTGTTTTACCATGGTCGATATGACCGATTGTACCGATATTTACATGGGGTTTTGTTCTTTCAAATTTTTGTTTTGCCATTTTAAAAAAATCCTCCTTTTAATTTGCTTCTTCAAAAAATATTTATTCCAAAAATTAAATTGCACATGATTTCTTATTATATTAAATATCATGAAATATTGCAATAGTTTTTACTCTTTTTATTTGTAGAAAAAATTATTTTATGGCTTTTCCGGCTATAACTTTTTCCTGAATGCTCTTAGGACACTCGTCATAATGGTCAACTTCCATTACATATGTTCCTCTTCCCTGAGTCTTTGAACGGAGGTCTGTTGAATATCCGAACATCTCTGCAAGGGGAACATAACAGTGAACTACCTGAACACCGCTTCTTACTTCCATTCCTTCGATACGTCCTCTTCTGGAGTTGATATCGCCGATTACATCACCAAGATAATCTTCGGGAACGGAAACTGTAACCTTCATAATAGGCTCTAAAAGCACAGGATCGCCTTTTTTCATTGCTTCCTTGAATGCAAGGGAGCCGGCTACCTGGAACGCCATTTCAGATGAATCGACTTCATGGTAGGAACCATCGTAGACTTCGGCTCTTACGCCAAGAACGGGATATCCGCCCAGAAGACCGCTCTGCATAGCATCTCTGATACCTTTATCGATTGCAGGAATATACTCTTTGGGTATTGTTCCGCCTACTACGCTGTTAACAAATTCATAATTGCTTTCCGAGTTGGCAGGGATAGGCGAGAATTTGACTTTACAATGTCCGTACTGACCGTGTCAGCCGGACTGACGTACAAATTTACCCTCAACGTCAACTGCTTTTTTGAATGTTTCTTTATATGCAACCTGGGGATTGCCTACATTGGCCTCTACTCTGAACTCACGAAGAAGTCTGTCCACAATAATCTCAAG
>CAJOPD010000006.1 GCA_905236685.1 uncultured Clostridia bacterium
AGTGGGATTTTAAGGCGACGGCAGAGCTTGGCAAGGTATCGGGCGGAGATATTTTGGGAACGGTTGCCGAAACCGAAGTTGTAGAGCATAGAATTATGGTTCCCCCCGCTTGGAGCGGTGAACTTATAGAACTAAACAGCGGAAGCTTTACGGTAGAGGAACCAATCGGAAAAATAAAGCTTGAAAACGGCGAAATAAAGGAACTTAAACTTATGCAAAAATGGCCCGTAAGAGTGGGCAGACCGTATAAGAGAAAACTCTCTCCCGATATGCCGCTTGTTACGGGACAGCGTGTTATAGATACGCTTTTCCCGATTGCAAAGGGCGGCGTGGGAACAGTTCCCGGACCTTTCGGCAGCGGAAAAACGGTTGTTCAGCATCAGCTTGCAAAGTGGGCGGACGCGGATATAGTTATATATATCGGCTGCGGCGAGCGCGGCAACGAAATGACCGATGTTTTGAATGAATTTCCCGAAATCAAGGACCCGAAAACAGGCAAAACCCTTATGGAGCGTACCGTACTGATTGCAAATACCTCCGATATGCCTGTTGCGGCGCGTGAGGCGAGTATATATACGGGAATTACGATAGCGGAATATTTTCGCGATATGGGCTACTCGGTAGTTTTGCTTGCAGACTCCACTTCGCGTTGGGCGGAGGCTCTCAGAGAAATGAGCGGACGATTGGAGGAAATGCCCGGCGAGGAAGGCTATCCTGCATATTTGGGCAGCCGTTTGGCAGGCTTTTATGAGCGTGCGGGAAGAGTTGTGTCCAAGGGCTCGGACGAAAGGATAGGAGCTTTAAGCGTAGTAGGCGCGGTATCACCGCAGGGCGGAGACATATCGGAGCCTGTGTCGCAGGCAACGCTCAGAATTGTAAAGGTATTCTGGGGTCTTGACTCACAGCTTGCGTACAGACGGCATTTTCCTGCAATAAACTGGCTGAAAAGCTATTCTCTTTATGTTGACAGTATGGAAAAATGGTACGGCGACAATGTTTCGGCGGACTGGATACCGCAAAGAACGCGCATTATGACGCTTTTGCAGGAGGAAGCGGAGCTGGAAGAAATGGTTAAGCTTGTCGGTATGGACGCGCTTGTTGCAACCGATAGGTTAAAGCTGGAAATAGCACGCTCAATAAGAGAGGATTATTTGCATCAGGACGCTTTTCACGAGGTCGACACATATGCGTCCCTTGATAAACAATGCGTAATGGCAAGGCTGATCCTTAAATTCTATGACTTGACGAGAGCGGCGCTTGAAGAAGGCATAAATATAAATAAGCTGGTTGCACTGCCTGTGCGGGAAAGAATAGGAAGAATAAAATATGTTCACGAAAGCAAGCTTGAAGGCGAGTATAATGACATTATTGAAAATATTTCAAGAGAAATCGACAATGTAAGAAGGGAGGCGGCGGAAAATGCCTAAGGAGTACAGAACAATTGAAGAAGTATCGGGACCTTTGATGCTTGTAAAAAACACATCTGGCGTCACATATAACGAGCTTGGCGAGATTGAACTTGCGGACGGAACCCGCCGCAGATGCAGAGTTCTTGAAATTAACGGCTCCGACGCGTTGGTACAGCTTTTTGAGAGCAGTGCGGGCATAAATATTGAAGATTCAAAGGTACGCTTTTTGGGACACGGAATAGAGCTCGGCGTATCGGAGGATATGCTGGGACGCGTTTTTGACGGCTTGGGACGACCTAAGGATAACAAGCCCGAAATAATTCCCGACAAGCGCGCGGATATAAACGGAACACCGATGAACCCCGCCGCAAGAAGCTATCCCGAGGAGTTTATCCAGACGGGCGTAAGTGCGATAGACGGTCTTAATACCCTTGTAAGAGGGCAAAAGCTCCCGATTTTTTCGGGCAGCGGACTTCCGCACGCAAATCTTGCCGCGCAAATCGCAAGACAGGCTAAGGTTTTGGGTGAGGGCAGTAAATTTGCCGTTGTTTTTGCGGCAATAGGCATAACTTTTGAGGAGGCGGAGTTTTTCATTGACGATTTCAGAAAAACGGGCGCTTTGGAAAGGACCGTGCTTTTCGTAAACCTTGCAAACGACCCTGCAATCGAGCGAATTGCAACGCCAAAAATGGCGCTTACCGCCGCAGAATATCTTGCCTTTGAAAAGAATATGCATGTTCTTGTTATTATGACCGATATTACCAACTATGCCGATGCTCTGCGTGAAATATCGGCGGCAAGAAAGGAAGTCCCCGGACGCCGCGGCTACCCCGGATATATGTATACCGACCTTGCAACGCTTTACGAGCGTGCAGGAAGGCTAAAAGGAAGCGACGGCTCAATAACACTTATTCCGATACTTACAATGCCCGAGGACGATAAAACGCACCCAATCCCCGACCTTACGGGATATATAACAGAGGGACAGATAATCCTGTCAAGAGAGCTTTACCGAAAGAATGTTATGCCTCCGATTGATGTTTTGCCGAGCCTTTCGCGTCTTAAAGATAAGGGTATCGGCGAGGGCAAGACGAGAGCTGACCACGCAAACACGATGAACCAGCTTTTTGCAGCCTATGCACGAGGCAAAGAGGCAAAAGAACTTATGGTAATTCTGGGCGAGGCGGCGCTTTCTGAGGTTGATAAGCTCTATGCAAAATTTGCCGATGAATTTGAAAAAAGATATGTTTCGCAGGGCTATACTACCGACAGAAGCATAGAGGAAACGCTTGAAATCGGCTGGGAGCTTTTGTCGATACTGCCGCGGGCTGAGCTTAAACGAATTAAGGACGAATACCTTGACAAATACTATAAGGGTTAATGTGACTTCACCAAAGGAGTGAAAAAAGTGGCGGAACTTAATGTAAATCCTACGCGAATGGAGCTTGCGCGCATTAAAAAGAGCCTTGCGGTCGCGACAAAAGGGCATAGACTTTTAAAGGATAAGCGTGACGAGCTTATGCGTCAGTTTTTGAATATTATGCGCGAGGCAAAGGAACTCCGCGAAAAAGCGGAAAAAGGGCTTGCCGAAGCGAACAAGAGCCTTGCAATAGCGGGCTCGGTGCTTCAAAGGGAAGTTATAAACTCGGCATTTTTGCTGCCAAAGCAGGAGGTAACGCTTGAAGTCGGAAAAAAGAACATTATGAGCGTTGATGTGCCTATGTTCAGCACAAAAATGCGCACCTCGTCGGAAAGCGACATCTTTTCCTACGGCTATGCCTTCACGGGCGGCGATTTGGATATTGCAGTAATGTCTTTGTCCAGGGTGCTTCCCGACCTTTTAAGGCTTGCGGAGCTTGAAAAATCCGCTGAAATGCTGGCGGGGGAAATAGAGCGTACCAGACGGCGCGTAAACGCCTTGGAATATGTGATGATACCCGATTACCGCGACACCATAAAGCGTATTACGATGAAGCTTGACGAGGCGGAACGGTCAAGCACGGTAAGGCTTATGAAGGTTAAGGATATGATGATTGCGGAAAATATTGAAAAGAAGAAAAATCAATCCTGAAAAAAACAGGATTGATTTTTTTTGCCCTCATAACCATATCTTGATATAAATATGAAATTTTTGGCAAATTTCTACAATATATAGGTTGACAAGGACGCAGTAATAAGATATAATTTAATTAACTTTTATAAGAGGTAATGCTATGAAATTTTACGGACTGCAAAAACTGACGCTTTTGGACTATCCCGAAAAAACAGCCTGCACTTTGTTCACGGGCGGCTGTAATTTCAGGTGTCCTTTTTGCCACAACGCTCTTTTGGTCACCGATATAGATAATTCCTGCACCTATTCAGAGGAGGAAATTTTAGAGTTTCTTTCAAAGCGTAAGGGGCTTTTGGACGGCGTCTGCATAACAGGCGGAGAGCCTTTGATGCACCGCGATATAGCGGAATTTATAAAAAAAGTCAAGGATATGGGGTATAGGGTAAAGCTGGACACAAACGGTACCTTTCCCGAAAGATTAAAAGAGCTTTTGGAAAATAAGCTTGTTGACTATGTAGCTATGGACATAAAGAATTCCAAGGAAAAGTATGCCGAAACGGCAGGGACGGAAAACATCAGCCTTTCTGACATAGAAAAAAGCATAAACCTACTGAAATCCGCGGACATTGACTATGAATTCCGTACAACCGTTGTCCGCGAACTTCATACCGAGGAGGATATCCGCAAAATCGCAGAGTGGTTATGCGGCGCTAAAAAGTATTTTCTGCAAAATTTTGAGGACAGCGGAAACCTTATCGGCGAAAATATGAGCGCAGTCCCTAAGGAAATTTTGGAGCAGATGAAAAACTCTGCAAAGGCGTTTGTGGAAAATACACAAATACGGGGAGTGTAGTAAAATCACCGATTTTTAAGGAAAAAAACAGTATTTAGGACAGTTTTTTGGAAAAATTTGTCGAAAGTCACAAAACACAATATATTGTATTTTTTATCTTGACTTTATACAATATGTATGATAAACTGGAAAAGTAATTTAAAGAAAGAGGACAAGGAAATGTATGTTGTATTAAAAAGAGATGGGAGAGTTGCAGACTTTAACATCACAAAAATTAAAGACGCAATAACAATGGCGTTTGATGCTTGCGAAAAGCAATATCACCCCGATACTGTTGATTTTTTGGCGCTTAAAGTTACCGCAGATTTTGAGCCGAAGATAGAGGACGGCAAAATCAGCGTTGAGGATATTCAGGACAGCGTGGAATCGGTGCTTATCAAGGCGGGATATGACGAGGTTGCAAAGGCGTATATCCTGTACCGTAAACAGCACGAAAAAATGCGTAATATCAACGCTACAATGCTTGACTATAAGGCGATAGTTGACAACTATTTAAAGGTCAATGACTGGCGCGTTAAGGAAAATTCCACAGTTACCTATTCGGTAGGCGGACTTATCCTTTCAAACTCGGGCGCGATTACTGCAAATTACTGGCTTTCCGAGGTTTATGACGAGGAAATCGGAAATGCGCACCGTAACGCCGATATTCATATTCACGACCTTTCAATGCTTACAGGCTACTGTGCGGGCTGGTCTTTAAAACAGCTTATTCAGGAGGGCTTGGGCGGCGTTCCCGGGAAGATTACATCATCTCCCGCGTCGCATCTTTCCACACTCTGCAACCAGATGGTAAACTTTTTGGGTATTATGCAGAACGAGTGGGCAGGCGCACAGGCATTTTCGTCCTTTGACACATATTTGGCGCCCTTTGTAAAGGTGGACAACCTCACATATAAGGAAGTAAAGCAGTGCATACAGTCCTTTATTTATGGCGTAAATACGCCGAGCAGATGGGGCACGCAGTCGCCCTTTACCAATATAACGCTTGACTGGACAGTTCCTAACGATTTGGCGGAGCTTAACGCTATTGTCGGCGGAAAGGAAATGGACTTTAAGTATAAAGACTGCAAAAAAGAGATGGATATGGTAAATAAGGCGTTTATCGAAATTATGATTGAAGGTGACGCTAACGGCAGAGGCTTCCAGTATCCTATTCCGACATATTCCATAACGAGAGATTTTGACTGGTCGGATACCGAGAATAACCGCCTTTTGTTCGAGATGACGGCAAAATACGGAACGCCATATTTCTCAAACTATATTAACAGCGATATGGAGCCGTCAGATGTGCGCTCAATGTGTTGCAGACTCCGTCTTGACCTTCGTGAATTGCGCAAAAAATCGGGAGGTTTCTTCGGAAGCGGAGAAAGCACAGGTTCGGTCGGCGTTGTTACGATAAATATGCCGAGAATTGCATATCAGGCAAAGGATAAAGAGGACTTCTATGCACGCCTTGACAGAATGCTCGATATTGCGGCGCGTTCATTAAAGGTAAAGAGAACGGTTATAACCAAACTTTTGGATAACGGACTTTACCCTTATACAAAGAGATATTTGGGAACATTTAATAACCATTTCTCAACAATCGGTCTTGTTGGTATGAATGAGGCTGGGCTTAACGCAAACTGGCTCAAAAAGGATATGACGCATAAGGAAACACAGGATTTCACAATTGAGGTTTTGAACCATATGCGCGAACGCCTTTCCGATTATCAGGAGGAATACGGCGACCTTTACAATTTGGAGGCAACTCCTGCCGAGTCCACAGCATACCGCCTGGCAAAGCACGACAAAAAGCGTTTCCCCGACATCATCACAGCAAACGAAAACGGAACGCCCTACTATACAAATTCGTCACATCTGCCGGTTGGATTTACCGAGGATATATTCTCGGCGCTTGATATTCAGGACGAGCTCCAAACGCTCTATACCTCGGGTACGGTATTCCACGCATTTTTGGGCGAAAAGCTTCCCGATTGGAGCGCTGCGGCAAATCTGGTAAGAAAGATTGCGGAAAACTATAAACTTCCGTATTACACAATGTCGCCGACATATTCGGTATGTAAAAATCACGGGTATATTGCAGGTGAAGTTACAACCTGTCCCGAGTGTAATGAAAAGACAGAGGTATATAGCAGAATTACAGGCTATTACCGCCCTGTTCAAAACTGGAATGACGGAAAAACGCAGGAATATAAAGACCGCAGGACATATGATATTGCAAATTCCAAACTTAAAAGAAGCGGTGTAGAGCAGGTTAAGCAGGAGGAAAAGGCGCAGGTATCTGTAAGCACAAAAAGCGGCGATGCGGTTTATCTTTTCGCAACACCGACCTGTCCAAACTGTAAAATAGCGGGTGTAACGCTTGATAAGGCGGGCATCGCATATGAAAAGATTTATGCAAATGAACAGCCCGAAATGGCAGCGGAATACGGAATAAAGCAAGCGCCGACTTTGGTCGTAATATCGGACGGCGAGGTTTCAAAATTCACAGGTGTATCCGATATCAAAAAGTATATAAATGCGTAAGGAAAAAGATATGTACGATATTATAATAATCGGCGGCGGCCCTGCGGGGCTGACCGCCGCTCTGTATGCATTAAGAGCAAATAAAAAAGTTTTAGTAATTGAAAAGGAAACATTTGGCGGACAGATAACCTTTTCGCCGAAAGTCGAGAATATACCCGGATTTACCGAGCTTTCGGGGAACGAGTTTGCCGAAAAGCTGGTGGAGCAGGTGCTTTATCAGGGCGCAGATGTTGAATCGGCGGAGGTCTTAAAGGTTGACGGTGACAGCGTCAAAACGGTATATACTGACAGCGGAAACTTTGAGGCAAAAGCGGTAATAATCGCAACGGGCGCCAAGCACCGCCTTTTAGGGCTTCCCGATGAGGAAAAATTTATAGGCGAGGGCATATCCTTCTGCGCCGTGTGTGACGGGGCGTTTTATGCAGATAAAACCGTTGCTGTTGTAGGCGGCGGAAACTCGGCGCTTCAAGAGGCAATCCTTCTTTCCGACTTGGCAAAAAAGGTGTATATTGTGCAAAACCTTGACTTTCTGACAGGCGAGAAAAAACTCCAAGAACAGCTCGGAAACAATGTTGAAGTGATTTTGGGCAGTGTTGTAAGTAAATACCTGGGCGATAACGAAATAAAGGGTATCCGTATAAAAAATGAAAAAAGCGGTGACGAGCGCGAGCTAACGGTAGACGGCGTATTTTTGGCGGTAGGTCTTATTCCGCAGAACGATGCCTTTTCAAACATTTTAGAACTTGATGAAAGAGGCTATGCAAAGACAGACGAAGGCTTAAACGGCAAGCAAAACGGCGTTTTTGTTGCGGGCGACTGCCGCGAAAAGAAGGTAAGACAGGTGACAACGGCGGCGTCTGACGGCGCGGTTGCGGCACTTGCGGCGTGCGAGTATTTAGACGCACAAAAGTAAACTACTTAGGAGAGATTGCTATGGGCAAAAAGAGAAGACGCGGCGATAGATTTGATGGGGTTCTTTTAAGAAATATTGACGCTATGCATTTTATAATGCCGATTATAATGCCGAATAGGTGCGATAATGAGGCATTTGTGTCCGAGAGGATTGACCTTACTAATCTTGACAGGTATTTAGAGCAAAAAAACAGCGGAAACCCCGAGTATAAATATAATCTTTTTCAGGCGATAGTTACCGCCATATTGAAAACGGTAACTCTGCGCCCGAAGATGAACAGATTTATCGCTAACAATAACCTTTATCAGCGTAATGAGGTTAGTGCGTCCTTTGTAATAAAGAAGCAGTTTAACGATACGAGCGAGGAGGGACTGGCGTTCATTCACGCAAAGGAAACCGATACGATAGACGATATTCATAACGAAATATACCGTCAGGTGACCTATTGCAGAACGGGTGACAATAAGGACTCAACAACAGAGGTTATGGAGATTTTCAATAAACTCCCGAGGGGGCTTTCAAAGGCAATAGTAAAGCTTTTCTGTCTGCTTGAACGGCACGGAAAAATCCCCCCGTCTTTTGTTGAAACCGACCCGTATTATTCGTCTGTAATCCTTACAAATTTAGGCTCGATAAAGCTTCATTCGGGGTATCATCATCTTACAAACTGGGGCACAACCTCCGTTTTTGTAATTGTGGGCGAGAGGAAAATGCGCCCGTTTTATGATGAAAACGGGAATGTGACTATGCGTGACAGCGTGGATTTGGGCTTTACCGTTGATGAACGAATTGCGGACGGATACTATTTTTCAAAGACAATCAAGCTGTTTAAAAATATTTTGGAAAACCCTGAAATTTTGGACAAACCGCTTGCCGAGGAGGTATAACTTACGATGGGAACTGTTGCCAAAACGGCGTGGCTTTCCTCTATGGGCGATATACCCGAGCATTTAGACTATTTTGACGGCACTATGTACGAAATGGTAGAAAAAATGGCGGATAAATACCCGAACAGCGCAGCTTTTGATTTTATGGGGCGTGCTACCACATACAAAAAGCTGGCAGAAGAAGTGGAAAGGTGCGCAAAAGCACTGAAAACCATTGGTATAAGGGAAAATGACAGAGTAACTATCGCTATGCCGAATTGCCCGCAGGCGATTTATATGTTTTATGCCGTAAATTTGGTGGGTGCTGTCGCAAATATGGTTCATCCGCTTTCGGCAGAAAAGGAAATCGAATTTTATTTAAATGAGTCGGAGAGCGTGACGGCAATAACTCTTGACCAGTTTTACGGCAAGTTTGAAGCAATCCGCCATAACACAAAGCTTACAAATATAATAATCGCCAGCGTAAAGGACGAGCTTTCAAAGCCTATCAAGGCGGGATATATGCTTACGGAGGGACGCAAAATACAAAAAATCCCGTCTGATGCACCCATAATACGCTGGAACGATTTTATGCGTCTTTCAAGGTGTTGCTTTTATAATTACAGAGTAAAGCGGAAACCTGATGATACGGCGGTAATTCTGTATTCGGGCGGTACAACGGGAGTTACAAAGGGCATACTTTTGACAAACAGAAATTTTAACGCCCTTTCCGAGCAGGTAATTGCGGCAAATCCGTTCGTGCCGGGCGATAAAATGCTTGCCGCTATGCCGCTTTTTCACGGATTTGGGCTGGGCGTATGTATTCACGCAATGCTGTCGCACGGCGGCAGGTGCGTTTTGGTGCCCAGATTTACCGCAAAAAGCTATGCAAAGCTTATAACAAAATATAAATGCAATTTTATTGCAGGCGTGCCGACGCTTTATGAGGCACTCCTTAGAATTCCGCATTTTGAAAAGGCGGATTTGAGCAGTTTAAAGGGCATATTTTCAGGCGGCGATTCTCTTTCGCCTGATTTAGCAAATAGATTTAATGAGTTTTTAAAGGCGCATAAAGGCAATGTTGTTATACGCGAGGGCTACGGCACAACCGAAACGGTCAATGCGTGCTGTCTTATGCCTCAGCACATTTTTAAGGCGGGGAGCATCGGAATTCCGCTTCCCGATATGTA
>CAJOPD010000007.1 GCA_905236685.1 uncultured Clostridia bacterium
CAAAATATCTCCTTTCACTTTTTTATATCAGTCCACCCATTATTATATCACAAATTTCGCAATATGCAAGATGGAAACAGCAAGTTTTTTTCGTGAGAAATAAATATTTTGACTGATATTATGCGATTTAGCCGAAATCGTGCCTTGTTCCTGCGCCGATACCATACTTTTCAAAAATCAAAACAATTTGTTCAATAGCATCAAAATCAGAGATATAATCATTTTTTATTGTTGCTTGAATTTCAGATAAAACTTTAATTGCAACAGTGTCGGCTATTTTATCGGCATCAATACAGATAGTGCCGATCCGTTCAATAACGATTTCCGATATAGCATTTGACAGAAGTTCCAGTTTTATATTCATAATTTAAACACCTCCCGATTTGTCCCACTTTTACAGCCGATTATATCATATAAAGGTAGTAAAATCAACATAATAAGTGTAAAAAATGAGACAAATTTTAAGGTGATGTGATATGAAACAAAGAACAAGTACAAACGGGAAAAACTTAATAGGGGATAGGCTAAAAGAATTAAGAGCAAATGCCAATCTTTCTCAGCGAGATTTAGCGCATCAGTTGCAGCTGATAGGCATTGATGCCGATAAAAATGTAATTACACGAATTGAAACAAATAAACGGTATGTAAATGATTTTGAATTACAGGCATTAAAGCAGATTTTCAATGTTTCATATGATTACTTAATTGACGGAGTAAAATAAAAACTCCTGAAAGCTGTTTTTGACAGCTTTCAGGAGTTTAATTTTTGTTACTCCCACTCTATCGTTGCGGGGGGTTTGGAGGTTATGTCATAGACTATGCGGTTGATGTGTTTAACCTCATTTACAATGCGGTTTGATGCGGTTTCAAGCACTTCATACGGTATTTTTGCCCAGTCTGCCGTCATAAAATCGGTGGTGGTTACTGCGCGGAGCGCCAATGTATAGTCGTAAGTTCTGAAATCGCCCATAACGCCAACGCTTTTCATATCGGTTATCACCGCAAAATACTGGTTTATATCTCTTTCGAGCCCTGCATTTCCTATTTCCTCACGGAAAATTGCATCAGCGTCACGCAAAATCTCTAATTTTTCTTCGGTAATTTCGCCGATAACCCGAACGGCAAGTCCTGGTCCGGGGAAGGGCTGACGCCATACAAAGCTTTCGGGAAGGTCAAGCTCAATGCCCAAGCGCCTAACCTCATCTTTAAACAAATCGCGCAAAGGCTCGATAATCTCCTTAAAATCAACGCAGTCGGGGAGCCCGCCGACATTGTGGTGGCTTTTTATCGTCGAGGCATCACCCGCGCCCGACTCAATTACATCGGGGTAAATCGTGCCCTGTACCAAAAAGTCAACCTTGCCGATTTTTTTCGCCTCAGCTTCAAATACACGGATAAACTCCTCGCCGATGATTTTGCGCTTTTTTTCGGGTTCGGTTACGCCCTTCAATTTAGTCAAAAATCTGTCCTTTGCGTCAACGCGTATCAAATTCATATCATACTGACGCCTGAAAATGTTTTCAACCTCATCGCCCTCGTTTTTGCGCAAAAGCCCGTGGTCAACAAAAACGCAGGTCAGATTATCGCCGACCGCTTTATGTATCATAACCGCCGCAACAGAGGAGTCAACACCGCCAGACAACGCACAAAGCACCTTTTTATCGCCGATTTTTTCCTTTAAAGCGGCGATTGATTTTTTGGCAAAATCGCTCATAAGCCAATCGCCCTTGCAGCCGCAGACATTAAAAAGGAAATTGCGGAGCATTTTTGTGCCTTCGGGAGTGTGATTTACTTCGGGGTGGAACTGCACGCCGTAAAGCCTTTTTTTCTCATTTTCAAAGGCTGCGGCGGGGCAGGAGTCGGTTGTAGCTATAACTTTAAAACCGTCGGGGAGTGCGGACACAAAATCGGTATGGCTCATCCAGCAGGAAGTTTCGGCAGGGATTTGGTCAAAAATTTTGCTTTTTTCAAGATGCAGACTGCATTTTCCGTACTCGCGCATTTCGGCAGGCTCAACAGTGCCGCCCAAAAGGTGCGCCATAAGCTGCGAGCCGTAGCATATGCCCAAAACGGGCACGCCCAAATCGAAAATCGCCTTATCAATAGTGGGCGAGCTTTCATCATAAACGCTGTTCGGACCTCCCGTAAAAATAATACCCACGGGATTTTTTGCCTTCACGGCGCTAATGCCTTTACTGTAAGGCATTACTTCACAGTAAACATTACATTCTCTTACACGGCGGGCGATAAGCTGATTATACTGTCCGCCAAAGTCAAGCACCAAAACCAATTCGTTGTCCATAAACCAAGTTCCTTTCCGTGTTTTAAGCTTTTTGAAATTATAACATTTTTATTTTTATTTTTCAATACAAAAAGCTCCGAATTTGGAGCTTTTTGTAAAATTATTTCAAATTATTTTCAAGTTTTGTAAGTTCGTCGGCAATTTCCTTGGGAAGTCTGCCGCCAAACTGCGCAAAATATTCCTTTTGATTTTCAACATCTTTGAGCCAAACCTCTTTATCAACCGTTAAAAGCTCTTTTAAGGTGTTGATGTCAATGTCCAAGCCGGTTATGTCAATATCCTCAGGCTTAGGCATAAATCCGATAGGACTGTCGACAGCGTCCGCTTTGCCTTTGCATCTGTCCAAAATCCACAAAAGCACGCGCATATTATCGCCAAACCCCGGCCACATAAAGTTGCCGTCATCGTCCTGCCTGAACCAGTTGACATGGAAAATCTTAGGAGCTTTTTCGGGGTCCATTTTCTTGCCCATTTCCAGCCAATGCCCGAAATAGTCCGCCATATTGTAGCCCACAAACGGCTTCATAGCCATCGGGTCGCGTCGTACAACGCCGACTTCGCCGGCAGCTGCTGCCGTCGTTTCGGACGCCATTGTCGCACCGACAAATACGCCGTGCTGCCAATCCCTTGCCTGATATACGAGCGGTGCGCATTTTGCACGCCTTCCGCCAAATACGATTGCGTCAATCGGCACGCCCTGCGGATTTTCAAATTCGCTTGAAATGCAGGGACAGTTCACAGCGGGTGCGGTAAATCTTGAATTCGGGTGGGCAAGCTTGTTGCCTTCCGCAATATATTCTGGACCGTTTACCTTTTTGCCCGTCCATTCAATCGCATTTTTCGGCGGGTTTTTGTCAAGACCTTCCCACCATACAGTGTTATCGTCGGCATTTATTGCAACATTAGTAAAGATTGTGTTCTTTTTGGTTGCTTCCAATGCATTAAAGTTGGTTTTTTCGGAGGTTCCCGGTGCAACACCGAAAAATCCCGCTTCCGGATTTATCGCATAAAGTCTGCCGTCAGGACCAATTCTGAGCCACGAAATATCATCGCCGACTGTCCAGACCTTGTATCCCTTTTTGCGCAGATATTCAGGCGGAATAAGCATTGCAAGATTTGTTTTTCCGCAAGCGGAAGGGAATGCCGCACATATGTAGCGTATTTCGCCCTGCGGGTTTTCCAACCCCAAAATGAGCATATGCTCAGCCATCCAGCCCTCTTTCATACCGAGGTATGACGCAATTCGGAGCGCAAAACACTTTTTGCCCAAAAGCACATTTCCGCCGTATGCCGAGTTTATCGACCATATTGCAGAATCCTGCGGGAACTGTACTATATAGCGCTCGTCAGGGTTTACATCTTTTTTTGCGTGCAGACATTTTACAAAATCGCCGTTATCGCCGAGCTGTTCCAAAACCGCATTGCCTATTCTCGTCATAATAGCCATATTCAGCACAACATAAATGCTGTCGGTAAGCTCAATGCCTATCTTGGAAAATGGCGAGCCGACAGGTCCCATAGAATAGGGAATAACATACATCGTTCTGCCAACCATTGAATTTTTGTATAAAGCACGGAGCTTTTCATACATTTCATCAGGTGCCATCCAGTTGTTTATCGGACCTGCCTCCTCCTTTGTGGGAGTGCAGATAAAAGTTCTGTCCTCAACTCTGGCAACATCATTTACCGCCGTTCTGTGATAGTAACAGCCGGGGAGTTTATCCTCGTTTAATTTAATCATTTCGCCTGTTTTAACTGCTTCGGCACGGAGCTGTTCAAGCTGTGCGTCACTGCCGTCAATCCATACTATTTCATCAGGATTGCACATAGCCGCCATTTCATCAAGCCAAGCGTTTAAAGTTTTATTGTTAGTCATTTTTTTGCCTCCTTCTTATGACTTGAAAAATCTTAATTAAAATCAATTTAAGGGAAAAAAGTAAATTTTCCACCATTATAAAAATATTATATCACAAAAAAACCGATATGTGAAGGTTTTTTATGAAAAAAATGTATTTTTTTGCAGTATTATTCCACTTTGAAGGGTAAATTATAAATATTTTTGCAATTTTAGTTGACAAAAAAAACTTTGTATGGTAAACTCTAATAGTTGTACGGCTCCTTGGTCAAGTGGTTAAGACTCTGCCCTCTCACGGCAGCATCGGGGGTTCGAATCCCCCAGGAGTC
>CAJOPD010000008.1 GCA_905236685.1 uncultured Clostridia bacterium
AAATATATAACCGACTGGGGACAGAAAACGCTTGCGGTAAGTGAAGATATTAAGAAATATCTTATTGACAATTACAATATTCCCGAAAAGGATATAACCGTTACGGTAAACGGCATTGATACCCAAAAATTTTCAAAAAAAGCGCCTGATGAAGCGCTTAAAAAGGAATTTGGCATAGAGGGTGGGGATAAAGTAATTGTTTATGTCAGCCGAATGGATAACGACAGAAGCCTTGTTGCGCATCAGCTTATTTCCGCCTTTGACGCTTTGTATCCGATAATTGAAAACTTGAAATGTATTATTGTAGGCGACGGAAACGATTTTGATAAGGTAAGGGAAGAAGCGGAAAAGATAAACCAAAAGTACGGCAAAACAGCCGTAGTATTAGCAGGCAGACGAACCGACATAAGTGAAATTATCGCCTTTGCAGACCTGTTTGTAGGTGTTTCAAGAGCGGCGCTTGAAGCGATGTCAGCCGAAAAACCGTCGATAATTGCAGGAAACGAGGGATATATCGGACTTTTTGGCGAGGACAAGCTTGATGTTTCTTTAAAAACAAATTTCTGCTGCCGCGGCGAAAAAATGTCCGACACAGCAGTTTTAACGCAGGATATTGCAAACTTTTTCGGATTATGGAATGAAGAAAAGGAAAAATTGGCAAAATACGGCAGGGAAATAGTTTTAAAGAACTATTCCGTAACCAAAATGGCAGATGATGCGGAAAAGGTTTACAAAGAAGCTATGGAGGAAATGTAATATGAAATTTGTCATTTCAGGCTATTACGGCTTCAAAAACAGCGGTGATGACGCGTTGCTTCTTTCAATTGCAAATCAGATTAAAAAAGATTATCAAAATGCAAAAATAGTCGTTTTGTCAAATTCTCCCAAAAGGACAGCAGAGGAATACGGGGTAAATGCCGTAAACCGATATAATATTTTTGCAATCATCTGGCAAATAATGACCTGTGACCTTTTAATATCGGGCGGAGGCACTCTTATTCAGGACAAAACCAGCACAAAATCGCTTATTTACTATCTTACAATTATAAAAATCGCAAAAATTTTCAGGAAAAAGGTTATGCTTTATGCAAACGGAATTGGTCCTTTAAGGTCATTTAAAAATATAGAAAAAACAAAAAGCATTTTAAGTGATGTGGATTTGATAACGCTCAGGGACAATAATTCTCTTGCAGAACTTGAACAGATAGAGGTGAAAAAGCCGTTTACAGAAGTAACGGCTGACCCTGTATTTTTACTTAAAGCTGATGAAAACGGCAGCAAGGTGTTTGAAAACTATAATATACCTGCCGATAAAAAGCTTATGTGCGTTTCTGTGCGCGATTGGAAGGAAAATCCAAAAAATTTTGTTAAAACAATCGCGGAATTTTGTGATTATGCAAGCAGTAAATACGGAATTTACACGGTGTTTTTGCCTATGCAGGCAAGCCGAGACTATGAAATATCGCTTAAAATCAAAAATAAAATGAAAAGCGATGCCACAATAATAGGCGGGAAATACCCCTTTGAAACGGTGCTTTCGCTTGTTTCCAAAATGTATCTTTGTGTGGGAATGAGACTTCACAGTCTTATTTTCTCGGCAAGTATGCTCGTTCCAACCCTTGGCATTGTTTATGACCCGAAAATCAAGGGTTTTTTGGCGGACATAAATGAAGATAAATTCGTCGATGTTGGGGACATTTCAGTAAATGTGCTGGAAGGCTTTTTAGATAATATTTGCAAAAATCACGAGGAAATCAAACGGCGTATGAAGTATGAAATCCCCAAAATTTGCAGAAAAGCCGAAAGAAACGGCGAGCTTATGCGAATGCTTTTAGATAAAGGTAGAAAATAGATGAAGGAATCCAAGGTAATTTTAAAAACAGCCGGCTTTATGGCGATAGCCACATTTTTAGCCAAAGTGTGCGGTCTTGTGCGCGATATGCTTATTGCCTCCTTTTTCGGAACGGGTATGGAGGCAGACGCATATCTAACTGCAACAAAGCTTCCCACAACTCTTTTTGATTTGGTAATAGGCGGCGTTATTTCAGCTGCTTTTATTCCTGTATTTAACAGCGTTTTGAAAAAAGAGGGTAAAAAGGAAGCGCTTGATTTCGCAAACCGTTTTATCGGTATGGTGCTTTTAATCACCGGTCTTATCGCCTTTTTTGGCATTGTCTTTTCCGATAAGCTTATTTTGCTTATGGCGCCCGATTTTGATATAGAAACGCATACTCTTGCAATGCACCTTTCTTCCATAATGTTTCCGATGATAATTTGCACAGGGCTTGCCTTTTCCTTTGTCGGAATTTTGCAGTCCTTCGGCGAATACAATATCCCCGCTATTATGAGCCTTGTGTCCAATCTTGCGGTTATACTGTATTTTGTGATTTTCGGCAAAAAATTCGGCGTTTACGGCTTAGCTGTGACTATGGTAATTGCGTGGGGCTTGCAGGCTCTCATACAGGTGCCGTCATTGATAAAATTTGAGTTCAAATTCAAGCCCTGCATTAACTTTAAAGACGAAAATGTGAAAAGCGCAATGAAGCTTGCACTTCCTATGCTTGTAAGCACTTGGGTGCAGCCTCTGTATACCATTGTAAATACACGGCTTGCCTCAGGGATTGAAAGAGGCGTATCCTCGCTCGAATATGCAAATAGGCTCTATATCGTGCTTACAGGCGTATTTTCCTTTGTTATAACAAATTTGATTTTCCCCAAAATGTCCCGTGCGTATGTAAGCGGAGATAAGGAAAAATCAAAAGAAATGCTTATCAATTCAATGAAGGCGGTAACTTTAATTATTTTGCCGATTACGGCAGTTATGGCGATACTGTCAAAGCCGATTACCGCATTTTTATATCAGCGGGGCGGATTTACATATGCAGACACGCTGCATACGGCAGGCGCATTATCCTGCTATGCTTTCGGAATGATTGCCCTTGCGTATAACGAAATACTTTCAAAGTCGTTTTTCTCAATGCAAAATTCAAAAACGCCTATGATAAACGCAATAATTTCAATGATAGCAAATATTGTAACTGCGTATATTTTATCTTCAAAAATGGGAATAGCGGGACTTGCGGTTGCGGCGGCTGTCGGCTCATATGTGAACGCAATTCTCAACTATATTTTTATGAAAAAATACTATATAAAGCTTTTTGAAAAACAGGATTTTTTAAATATATTAAAAGCTTTGATTGCGACAGCGGCTATGTCGGCTTTGATGGCATTTATATATAGATATTTGCCCTTTACGGAGGCGTCATCATTAAAAGATATAATAATAACGCTTCTGTCCTCGGTGCTTGCCGGCTTTTTGCTGTATGCCTTGCTGTGCGTTGTTTTAAAGGTCGATGTAATTGTAAACTTACTGAAAAAGGAGCCCTAAAAAGATGAATAGCATAATAATTTCGGCTTTAATGGATTTTGGAAAAAAACTTCGTACCGCTTTTGAAAAAAGCGCTCTGTTTAGGTGCATTGACGGAATTTACGCTGCTGTTTCAGGTTCGTGGCACAACAGCGCATTTATGAAAAAAATAAAAAATTTAGGGAAGAAGGACAATGAAAAAACCTCCCTTTTATATAAAATAGTTGATTTTCCGTTTTATCTTTTTGAAAAAGCGGGAGAAAAAATACAAAAGCCCCTGTCGGACGCTTATGAAAACAGCTTTATTTTAAGGAGCATTTTTGCATTTTCGGACAATGCATTAGCACTGAATACAAAGTTTTACGCGCTTATTGTAATCGCGGCGTCGCTGTCCAGGCAGATAATTGCCCTGTCTTTTTCGTATAAACTGTCGGCAGTAACCGCTTTGGCTGTTTTAATACTTTTGCTTGATTTTAATATCACGGATTTTTTTGCCGAGAGTAAAGCGGTAAAGTTTTTGCTTTCCCTGGTAGGTTTTTCGGATATTAAATTGGATTTTTATAATAAGGAAAATCTTAAAAAACCGATTGCGCTTGTGCTTGCAATCATTATAGGAATTTTAAGCGGTATTCTTTCATCAAAGTCCCTTATATTTGCTGCCGTGCCCTTTGCGGCGCTGGTGGGCGCTGCAATTATATTGCAGTATTCTGTTGCGGGAATTTTCTTTTCGGCATTTTTAGCACCCTTTGTGCCTACAATGCTTTTGGCGATGCTTGTTATATACACTTCATTTTGTTTTTGCATAGAAAAGGTACGCAAAAACGAATTAAAATGGAAAATCGAAAGCGTTGGTACAGGACTTGGCTTTTTCTTAATATTTATGCTTATATCCTCCGTATTTTCCTTTTCAAGAACAAAAAGCATTATGGTATGGGGACTGTATTTAATATTTGTCGGATATTATTTTGTCATTATAAATTCGGTAAAAACACAAAAACAGCTATTTTCCATTATAAAAGTATTTGCGCTTGCAGGACTGTTTGTCAGCCTTTACGGAATAGCCCAGTATGTATTCGGCTGGAACACTTCAAATGCTTGGATAGATGAGGAAATGTTTGAAAATGCCACTATGCGAGCATATTCAACTATGGAAAATCCGAATGTTTTGGGCGAATACCTGCTCCTTATAGTGCCGATTACTGCATTTTTAATGTTAAAATCAAGCTTTAAATCGCTTGAAAAGTGGTTCTGGTTAGGTGCGCTTGCGGCAGGCACATTATGTATGGTGCTTACCCAGTCAAGAGGCTGCTGGATAGGACTTTTTGTATCGGTAATAATTTTTGTTACATTTTATAACGGAAAATTGTGGGGACTTTTACCGCTTTTGGTTTTAGCGCTGCCATTTGTTCTTCCGCAGACGATGATTGACAGGTTTTTGAGTGTGGGAAATCTTGAAGATTCCTCAACATCTTACAGGGTGTTTATATGGCTCGGTACACTTTCAATGCTCCGAGATTTCTGGATAGGCGGAATAGGTATGGGAGAAGGCGCTTTCAGAACGGTATATCCTTTCTATTCGTACAGTACAATAATCGCGCCTCATTCGCATAATTTATATCTTCAAATACTGGTTGAGGGCGGGATTTCGGCTCTTGTAATATTCTTAATAACGATGGTTTTGTATATCAAAAAAACCTCTATGATTTTCTCTAAAAGAGGAAAAACCGATTATAATGCACTTTTTGCGCTGATATGCGTAAGTGCGGTTTCAGGTTTTTTGGTGCAAAGTATGTTCGATTATACATTTTATAATTACCGAATGATGTCGATGTTCTTTATGATTATCGGATTTTCTATTTCGCTTGAAAATATGGAGGAGGTAGCTGCTATTGAAAATAATTGAGGTTTCAAGCGATACAAATATAGGCGGTGCAGGGAGGTGCCTGCTTGTCCTTTTAAATGAAATGGACAAATCCCGCTTTGATGTATCTGTGGTTTTGCCTAAAAACAGCCTTTTAAAGCCCAAAATATCGGAATTAGGTGTAAAAATTGTTGAAGCAGATATTGCTCCCGACAAATCACTTGATTTTTCTGCAATACGCACATTTATGAAGATTTTCAAGGCGGAACGCCCCGATATTGTTCATACTCACGCGAGTATGTCGGCAAGGATTGCGGCAAAATTGTGCGGGATAAAGGTTATTTATACAAGACATTCCGTTTTCCCGCCGTCAAAATCCATTTCAAAAGGAATTGGAAAACTTATAAACGGATTGGTAAATAACATATTTGCAGATAAAATTATAGCGGTAGCCGAGGCGGCAAAAGACAATCTCACGGAAACAGGGGTGTCTGAAAAGAAAATTGAGGTTATACTAAACGGCGTCTATCCGTTATCCGCAGAATGTAATAAAGCAGAGCTTAAAAGGCGGTTTGGCGTTTTGGAAGGGGAAAAGGTAATCTCAATAGTCGCAAGGCTTGAAGATATAAAAGGTCATAATTACTTTATTAAAGCAGCAGATAAACTTTTAAAAAAGGGCATAAAAGCAAAGTTTTTTATTGCAGGCACAGGCTCATATGAAAAGCAGTTAAAGGAGCAGGTTTCAGCGCTCAGAAGAGAAAGCGACATAGTTTTTACGGGCTTTTTAACCGATGTTGAAAATCTTTTGCGAATTACCGATATACAGGTAAATGCCTCCTACGGAACGGAAGCGACAAGCTTATCGCTTTTAGAAGGTATGAGCCTTGGAATACCCGCGGTCGTTTCGGATTTTGGCGGGAATACGGGTGTGATTTCTGACGGTCAAAACGGAATTGTAGTGCCCGCAAAAAATGCCGAAAAGCTGGCAGATGCACTGGAATTGCTTATTTCGGACGCGTGGCTTTATGAAAAGATGTCGCGTAAAAGCAAGAGAATATTTTCGGAAAAGTTTACAGCAAGTATAATGACAGAAAAGACAGAAAAAGTTTATGAAGAAGTTGCGGAGGAAAAAAGATGAAAAAATTTTCGGTAATAGATGTACTTATAATTATATTCCTGCTTTTAGTGGTTGTTTTCGGTTTTTTTAAAATCAAAAATATGGTTTCGGAAGGAGCGTCTGAGCA
>CAJOPD010000009.1 GCA_905236685.1 uncultured Clostridia bacterium
CGATATGTCCGATTTTGACGCTGTGGAAAAGATTGTGTGCGTGTTTGAAAAGTACAAGATTGACATAGGCGGAAGGCACGATTTTTAGTGCATTTAATATAAAAAAACGCACTGACCGATAATCAGTGCGGTTTTTATCATTTTTGCGTTATTTCTTTTTAATTGTAAACCTGTCGGCAAGGCGGTATTTGTTATGATTTTTAGTGTATAAAAGCCCGAAAATGCTGAATATAACTGCACCAACAAAATTAAAAAACAAATCCTTTATCGTATCGATAAGTCCTATGTCCAAGTATCCGCCGTCTATTGAAGTAACCGTGCCGTCCCGAGAATATATTTCCGTTCCTTCTATATTTTCAATCTTAATCGGAACATTTTCGTTTTGCGGATTAAGCTTAACGGTGGAAACGCTTGTTACAATTCTGTCTTTCTGCATATCTGTACCGAAAAGGCTGTCGGCAGAAAATTCAAAAAATTCCCATAAAACGCCGACTGTCATTGAAAAACAGAATGCAAACAGCGCCGCACAAAGAGGCAGGTGAACACTCTTTTCGCGGTTTTGGTTAAATATGTTAATCAAAGAAAAACCAATCCCCGCACAAATAAAACCGTTAAAAGTATGCAAAATTGTGTCCCAAAATGAAATTTTTGCGTAAAAATTATTTATTTCGCCCAATATCGCCGATGCGTAAATAAAAAGGTAAATGCTCGTTTCAAGGAGGCTTGGAATGGCTATATCAAACCTTTCGGAAATAAGCGTCGGAAGCGTAAATAATATAAGAGCAAATATAGATAGCGCGACATTTTGCCAGTTTCCCAAAAAAAGCTGAATAACCGCACTTAAAATGACAAGTACTCGTAATATAAGATAAATTGCAATTGATTTTTTGCTGGTTTCTTTGTATTTTTCTCTCATCATTTGTGAAAAAAACCTCATATTTCCGCCTCCTTTAAACATTTTTTTTCTTTATTATATCACATATTCATAATGTTTACAACAAAAACCGCATTGTCACTCAATATTACTTTTGCATATGATAAAAAAGCCGAAGCTTTAAGGGGGTGACAAAATGTTTATTTCAGTATTGGAAGGGATAATGATACCGTTTATTGGTACGACAATAGGCTCGGCGTGCGTTTTCTTTATGAGAAATAGTATTACAAAAAGACTTGACAGAATTTTGACGGGATTTGCGGGCGGAGTTATGATTGCCGCATCGATTTTCAGCCTGATTTTGCCTGCGATAGAGGGCTCGGAATTTTTGGGAAATTATGCCTTTGTTCCTGCCTCAATCGGCTTTTTGGCGGGGATTTTTTTTCTGATTTTTCTGGATTTTGTAACGCCTTATTTTAAATTTCAAAACACAAACGAAAGAAAAAAATGCAGTCTTTCAAAAACGGCAAAGCTTGTTCTTGCGGTAACAATACACAATTTACCCGAGGGAATGGCGGTGGGTATTGTATTTGCGGGGCTTTTATACGGAAAAAGCGAAGTGAGCCTGATGAGTGCAATGGCGCTGTCAATCGGTATAGCGCTCCAAAATTTCCCCGAAGGCGCAATAGTTTCAATGCCGCTTAAAACGAAGGGAATGTCAAAGTTAAAGGCATTTATCTGCGGTACACTTTCAGGGGCGGTTGAACCGATAGGCGCCGCCTTGACAATGGTTGCGGCAGGATTTTTTCTGCCCCTTATGCCGTATTTTCTGAGCTTTGCGGCAGGCGCTATGTTTTATGTGGTAATAGAGGAACTTTTGCCGTCGAATAATGATGAAGGGAATTTCGGATTGGGAACGGTGTTTTTCGCCTTTGGCTTTGTTTTGATGATGTCGTTAGATGTCGGATTAAAATAAAAAAACTTTGCTTTAAGAGGATTGCAAATTTTTTCATATTGTGGTATAATATCTCACAGCATAATTTGGTGGTGATTAAATGAAATTTACAAAAATGCAGGGACTTGGCAATGATTACATATATGTAAACTGTTTCTCCGAGAGGGTCGAAAACATAAACGAAACGGCAAAAAGGCTGAGCGACAGGCATTTCGGCATAGGCTCTGACGGGCTTGTGCTCATAAAGCCTTCGGAAATTGCCGATTTCAGAATGGATATGTATAATTCTGACGGGACACAGGCGCAGATGTGCGGAAATGCCATAAGATGCGTTGCAAAGTATGTTTTTGACAGAAAGCTTACAGACAAGACCGAAATAAGCGTCGAAACGCTTGCGGGCATTAAGTATCTGCAACTTAACTTAAACGGAAACGGAACGGTGGAAACGGTCCGCGTAAATATGGGTAAGCCCGAACTTTTTCCAAAAAAAATCCCTATTTTGTCGGATTTGGATACCTTTATAATGCAGGACATTGAAATTGACGGAAAAATCTACAAAACAACGGGTGTATCTATGGGCAATCCGCACATTGTGGTGTTTATAGATGAAATGCCCGATATGTGTAGGTTGGGACCGAAATTTGAAAATAATCCGCTCTTTCCCGAAAGGATAAATACCGAATTCATCAAGGTTCAAGACCGCTCAAACATAATAATGCGCGTATGGGAGCGCGGCGCGGGCGAAACTCTTGCCTGCGGTACGGGTGCGTGCGCGGCAATGGTTGCGGCAAAGCTTTCGGACCTTGTTGACGAGGCGGCAACCGTACATCTTTTGGGCGGTGACCTTAAAATTGAGTGGAACGGTGAATGTGTCTATATGACAGGTCCGTGCGAGTTTGTATTTGACGGAGAAATTTAACTAAAAAAAAGGAGCAAATGACAATGACAAAAATTAACGAGAACTTTTTAAAACTGTCGCCGAGCTATCTTTTTACGAATATAGCGAAAAAGGTTTCGGAATTTTCCGAAAAAAATCCTGATAAAAAGCTTATAAAAATGGGCATAGGCGATGTCACAAGACCTTTGATACCCGCCGTAATCGAGGCGATGCATAAGGCGACAGATGAAATGGGCACTTTCGAAGGCTTTCACGGATACGGTCCCGAACAGGGATATGCCTTTTTAAGAGAACTTATATGCGAAAATGACTACTGCGGACTGGGAATTGAGCCTGACGATATATTTGTTTCGGACGGCGCAAAATCCGACTGCGGAAATATTGTGGATATTTTTGCAAAGGATAATAAAGTTGCAGTAGCAGACCCTGTTTATACAGTTTATGTCGACACAAATGTAATGAGCGGAAGAGCGGGGGAACTCGGCAAGGACGGAAAATGGGATAATCTGATATATTTGAACGCTACCGAGGAAAACGGCTTTGTACCGGAAATACCGAAGGAGAAAGCGGATATTATTTATCTTTGCTATCCCAATAACCCGACGGGCGCAACAATAACAAAAAGCCGTTTAAAAGAATGGGTGGATTACGCTAAAAAAAACAATTCGGTGATTTTGTTTGACGGCGCATATGAAGCGTTTATCACCGAGCCTGATGTACCTCATTCAATTTATGAGATAGAGGGTGCAAAAGATGTTGCGGTTGAATTCCGCAGTTTTTCAAAAACGGCAGGCTTTACGGGTACAAGATGTGCTTATACAGTAATACCGAAAACGGTAAAGGTGAACGGTACAGAACTTAATAAGCTGTGGCTGAGACGCCAATGCACCAAGTTTAACGGCGTTCCTTATGTAATTCAAAGAGCTGCCGCTGCGGTTTACTCAGATGAAGGAAAACGGCAGGTGCGGGAAAATATTTTGTACTATCTTGAAAATGCAAAAATAATAAAGGAAGCCTTTCAAAGTATAGGCATAAAGGCATACGGCGGTGTAAGCTCTCCGTATGTTTGGGCAAAAATCCCTGACGGAAAAACGAGCTGGGAATTTTTTGACGAGCTTTTGGAAAAAGCGGGCGTTGTTACAACCCCGGGCGCCGGATTTGGTAAAAACGGCGAGGGATATATCAGGCTCACCGCTTTTAATACAAAGGAAGCCACAATTGAGGCTATGGAAAATATTAAAAAGCTGTTTAAATAAAGCAGGGAATAATCCCTGCTTTATTTTTTTGGCGGTCTTGCACCGTAATATTGATAAATGTTGCATTTTATCATACCGTTGTATATTTTCCTGCGCTTGTCCGCTCTTTTTCCGAAATGTTTTTCAAAATTCTCGTCTGACGCAATAAAATAGCCTGACCAATCATTTAACTGCGAAAATGTGCGTCCAAAATCGCCGTAAAGCTTTTCGCAATCTATTTTAAGCCGTTCCCCGTAGGGGAGATTTGAAATAATACTGCCGTAGTTTTCGGAGGAAGTAAATTGCGTGGCGTCGAAAACGCTGAACTTGATTGCATCGCCGACCCCCGCGATTTTGGCATTTTGCTCGGCTGTCGGGATAATTTCAGCGTCAATATCGGAGGCAAATATTTGAAGCGGCGTGTTTCGCATTTTGTCGCGTGCCTCCTGCCGTGCAGATGACCATAGTGACGGCGGAATTTGGGCAAAGTTTTCCGCGGAAAAATTTCGTGATATTCCCGGAGCTATGTTTCTTTTAAACATCGCCGCCTCGATAGGAATTGTGCCGCTCCCGCAGAAAAGGTCGTAAAGCGGATACTCATATTTCCAAAAGCTTAGCATAACCATAGCTGCCGCGATTGTTTCTTTGAGAGGAGCGGCGTTTGCAATACGCCTATAACCTCTTTTATGTAGCCCGTCGCCCGAGGTGTCTATCATAAGGCTTACCTTGTCCTTCATAACGGAAAATTGCAGTTGATATTTGGCGCCTGTTTCTTCCAGCCAGTCTATCCCGTAGCTTTCCGAAAGGGAGGTAGCGACCGCTTTTTTTATGATTGCCTGACAGTCGCGCATACTCGCAAGGGTTGATTTTAGACAGAAGCCCTTTACGGGAAATGCGGCGTCCTTCGGGAGCCAATCCGCCCAATGTATTGCCCGTGTTTTTTCAAAAAGCTCATCAAAAGTAACAGCCTCAAATTGACCGACTTCAATTAAGATGCGTTCTCCGCATCTTACCCATATATTAGCTCGGCAGACTGCTTCAAAATCGCCTAAAAAGCTGACCTTGCCGTTCTCAACGGTCAAGGTTTCATATCCCAGCCATTTAAGCTCCTTTGCAACAAGCGATTCCAGCCCGAACAGGCAGGGTATAACTATTTTAAATTTATCCATAAATAACTCCGTTCATCAAATATACCGATATTTTATAACAAATTACATTTTTTGGCAAGTAAATAGATAAAAAAGTAAAATTGTATTGACTAATCAGCAAAAAAAGGATATAATAACAAAGTATGTTATTTACAATACGAAAGGAAGGACAAAAAATGAAAAAGAAGAGTGTTTTACTTCTTATCCTTATGCTTCTTATTGCAGTAGTGCTGAACTGCGTGGCATTTTTGGGATTTGATGTATCAGGGTTTAAATACGGAGGTGTATTTGACGAAAATCAAGGCATCAGAAAGGGTATTGACTTAGCAGGCGGCTCGGTTATTACCTTTGAGGCTAATAAGGCAAATCCTACCGAAGCGGAAATGGATATTGTCGAAGCTATATTTAATGCGCGTTTGAATGGAGCAG
The DNA here is from genome assembly GCA_905236685.1 of uncultured Clostridia bacterium. Taxonomy (GTDB): domain Bacteria; phylum Bacillota; class Clostridia; order UBA1381; family UBA1381; genus UBA1738. The sequence goes on from CAJOPD010000009.1 coordinate 5,540, forward strand.
GATATACCGAGGCAAGAATATCAAGAGGAAACGGCGGACAGATTACTGTTGAAATCCCGTCCGTTACAAATACAGATGAGGCGGCAGGTCTTTTGGGCTCGACGGCAAAGCTCACATTCCAGGACGCTGACGGAAATGTTGTATTAGACGGCGCAACAGACATCAAAAACGCTGAATACAAATACGGTCAGACCTCACAGACAGGCGCTGCACAGGCATATGTTCAGCTTACATTAACAGCAGAGGCAGTTGAAAAGTTTGCTGAGGCTACAAGAAATGCAGCGGCTCAGGCAAGCGAAAACAAGAATTATATTTCTATCGTAATGGATGAGAATATAATTTCAAGCCCGTCTGTTAAGAGCGAAATCAATTCCGAAACCTGTATAATTGAAGGAAACTTTACTCCCGAAACCGCACAGGAGCTTGCAAACCAGATTAAATCAGGTCAGTTGCCTTTTGAACTTACCGCGATTTCAAAGGAAACAATCGGTGCAGAGCTTGGCGCTGACGCACTTCCGTCATCAATGAAGGCTGCGGCTATCGGGATACTCCTTATAATGCTGTTTATGATTATAATATACAGAATGTCAGGAATACTTGCGTCAATCGCTCTTGCGATTTATGTAGGACTTATTTCGCTTCTGCTCGGCGTTTTGCGTGTAAACCTCAGCCTTTCGGGAATTGCAGGTATTATAACTTCGCTGGGTATGGCAGTTGACGCGAATGTAATCATATTTGAAAGAATGAAGGAAGAACTTAAAAACGGAAAATCAATTAAAGCCGCTGTTGACTCAGGCTTTAACAAGGCGTTTTCCGCAATTTTGGACTCAAATGTAACAACAGTAATTTCCTGTGTTGTTCTTTACCTTTCGGGTATCGGAACAATCAGAGGTTTTGCTGTAACACTGGGGCTTGGCGTTATCGTAAGTATGTTCACGGCAATTGTTATAACAAAATTCCTGTTAAAACAGCTTGTGAATTTCCAATTTAAAAACCGCAAGCTCTTTTGCGCATAATTGGGGGAGGTTACTGAAATGAAGAATTTTAAATATACAGAAAACAGAATTAAATTTTTACTGCTCCCGATAGTGCTTATAGTAGTGGGGCTTATAATGTATTTTGTGCGCGGCTTTAACTTTGACACCGAATTTGTCGGCGGTATCAGAATGCAGGTTAATGTCGGCGCAGAATTCGATAACCAGGAAATAGCAGACTTGGTTACCGAAGTTGCCGGTGATGTTGCCGCTCCCGTAGTTCAAAAAATCGGCGACGGAACACAGGCTACAATAAAAATGTCTGAACTTGATGATGAAACCAAAGCAAACCTGACCGCTGCTTTGACCGAAAAATATGGTGAAAATGCGATTATGTCGGTAAACAGCGCGTCGGCAAGTTTCGGAACACAGGTTCAAAGAAAAGCGTTAATCTTCACACTTATTGCAATACTTTGTATCTTAGCATATATTGCAATCAGATTTGAGCTGAAAAGCGCTATTATGGCAGTAATCGCGCTTGCTATAAATGTTATCGTAATGATGGCAGTTTATACCATAACCTACACACCGCTTAACACAACCTTTATCGCAGCTATGCTGACGGTTGTGGGATATTCGATAAACAATACAATTGTTGTATTCGACAGAATACGCGAAAATATGCGCGGATTTAACGCTAAAAAAGGCGGAACTGTGGCGGAGGTTGTAAATAGAAGTATTTCCGAATCAATGGGAAGAACTTTAAATGCTACAATAACCACGCTTATAACAATTCTTTTGCTCTACATCTTCGGCGTAAACTCGATTAAGGAATTTGCTTTCCCGCTGATTATAGGTGTTATCATCGGTGCATATACATCAATTTTTATCGCAAGTCCTTTCTGGGCTGCTTGGAAAGCTTCTGAAATTGCAGCAAAGAAGATAAAATAATTTTCAGCAGTACAGAGACTTCTGTACTGCTTTTTTTAAAAAAAGGAAAGGTTGATTTAAAATGGATAACTTCAATATAGAAACAAAATGTATTCAAAGCGGCTATAAGCCAAAAAATAGTGAGCCCAGAGTGCTTCCTATATACCAAAGCACAACATATAAGTATGATTCTGCAAACCATCTCGGCGACTTATTTGATTTAAAGGCGCCGGGGCATATGTATTCAAGAATTTCAAATCCCACGCTTGAATGTGTTGAGGCGAAAATTGCCGATATGGAGGGTGGAGTAGGCGCAGCGCTTACAACATCGGGACAGGCGGCAAACCTGCTTGCAATATTAAACATAACTTCAAGCGGGCAAAATTTTGTAAGTCTTTCTTCCATATATGGCGGGACGGTTAATCTTTTTGCGGTTACGCTTAAAAAACTCGGCATCGAGGTAAGATTTGCAACTCCCGATATGACCGAGAGCGAGGTTGATGCGCTTTTTGACGAAAACACAAGGCTTGTTTTCGGCGAAACTATTGCAAATCCCGCACTTAATGTACTTGATATTGAAAAATACGCAAAAATTGCGCATAAACATAATCTTCCGCTTTTTGTCGACAATACTTTCGCAACGCCAATTCTTTGCAGACCGTTTGAGTTCGGAGCTGATATTGTAATTCATTCCACAACTAAATATATGGACGGTCACGCAACCGTTGTCGGCGGCTGTGTTGTGGACAGCGGAAAGTTTGACTGGAATAACGGCAAATTCCCCGAGCTTACCGAGCCTGACGAATCTTATCACGGAGTTGTTTATACTAAGCAGTTCGGCGAGGCGGCGTTTATAACAAAGCTGAGAGTTCAGCTTATCCGCGATTTCGGAGTAGCGCCAAGTGCAATAAATGCGTTTTTGCTAAATCTTGGACTTGAAACGCTTCATTTAAGAATGGAGCGCCATTGTGCAAATGCGTTAGAGGTCGCAAAATTCCTTGAAAACAATGATAAAATTGCGTGGGTTAACTATCCAAAACTCAAATCCAGCAGCGACTATGCTTTGGCAGAAAAATATCTGCCTAAGGGCGTGTGCGGAGTTATATCCTTCGGCATAAAAGGCGGCAGGGAAGCGGCTGTAAAGTTTATGGACAGCTTAAAGCTTGCGGCGATAGTCGTGCATGTAGCGGACGCAAGAACCTGCGTTCTGCACCCTGCATCTACTACACACCGTCAGCTTACAGATGAACAGTTGAAGGCGGCGGGAATAGGTCCTGACCTTATAAGAATGTCGGTGGGAATAGAGAATGTAAATGATATTATAAATGATATAAAACAGGCGCTTGATGAGGTGAGATAATGCCAATTAAAATTCCAAACGATTTACCCGCAACTGAAACTCTTAATAATGAAAATATTTTCGTTATTACGGAAACAAGGGCGCTGACGCAGGACATAAGACCGCTCAGAATTCTGCTTTTAAATCTTATGCCCACAAAAATTGCAACAGAAACGCAGTTTGCGCGCCTTTTGGGAAACACGCCGTTGCAGGTAAAACTCGAATTTTTACAGACCGCAACACACAAAGCAACTCATACAGACGAGCAGCATATGATTGATTTTTATAAAACCTTTGATGAAATCAAAAACGAAAAGTATGACGGTATGATTATAACAGGCGCGCCTGTTGAGCTTATGGATTTTGAGGCAGTAAACTACTGGGAGGAGCTTTGTAAAATTATGGATTGGAGCAGGACACATGTCACAAGCACCGTTCATATTTGCTGGGCTGCCCAGGCCGCGCTTTACCACTATTACGGCGTAAAAAAGATTTCGCTTCCGGAAAAGCTTTTCGGGATATATGAGCATACAGCGGACTATAAGCAGTCAATCCTGCTCCGTGGCTTTGATGATGTTTTTATGGCGCCTCATTCAAGGCATACCGCGATTTTGAGGGAGGATATTGAGGCAATACCCGAGCTCAAAATTCTCGCCTCGTCAAAAGAGGCGGGCGTTTATATCATTACGACCGACAGGGGACGGCAAATCTTTGTTACAGGTCACCCCGAATATGATACAGACACCTTAAAAAAGGAATATTTGCGTGATAAAGCGGCAGGCGAGCCGATTTCAATCCCAAAAAACTATTTTGAGGATAATGACGATAAAAAACAGCCTATAAACAGTTGGAGAAGCGCCGCAAATCTTCTTTATTCTAACTGGCTTAATTACTTTGTATATCAGACAACCCCGTATAATATTGAAGAAATACAATAACATATCATAATCAAGAAAAAATTGTATAAATCTATACAATTTTTTTCTTGATTAAATATTGTAATTGTGATATAATTATGACAGTAATTTCCTTGTCAGGCAAGATGCGATTAAAAGTTCACAAAATATTAGGACTAAATATGTGCTTTTTGCCCATATAAAACAAAAATGTACAATGATATAATTTATTTTAAGGATATTATACAGTATTTTAAGGAGGAAACATAGCTATGATGAGAAAGAAGATGGTTGCATCTGCGTTAGCGGTTGCAGTATTGAGCTTTGCCGCAACAGCGATGGCAGAAACAGGCACAGGTCCTGTTGAGAATAGAAGCACAAATACCGTATTTGCAACTTCACCACAGGATACGAATAGTATGCCTGTATTCCAGGCAGATGATGAGGTTAGCTTTATTGTAACGGGAGTAAGTGAAGGGGACCAGATAGCCTTTATTACTCATAAGCAAGGAGAAGAACCAAGCAATACCACCGTTCAGTACATAGATCAATATACTGCTTCCGGCTCCACACAAAAGATAAACTATATCGTAAGAGATATAGGTGATGGTATCTTCCTACTTAAAATAAAAGCAGGCGAAAATGAATTATATCAGGGCTACTACAAAGTAGGAGATGTGAGCGCTCCGACCGTTCTTGTAGGAGATGTTAATAATGATAGTAAGGTAAACTCGAAAGACTTAACAGCACTTGCTCGTAATATAGCAAAATGGATAGGATATGACGATAGCAATATTAATAAGGATGCTGCTGATACTAACGGCGACGGCAAAGTGAATTCAAAAGACTTAACAGCACTTGCTCGTCATATAGCAAAATGGATAGGATATGAAACTTTGCCTGTAAAGTGAGGTATGCAAGATGAAACGACTTAGTTTAGCAATAGCGCTCATATGTCTCTTAGCTAATTTTAGTGTTTTTGCAAGCGGTGAGCCTACAATTACGGTTTCGGAAGCAGAGGCAAAAGCGGGTGAAACTGTCGATATAACTGTTTCGCTTTCGGATAACACCGGGATAATCTCAATGCTTTTGGAAGTTGAGTACGATAAAAAAGTATTAACTTTAAAAAATGTAAAAGATGCAGGTATACTTGGGGCTTCACTGCATTCGGACAATCTGTCCGCAAGCCCATACTATCTGTTTTGGTCAAACGGAACAGCAGAAGAGAATATAAAAGCAAACGGAGTGGCAGCAACACTGACATTTGAAGTTTCAGAGAGTGCAGGAACGGGAGTTTATCCCATAAAAATCAGTTATGAAAAGGACAATGATGCGATTTTCGACTTTGACCTTGAAAATGTAGATTTCAAAGTGATAAATGGCTCTATATCGGTGGAATCAATTGATGGTAGCACACAAAATCCCGATACCATTGTTTCGGAAGTAGAGGATTCATCACAACCGATAAGTCAAAGTGCGGTTTCTGTTGTAATTGACGGTAGTTATGTTGTGTTCGCTGACCAAAAACCCGTAATTAAAAATGACAGAACGCTGATACCGTTAAGAGCAATATTTGAAGCTTTGGGTGCTGATGTTGACTGGAATGACGAAACAAAAACTGTAACATCGGCAAAGGGCGATATAAAGATTTCTCTTGCTATCGGTTCTGACCAATTATATGTAAATGGTGATGCAAAAACTATTGATGTACCAGCACAGATAATAAATGACAGAACGATGATTCCGTTAAGAGCTGTTGCTGAGAGTTTTGGGTGTAAGGTTGACTGGGTTGGCGAGACAAAAACAGTCATAATTACAAACTGAGTAAAAGTTGGATATAATGTAATTAACATATATCAAAATAAAGGAAAAGGAGTTTTGAAATGAACAGAAAGAGAATTCTATCAGCAATTGTGGCGATTGCAATGTTTGCATCTACCATAATTACTACTGCTTTTGCAGGTTCAGATCCTACAATTGTAGTATCAGATGCATCAGGCAAAGCAGGCGAAACAGTTGATGTAGCAATTTCGCTTGAAAACAACTCAGGTATTGC
>CAJOPD010000010.1 GCA_905236685.1 uncultured Clostridia bacterium
AAAACGGCAAACAGCTTTGAAATAACGGACAAAAACGGTAAAAAAATCACGGCGGATAAAATAATAGCCGCCTTTGGCGGAAAAGCGGCGTCTAAGTCGGGCTCGGACGGGAGCGGTTACGGGATTTTAAAGGAACTCGGGCATGGCGTAAAAGCACCAGAAAAGGCGCTCGTGCAGCTTAAAACGGACAAAAGCATAAAGGGCGTGCGTGCAAATGCAAAGGTTACGCTTAACGGAAAGAGCGAGGCTGGCGAGGTGCAGTTTACAGTCTGCGGTCTTTCGGGAATACCCGTTTTAAACCTTTCAAAATACGCAAAAGAAGGGGATATTTTAACGCTTGATTTGCTGCCCGATATTTCGGAAAAAGAACTTTTTGCGGAGCTTAAAAAGCGCCATAATCAGACTATGGAAACATACCTTGTCGGAATTTTAAACAAACAGCTCGGGCAGATGCTTTTAAAGGACTGTAATATTGGTAAGCTGTCCCGAAACAGCGGAGATTTAAAGGATTTTGAGATAGAGAAGATAGCCAAAAAGCTAAAAAACTGGAATTTTACCGTAACAGGCAAAATGGACTGGGATAACGCACAGGTAACAATGGGCGGAATTGAGCTTAGCGGGATAAATCCGAAAACAATGGAGTCCAAAATTGTTAAAGGCTGTTATATAACGGGCGAAATTTTGGATATAGACGCAAGGTGCGGCGGATTTAATCTGCAATGGGCGTGGTCGAGCGGTTTTTTGGCAGGCAAAAACGCGGCAAAATCGGGGGGACATCGGTGAAGTATAAGCTGAAATTTGTAACAGAAAAGGACAAAGACTTTAAAAAACTGAAAGCCGACAATTTTGGCGGCGTAATGTTTTCTGCTAAAAGCTTGACCGCCGAAAATCTGACCTATGCAGGAAAAAGCGGACTGAAAAGCTTTGTTTGTATTGATAATTTAACAAAATGCAGCTGCGCCTGCGTAAATATCAGCGGAATAACAGACGGTGAAATCTTTTCGGTGTCTGTTGAGACTGTAAAACAGACAATTAAAGCGTTAAAGGGAGCCGGCTTAAAGATATATGCATTCAGCGTACCCGTTCCGTGTTTTTCGGGGCTTATTTGGGATAATTCCTTTCCTGATGAATACGAAAAATTCTGCGGAAGGAATTTGTATGATGATTTGCCGCTTTTGTTCGATGCCGATACGCAGTATGCGGGCGTAAGAATATGGTACTATAAGCGCGCGGCGGAAAAGATATTTTCCGAATTCATTTTGCCCGTCTGTCAATACGCCGCATCAAAGGGCATAAAGGTGTGCTTTGATGTGGGGAATATAGAGCGCGGGGATTTTGCGGTGCGCAAACTGATACTGCCGTCCCTTTTCCGCAGGGCAAAAATCCCCGTAATCTGTGAGGAAAACGGTAAAAGATACCTTGTAAGCCCTATGCATAACAGAGGGGCAAAAACTCTTTTTGTAACGGGTATGCGGCATATTATGGAAATGTATGTATGGAACGCCGTGTTTTCAAAGGAGGAAAGCGAGTTTTCCCTTTCGGTCTGGGAGGAAAAGTATTACAGAAATTCATTTGAAAAAAGCGGAATAAAGGCGTATTTTATTGACGATTTTACGCTTTCTGATATGCAGATTTCCGCGTTGAAACGATTTGATAACATAATGCTTGCAAAGGGCTGTATAATAGAAAACTCAAAAAAGGAAAAACTTTTAAAACTTGGAGTAAGAATAGATGACGCCGAGCTTTTAAAAAGGCTTGACGAGGTGAATTAGGGGATATTATGGGAGAAATTGTAAGACTGCAAAAGTATATTGCGATGTGCGGCGAGGCGTCAAGGAGAGCGGCGGAGGAACTGATTTCGAAAGGGAAGGTGTCGGTAAACGGAAAAAAGGTGACTGAGCAGGGCGTAAAGGTGGAAATAGGCGCGGATAAAGTGACCGTTTCGGGACGGCTTATAAAGCCCGAACAAAAGAATTTCTATATTATGCTCAATAAACCCTTGGGGTATATTTCTTCGGCAAAGGACCAGTTTGACCGCCCGACAGTTGCCGACCTTTTAAAAGATGAAATAAAGGCGCGTCTTTTTCCTGTGGGAAGGCTTGATTATGATACTGAAGGCCTTCTGCTTATGACCAACGACGGTGATTTTGCCTATAAAATAACCCACCCTAAGCATAAAGTCGAAAAGACATATCTTGCGGTATTAAAGGGCGGGCTTACGGAGGCAAAAATGAATAGACTGCGCCGCGGCGTAGCGCTTTCGGACGGATTTTTGACAGCGCCCGCAGATGTGCGGATAATTGACGCAAAAGCGGGACAGACGCTTGTGCAAATCACAATTCACGAAGGAAAAAACAGGCAGGTACGGCGTATGTTTGAGGCTGTCGGTTCGCGTGTTGATGCATTGAAAAGGGTAAGCATAAACGGAGTTGAAATGGGAAATTTGCCTTTGGGAAGATGGCGGCACCTGACTTCTCACGAGATTTCCAAGCTCAAAAACCCGTAAAAAAATAATTTTTTTGAAAAAAATATACAAAAAAAGCTATACTTTTTTGAAATATTATGGTATAATTTTAGGTGAGATGTAATTTTCACGGAGGAAATGTTATGATTAGTAAAGCATTTCAGAGCATAGTTTCGCAGATGTCGGAAGTGTTTCCCAAAAAAATCGGAATAGCAGACTCCACGGGCTTGGTGCTTGCCACAAACGGACTTGCGGCGTCAGCAGACGCTTTGGAGGAGATTTTCGGCTCGGCGTCTGAAACTGATATGGACAGAATATTTGTGCGAAATGGATACACGGTAAAGTTTATAGACGGCAAACCGTATCCTGAGTATGCGGTATATGTTGAAGGTACCGATGAGGTTTCCAAATATTGTTGCAACTCTGTCTGTGTGGCGGCGAATAATGTGCGCAGATATTATGATGAAAAGTACGACAAGACGATTTTTATGCAGAACATAATCTTTGATAATATCTTAGCTTTTGATTTGCATCAAAAAGCGCTGGAACTGCATGTTGATGTCGATGTTGCAAGGGCGGTTTATTACATCAAGGTTGTTAAAAGGGGCGAAATCGGTATTTATGAAGTTATCAGGAATATGTTTCCCGATAAGGAGAAGGACTTTGTAATAAATATTGACAGCAATAATATTGTCCTGATAAAAGAGCTTAAACGCGATAAAAGCGCTAAAACGATAGATTCAATAGCAAGGCAGATACTTGACAATGTCCATTCCGAAACGCTTATGGGTATTATTGTAGGCGTAAGTTCTGTCTGCGAAAATATAAATCAGCTTAACAATGCGTATAAAGAGGCACAGATTGCACTTGAAGTGGGGAAGGTATTTGACGAGGAAAAGTCAATATTAAATTATGACAATCTGGGCATAGGCAGACTTATATATCAGCTTCCGATAAAGCTTTGCGAGCTGTTTTTGCACGAAGTTTTCAAAAAGGGCGACCTGTCGCTTTTAGATTCGGAAACCATTCTTACGATAAACAAATTTTTCGAGAACGATTTGAATGTTTCGGAAACATCAAGACAGCTTTTCGTGCACAGAAATACGCTTGTTTACAGGCTTGAAAAGATTTACAAGCTTACGGGGCTTGACCTCAGAAAGTTTGATGAGGCGATAGTGTTTAAGGTAGCTATGATGGTGCATAAATATTTAACCTCAAACCCAATGAAAATTTAACAGAAAAATTGTGCGGTTTTTTTAAAGACCGCATTTTCTGTATCGGGCGGGTAAAAGAAACAGTAAGGATAGATGTTGTTATGATAGAATTTGTAAATGTCAAAAAAGAATTTGAGGATTCGGGCGTTGTCGCCCTTGAAAATGCGAATTTCACGATAGAAAACGGTGAATTTGTGTTTTTGGTAGGTTCAAGCGGTGCGGGAAAAACCACGATAACAAAGCTCTTAATGCGTGAAACCAATGTTACCGAGGGCGAAATATACCTAAACGGCAATGATATTACCAAAATTCCCGATAAGGAAATCCCTTACCTGCGCAGAAAAATGGGCGTGGTTTTCCAGGATTTCAGACTGTTAGAGGACAGAACGGTATATGAAAATGTGGAATTTGCTATGCGCGTTGTCGGCGCGACGAAACGCGAGATAAGAAAGCGGGTGCCCGAGGTTTTGAGCGAAGTGGGGCTTAATTATAAAGCAAAAATGCTCCCCAGACAGCTGTCGGGAGGCGAACAGCAGAGAGTAGCGCTTGCAAGAGCGCTGGTAAACCGTCCGCTGATTTTGATTGCGGACGAGCCGACAGGAAATTTAAATCCAAAAACGGCTATGGAGATTATGGATATTTTTGAGGAAATAAACCGTATGGGAACGACAATAATTATGGCAACGCACGCAAAGGATATTGTTGATACAATGAAAAAGCGCGTAATTGAGGTGTCTGACGGTGTTATTGTCCGTGATGAAGTAGGAGGCGTGTATCATGAAAATGTTTAAGGTAAGATATGCCTTTTCGGAAGCAAAAAAGAATGTTTTGCGTAACGGGCTGATGAGCGTTGCGTCGCTTTTCACGATTGCGTCCTGCCTTGTAATACTCGGAGTATTTGCGATAATATCAATGAATGTAAACTCCTTTACCGACAAAATTGAGGATCAGTGCGAGGTACAGCTTTACATAAATGCGGGAACATCGGCGGAGCGCGTCGCGCAGATAGGCGAAGAAATTGCAGGAATAGAAAATGTAAAGGAAGCGACGCTTTTTACCAAGGAAGAAATGCTTGCCTATGCAAAAAACGATATGTTCGGCGAGGACGCGGAGCTTCTTTCGGGCTTTGATGATGATAACCCGTTCAGCGACTCCTATAAAATCATATTAAACAGTATCGAAAACACGGGCGAAACGGTTTCACAGCTTGAAAAAATCGCAGATGTTGAGAAGATTGTGAATAAGCAGGATATAGTAAATATGGTAATGAACCTTTCAAGAATTATAAAAAGGTTCAGTATGGCGGTAATGTTAGTGCTTTTAATTGTTGCGATAGTTATTATATCAAATACCGTAAGGCTTACGGTTTTTAACCGCCGCAAAGAGATAAATATAATGAAATATATCGGCGCAACCGACAGATTTATAAAAGGACCGTTTTTGTTAGAGGGCGTGATTATAGGATTTTTGGGAGCTCTGCTTGCATTTTTGGTGGTATTCTGGGGATATTTTGCGCTTATAAAATATGTTAAAGGGCTCAGTATAGGGGCGCTTGAACTTATCGGTATATGGAGCATATCTCCCGTAATTGCGGTGCTGTTCGTATTCTTCGGCTGTATTATCGGAGTTGTGGGAAGCAGTATCTCAATGCGCAAATATTTGAATGTTTAGGGGGCGCTTTTATGAGAAGAAAACTTTTGTCATTCGTGCTTGCGACCTCGTTTCTGCTATCATCTTCTGCCTATGCGGCAAAAAGCGTTAGCGACTTAAAGAATGAGCTTGCCGACAGTCAGAAAAAGACCGAGCAGACAAAAAAGCAAATCCAAAGCAAGCAGGCGGAAAAAAACTCGCAAAAAGCGCAAAAGGACTCGCTTGATATAGAAATTGCGGGCTTGCAGTCGGATATTGATAAAATTCAAGGCGTTATTGATGAAAAAAATGCAGAGATAGACCAAAAGAACAGTGAAATCGCAGGGCTTGAAGAAGAGCTTAAAGCGACTGATAAGCGCCTTAAAAGGCGAATGAAGGTGATTTATGAAAGCGGTACCGAGTCCTACATAGAGCTTATTTTAAAATCAACGGGTATTGCGGACTTGTTTACAAGAATTGCGGTTGTTGAATCCATTTTAAAGCACGATAACGGAATAATGGACAATTATCGCGCGCAGATAGACGAAATAGCCGCGGCAAAGGAAGTCGTTGAAAAGGAAAAGAGCGAACAGGTAGAAGCGCAAAATATTCTGTCGGAAAAACAAAATCAAATTAAGGCAAAGCAGTCGGAAAAGCAGAAGATTATAGACGCTTTGAGCAAGGATATAGACGAGCTTAAACGGCAGGAAGAGGCGCAGGAAAAGGCGGCAAAGGAATTGCAGGCGCAGATAAATGCGGCGCTCAAATCCTCATCACAGCAGTCGGTACAGTATTCGGGAAACGGAAAATTCGGATTTCCGCTCACAAGCTATACAAGGATTTCAAGTAATTACGGTTACAGAATACACCCAATAACAGGAACGAAAAAGCTGCATACAGGCATTGACTATGCCGCGCCTTACGGCACATCAATTCTGGCGGCGGAGGACGGCGTGGTACTGACAGCGGGCTGGAACAGCGGATACGGGTACTGCGTAACCATAAATCACGGCGGCGGATATGTAACGCTTTACGGACATTGCAGCAGCCTTTTGGTAAGCGCAGGGCAGAAGGTTACCAAAGGTCAGACGATTGCCAAGGTAGGCTCTACGGGGAATTCAACGGGAAACCATCTGCATTTTGAAGTAAGGATAAACGGTGCTACCGTAAATCCCGCAGGTTATCTGTAAAAATATTAAGGGGTGACATCTGTCGCCCTATAATATTATCCGAAATTTTGCATAGAATAGAATATATTGGTTTTTTAGCCGATGTGCCGTATTTTTGGCACGGAAAGGAATGGATATAAAGGTGAAAAAAAGGACTGCGGTATTTGCGGTTTTGATTACGGTAATTCTGACGGCAATCATAACAAGCGCTGTAAAGGATATTCTTTATTTTGCGGGAGCGGGCACGCTGTCATCAAAAATGGCGGCAGTTTCAAAAATGCTTAAAGACTACTGCATTTATGATATTGACGAAGAAAAAATGAACGATTATGCCTTAATCGGAATGACGGCAGCAGCGGGCGACCCGTACACATCGTACTATCCCAAAGATGAATTCAGTGCGTATAAGGACAGCGTGTCGGTCAGCTATATCGGTATCGGCGCAACATTAGGTGCAGACCTTGAAAATAATCAGCTTGTTGTAATTTCGCCTATGGAGGATAGTCCTGCGGAAAAAGCGGGCTTGAAATCGGGGGATATTATAAAGGAAATAGACAGCACCCCGTATACAGCGGTACAGCTTTCGGAAGCCGCTACATATCTCAAAACGGGCGATGAAGGCACAAGCGTTGTTTTGAAGGTGGAGCGCGGCGGAAACGAGCAGGAAATCACCATAACCAGACAAAAAATCATAAAGATAAGCGTAAAATCCAAAATGCTTGAAAAAAATACGGGATATATAAGAATTACAGGCTTTGAAAGGGATATAAGCGGCGGCGCAAAGAACACCTATGATGAATTCTGTGAGCACTTGGAGGCGCTTAAAACAGCGGGTATGACCTCGCTGGTTATAGACCTTCGCGACAACCCGGGCGGTGATTTTGAGCTGGTATGCAAAATTGCCGATAAGCTCCTTCCCGAAGGACTTATCACATATACTGTGGACAAAAACGGAAAGCGAAAAGATGAAAAATCGGACGCGGAGTGCCTTGATATGCCAATGGCGGTGCTTATAAACGGAGGAAGTGCGTCCGCGTCGGAGATTTTGACGGGAGCGTTAAAGGACAATAATAAAGCGACTGTAATAGGCACAAAAAGTTATGGAAAAGGCATAGTGCAATCGGTATTTTCCTTTACCGATGGCTCGGGAATGTCGATAACGACGGCAAAGTATTATACGCCGAGCGGCGTGTGCATACAGGATATAGGCATAGACCCTGATATAGAAGTTCTGCCGGGCTCGGAAAAGGCGATTTCGGAGCTTGAACCGACAGAAGATGCACAGCTTAAAAAAGCGTTAGAAACGCTTTGGAGATAACTTAATATTGATTAAAGCTACTGCGGCAAGAATTAGGATAATTCCCAAAATTCCTGCGGCAGTTATTTTTTCGCGGAAAAAGAGTATTCCGACCAGAGACGCGGTCAAAACCTCGGTAGTTGTCAATATTGCCGCCTTTCCCGCCTCAACATATTTAAGACCTATCGTAAGGAGTGTGTAAGGCATAAGCGTTGAAACGAGGGAAAATATAAAAATCGTAAAAATTGAAGAAGGCGACGCAGAAAGGGCGGCTGAAAACTCCCCAAAGTCAACCAAAAACAAGGAGCCTGCCGACGCAAAAATAAAGGTATAAGCCGTAATTACAAGCGGAGGATATTTTCCGACCACAAACCTTGCAAAAATGCTGTAAGAGGCATAGGAAAGCCCTGCCAAAAGCCCGACAGCTGTTAAACCTGCCGTAACGGGCGTGTTTGTATCGGTTTTGCAAAGCAGAAAACAGCCTGCTGTCGCCATAATAAGAGCAACAGATTTTAGCGCAGTGATTTTCTCACGGAAAATAATCGCCGAAAGGATTAAGACAAAAAACGGAGCGGTGTAGGCAAGGATAACGGCAACCGATACGGAGGAATGCATAAGAGTATAGAAATAGCATACCGAAAAGGAGAGAACGCTTAAAATTCCCGTTCCGAAAAAGCACCATAGGTCTTTGGGATTTACTTTGAGCTTGCTTTTGTCGGTTATCAAGAAATAAATAACCAGCGAAAGCGCCGCAAAAAAGCTCCTAAAAAATGTCAGGTGCAGATTATTTATGCCAATTCCGTTTAAATTCCTTACAAATATTCCGGTAAGTCCCCAGAGTACACCCGCAAGGAGCGGAAAAACCGAAGCAATTTTTTTGAATGTCATATCTTTATTCTCCCTGTGCGGCTTTGGTCAGCTTTTCCAAAAGCCCTGAAAACCGCTTTTTTTCATCATTGTTTTTTACCATTATTTCGCAAACCGCGGGCGAGCCGACCATAATAACCATATTTTTTGCACGCGTTACGGCGGTATATAAAAGATTTCGGCACATAAGCATAGGCGCTGTGCGCAAAAGCGGGATAATAACGGTGTTAAACTCGCTGCCCTGACTTTTGTGAACGGTTATGGCATACGCAAGGTCTAAGCAGTCCAAATCGTTAAAGCTGTACTCGGTACGCTTGTCGTCGTCAAAAATAACCGTCATCAGCCTGTCCTTTAAGGAAATGCTTTCGATAATCCCCATATCACCGTTAAAAATACCTGAGCCAACCTCTCCGCTTAATTTTTCCCATACAATGTCATAGTTGTTTTTAATCTGCATAACCTTGTCGCCTGTGCGGAATACGGTTTTTCCGTAGGGATACTCAGTTTTTTCGTTGGCTTTGGGGTTTATATATTCCTGAATAAGCCTGTTTAAGTTATTGGCGCCCGCGATACCTTTTTTTGACGGGCAAAGGATTTGTATCGAGGTCAAAGGGTTTACGCCGTAGCTTTTCGGAATACGGTTTTTGTATAGGTCGCATACCGTTGTCGCCGCCGCCTCGCTGTCGGGGCGCCGCATAAAAAAGAAATCGTTGTCACGGCGGTCAATTTCGGGCATAATCCCTGTGTTTATCTTGTGCGCGTTGGTAATTATAAGGCTTTGCCGCGCCTGACGGAATATATGCGTAAGGCGTATTAGGGGGATTTGTCCGCTTTTGCACATATCGGCAAGAACATTTCCCGCGCTGACTGACGGCAGCTGGTCGCTGTCCCCTGAAAATATTACCTTTGCACCCTTTTTTAAAGCGCGCAGAAAGCTATACATAAGCTGTATATCAATCATACTTACTTCATCTAAAATTACCGCGTCAAAGGGCAGCGGATTGCTTTCGTTATGCAAAAATTTTGAAGCTTCTGTATCGCCTTCGGGCTGAACGCATAAAAGACGGTGGATAGTTTTGGCCTCAATTCCGGTGACCTCTGTCATTCGTTTTGCGGCACGCCCTGTGGGCGCGGCAAGAGCGATTGACAGGTGCATAGCCGATAAGGTTTTTATTATCGCATTTATCGCAGTCGTTTTTCCTGTGCCCGGTCCGCCCGTTATTACAACGGCGTTATGCTTTGCGGACTGCAAAACGGCAAGCCGCTGCTGGCTGTCCAGCTCTATTCCGCTGTTTTCCTCAGCGGAGCGGATTACATTGTCAATTTCTCTATCTTCCATTAAAAACGGCGGTGAAAAAGCACTCAAAGAAATGAGCCGTGCCGCAACATAGCGCTCCGCCTCAAAAAGATACGGAAGATAGCAGGCGTTTTCGGGCGGATTTTCCTCCGCAATTATCTCTCTTTCATTATTCAGTATATATAGTTCCTGTTGAATTTCATCTTCGCTGACCGACAGCTTTTGTGATGCCTCGGTTTTCAGAATATCAAAGGGCAGATATGTGTGCCCGAAATCATATGCCGCCGATTTTAATACGGATTTTATGCCCGAGCGGAGCCGCAGCGGCGAATTTTTCGGAATTCCGCGTGATGATGCAATGCTGTCGGCGGTTTTGAAGGATACTCCGTCAACCGCCTCGCAGAGAATGTAAGGATTTTCCTTGATTTTTCCGACTGCTCCCGCGCCAAACGCCTGATGTATTTTTACGGCAAGGCTTGATGACAGGCTGTACTGTTGCAGGAACATAACGATACTCTGCATTGATTGAAGATCTAAATAGGATTTTCCGATTTTTTCGGCGCGGGCGGGGGAAATGCCCTTTATTTCGCTGAGCCGCATAGGCTCGGTGAGCATAACATTAAGAGTATCTGCACCGAAATATCCGACAATTTTTTTTGCCGTTGCCTCTCTTATTCCGTATATTATGCCTGAGGAAAGATAGTCCAGTATTGCATTTTCGTCGGTGGGAAGCACCGTTTCATAGGAAACTATGCGGAACTGCTCGCCGTAATCGTGATGGACAGTCCAGCTGCCTGTAATATTGACATTTTCGCCCTCAGCGGCATACGGCATATATCCTGTCGCAGTAAAAAGACCGTCCGATACCGAATCAATTTCACAGACGGTGTAGCCGTTTACGGCATTTTGATATATAATTTCGGAAATTTTACCTGCAATTGTAATGCTTTCGTCCATAGCCTCGCCTTTCAACCCCGCAAAGTGCAATATCTCGGTAAATTATAACATATTTTTTTGTTGACGGCAAGTGGATTTAAGTGATATAATAAAGAAATAGAAACAGCATAGAAAAAGGTGACGGTATGGAAATAGTTGCGGCGACAAATAACAGCGGAAAGGCGCGTGAATTTGCGGAAATTTTAAAAGACGCGGGCATATCGGTTCTGACTATGAAGGATATAGGAGTAAGCGCGGAAATTGCCGAAACGGGCAAAACCTTTGCCGAAAATGCGATGATAAAGGCAAAAGCCGTATCAAAGCTTTGCAGCCTTCCCGTTTTGGCAGACGATTCGGGACTTTGCGTAACGCATTTAAACGGAGCGCCCGGGCTGTATTCCGCAAGATTTGCCGGCGAAAATGCCACCGATAAGGAACTTAGAGATAAGCTTTTAGCCGAGCTGGAAGGCGTTGCAGACAGAAGCGCATTTTTCATTTCAAGCGTGGTACTTCTCTTTCAGAACGGAAAAGCAATAGAGGCGGAGGGCAAGGTTTTCGGAACTATAACAAAAGAGGAACGGGGCACGGAAGGTTTTGGCTATGATGCGGTGTTTTACTGCGATGAGATAGGAAAGACCTTCGCGGAGGCGTCACCCTCGGAAAAGGACAGAGTAAGCCACAGAGGCAGGGCATTAAGAGAGCTTCGCAATAAAATAAAAGGAGAAATTGAAAATGGACATTTTCTGTGAACAGCTTGTAACGCGCACAAAAACCGCTAAGGATATACTTAAAATTTCAGGAATAATAGCAGCGGGCATTGCTGTGACATTATTGCTTATTGCGCTACTGGGTGTTTTGAGCTTTGCGCTTGTATGCGGCGTATGGTTTGGCGTGTGGTGGCTTGTTACGAGGGTTAATACCGAGTACGAGTACATCATAACATCTACCGTTTTGGATATTGACAAAATTATGGCTCAGCGTTCGAGAAAGCGCCTTTTGAGCATTGACTTAAAAAATGCGGAACGCTTTATGCCGATAAAGGATATACCGAAAATTGATAATAAAATCATTGATGCAACCCCCAACGGCATTGAAGACGGAGTTTACGGCGTTGATTTTATGGAGAACGGGCAGATAAAAAGGCTTTTGTTTAAGCCGAATAAGGAGATGTTGAGTTCTGCAAAGAAGGCAAGCCCAAGCCTTGTTGTGCTTAGGCAGGAAGATGTTGAGGAGTAACCCGAAATGAAGGTTTGTACTGTTTCCCAAATGCGCAATGCGGATAAAGAAGCCTCGGAGAACTTTGGTATTCCGAGTATTGTTTTGATGGAAAACGCCGCAATCTCCTGCGTTTCGGAGGTAATCGGATTTGACAGCTTTACGGTGCTTTGCGGCAAAGGAAATAATGCCGGCGATGGCTTTGCGATAGCAAGACATCTCACAAATAAGAGCAAAAAAGTCAAAATTTACACACTTTTTGGCGACAGCTTTTCGGGCGATGCCAAAACCAATTTTGATATTCTTAAAAATATGTCGGTAGAAATCAGCCCTCTTGATAAAGAAATGCTGAAAAGGGACATTAAGCTTTCGGACTGCGTTATTGATGCCGTTTTCGGTACGGGTCTGCACGGCGAAATTGATGATGAAACAGCGGAAGTTTTTGATATTGTAAATGAATTTTCAAATTATGTGCTTTCGGTTGACATTCCGTCGGGGATAGAAGCAGATACGGGAAAAGTTTTGAAAAATGCCGTCAGAGCGGATAAAACGGTGACCTTCGGCGCGTATAAAAAGGGACTTTTGCTGTATGACGGAGCAGATTTTGCGGGCGAAATAAAAGTTTTTGATATATCAATTCCAAAACCTGTTCTGGAAAGCGTAAAAATTGAAGTGACAGATAGCGAAAAAGCGAAATCGCTTATGCCGAAAAGATATAAAAATTCGCATAAGGGCGATTACGGCAAGATTTTGATAATCGGCGGGAGCGTCGGTATGGCGGGGGCTGTCTGTCTTGCGGCAAAAGCCGCATTCAAAGGCGGAGCAGGGCTTGTAACCGCGTGCGTTCTGCCAGAAATAAACGATATAATTCAGAAAACCGTGACGGAGGCTATGACTGTGAGTATGGATTTTGAAACCGAACAGGAGCGTATAATAGAGAAAATCAATGATTTTGATGCAGTTTTGTTCGGAAACGGAATAGGGCGAAAGCCGTATGTTGCCGATTTTCTTGAAAAGGTATTGCAGGCGGTAAAGGTGCCGCTTGTAATAGATGCTGACGGGATTTATGCTCTTTCCCAAAGACCCGAGCTTTTAAAACTTTGCGGAGAAAACACCGTCTTAACGCCGCATACTATGGAGATGGCGCGGCTTTTGGGAGTTTCTGCAAAAGATGTCGAGGACAACCGATTTGATGCGGCGTATGATTTCGCCGTAAAAAACAGACTGACACTTGTTTTGAAGGGAAATCATACTATAATAACAGCACCTGACGGAGCACAGCAGGTGAATACGACGGGCAACAGCGGAATGGCAACGGCGGGGAGCGGCGATGTTCTGGCAGGGCTTTTGGCAGGGCTTTTACCGACTGCGAAAAATGCCTTTGATGCTGCAACTCTTGCGGTTTACCTTCACGGAAAAGCGGGGGATTTTGCGGCAAGGAGTATAGGCGAAACATCGCTTGCGGCAGGCGATATAGCGGACGCAATATCCCACATATTACCTGTGGAAATATAAAATAAAATATGTTATAATAAAGAGGAAAAATCAAATGAGAACTTGGGCGGAAATAGACTTAGATGCTCTTAAATATAATTTTGAAGGTATCAGGAGCGTTTTGGAGCCGAAAACTAAGATTATGTCGGTAGTAAAGACCGATGCATACGGTCACGGGTACGAGGAGTGCTGTAAAACGCTTTTAGAGTGCGGGACGGACGCGTTTGCCGTTGCCACGCTTTCCGAGGCGAAACAGGTGCGGAAGGTGTGTCCCAAAACGCCTGTGCTGATTTTGGGTACTGTTCAAAAGGACGATATGGCGGAGCTCATAAGGTATGATATTATGCCGAGTGTTTCGGATACCGATAATGCAGAGGAGCTGTCGAAAGAAGCGGTAAAAGCGGGAAAAAGGGTAAAAATCCATATAAAAGCCGATACGGGAATGTCACGGCTCGGCTTTGTTGCGGGAGCGGAAAATACGGTAGGCGAGATTTTGAAAATATCAAAGCTTCCGAATATCGAAATCGACGGGATTTTTTCGCATTTTGCGTGTGCAGACGAGGAAAACCCCGACTATACCCGTATGCAGTTTGACAGGTTTTTACGACTTGTAAAAGAGCTGGAAAATGCGGGAGTAAAAATCCCTGTAAAGCATATATCCAACAGCGCGGCTATTATAATGTATCCCGAAATGCAGCTTGATATGGTACGCCCGGGGATTATTCTATACGGATACTACCCCTCTGATGAGGTGGATAAAACAAGACTTTCCATAAAGCCCGTTATGACGGTAAAATCGAGAATAACGCTTGTCAAGCAAGCCGAAAAGGGCGTGGGCATAAGCTACGGAAAGGAGTACATAACCGATAAACCGACAAAAATTGCGA
The DNA here is from genome assembly GCA_905236685.1 of uncultured Clostridia bacterium. GTDB lineage: Bacteria > Bacillota > Clostridia > UBA1381 > UBA1381 > UBA1738. The sequence goes on from CAJOPD010000010.1 coordinate 14,470, forward strand.
CGGTTCCGATTGGTTATGGCGACGGGTATTTGCGTGCGCTCAAAAATAAGGCAAAAATGGAGTTTCAGGGGGAACTTTTCAATGTCATAGGAAGAATTTGTATGGACCAATGTATGATTGATGTCACAAGTGTCAATAATATAGATACAGGTGACGAAGTAACGGTATTTGGTAACGGAAAAATTACTGCCGACAGCATTGCAAAGTGGCTCGGAACAATAAGCTATGAGGTTTTGTGTCTTGTGGCAGGGCGCGTTCTGCGAATTTATAAAAAGGGAGGGGAAGTAATAAAAGAGAAGGATTATTTGGAGGAAGTTTAAAAAAGTATGGCGGGGGGCATGATTACTTTGTCACACAGAAAAAGGGGCATAGCCGATTTAAAATTTGTAAAAGTTAAAAACAAATCCGTTCCTGAAATTTGCACCGTGTATGAAAGGAAAAATCTGCTGAGAAACGGCTATATAAAGATGTCAGGGGAAAACCTTTTTTTAGCCGAAATGTGTTTGAAAGCGGATAACGAGGCATTATCCGTATGTGAGGAAAAACTGACGGAGAGTGAATAGTAGTGGTTGTAAAACGCGGAGACATCTATTATGCTGATTTAAGTCCTGTTATAGGGAGCGAACAAGGCGGGATAAGACCTGTTTTGATAGTACAGAACGATGTCGGAAATAAATACAGTCCAACCGTTATTGCGGCGGCAATAACCTCGCAGATAAATAAGGCAAAAATGCCAACGCACATTGAATTGTCTGCATCAGAATACGGACTATATAAAGATTCTGTGGTATTACTCGAACAGATACGGACGATTGATAAGAAAAGATTAAGGGAAAAGGTTGCACATTTAGATAAAGAGCTTATGGAAGATGTAAACAGTGCACTTGCCGTAAGCTTTGGTATAGAAAATATATAATGTGGTGCTTGCACTACATAATTTAAGGGACTGCAAAATGCAGTCCCTTGCGTTTTTTATTCTTTTCATCATACCGTTACGGCGTTTTCCGCAGTTTCGGTATTTTCTAGGGGAGCGGGCGGATTTTTTATATCGTTTAATATCGCCATAAACTGCTCGCCTGTGATAGTTTCCTTTTCTATCAAAAATTCCGCTATCCTGTCAAGCGCCTCCATATTTTCGCGGAGCATTTTTTCCGCCTTGTCGTGCGCCTCCTTCAAAACCTTTATAATGTCCTCGTCCAAAAGCGTCATT
>CAJOPD010000011.1 GCA_905236685.1 uncultured Clostridia bacterium
AAAGCTTGCCAACATTTCAGAAAAACACATTATTGCATATACAAAATATATGCAAGGTAAAGGTCTTTCGGCATCTACTGTTAAGACAGAACTTGCGGCAATAAGGTTTTTCCACGATAATATGCCTTATACAAGAAACAAGCTTCCTGAAAATTCACAGCTTAACTTAAAACGGAGGAAATTCGGCGGAGTTGATAGAACTTGGTCAATGAAAGAGTTTAATGCTATGGTCGGTATTGCTATGGAAAATAACCATAATGACTATGCGGCAATATTTACTCTTGCAAGATACGCAGGACTTCGTTTGGAGGAATGCTTGAGGATTGACACAAACAATGCACAAAAGGCAATAGAAACAGGAAAACTGTTCGTAAAGGGCAAGGGTGGTCTTACAAGGTATGTTCCTATAAATGAATCTATAAAGATTACATTAAGGAATATTCTGAAAATCGCTCCAAAGGGACAAAAGCTATTTGTAGCACCTGATGACAAGACACATCTTGCTATGAAACGGCTTCAATGCTTCATATCGTATCATAGAAGGGCATTTACAGAAAAAAGGATAACCTTTCACGGTTTAAGACATACCTATGCACACGAAAAGTATGATGAATACATAGGACAAGGCTATTCCGAATATCAATCACGAAAAAAGGTGTCGGAGCTTTTGGGACATCATCGTGATGAGGTAACCAAAATATATCTTGCAGAAAGTGATGACTATGCTTAATAGGTATAAGGATATACTAACAGTTGAGGAACTTTGCGAGGTCCTAAAAATCGGCAAAAACACCGCATATACCCTGTTAAAAAGCGGAGAGATAAAGTCGGTTAAAATCGGCAGAGTGTATAAGATACCTAAAAGAAATGTTATCGCATACATTCTAAAAACAACTTGAATATTTGCTCCGCTTATGGTATCATTACCATAAGCGGACTGCCTGACACCAAAGGAGGTTATAGTCGTGAAAGGTAGTTTACAACAAAAGCGCGGCAAATATTATGCCGTATTCAGAGTAAATGGCAACAAAAATCCCACTTGGTTTCCGCTGAATATTGATGCCAAAGTCGGAAATAAGAGAAAAGCCGAAAAAGCAATGACAGAGCTTTTAGTTAAATATAACAGTTCCCTAAAATATACTGATATTACCTTTTCTTGTTATATGGGAAATTGGCTTAAAAGCAAAAGAGAAATAATAAAGCCTTCCACTTATGAAACATATGAAGTAACAGTAAATAAGAAAATACTTCCGTATTTCAATGAAAAAGGATACAAGTTATCCTCTCTATCTTCCCTACAGCTTACCAACTATTTCAAGTTTTTGAAATTATGCGGCGGCAGAGGAGGAAAAGGCTTGTCCGAAAAGAGTGTAAAAAATATAAGAGGAATTATATCGGCAGCCTTGCAAGACGCAGTTAATGAGAATCTCTTGATATCAAATCCGATTTTGAAAAGCCAAATGCCCGTATTTGAAAAGGAGTTAAAAAAGGAAGTTACAACATATTCCGCAAGAGAAGCAAGGGCACTTCTTGAGTTTGCAAAACACGCACAAAGCCATATCTATATATTTCTGCTCCTTGCGTTAAACACAGGTCTCAGAAGAGGAGAACTTTTGGCATTAACTTGGGACGATGTTGACTTTGAAAAAATGATACTTAATGTTACAAAAAGCAGAACGGGCACAAAAAAAGAGGTTACCTCTATGGTAACAAAGCCTAAGACTAAAAGCAGTAACAGGGTAATTCCCCTAACTGAATTTATCATCTCAGAATTGCAAGAGGAAAAACTGCGTCAGCAAAAGAATAAAGAACTTTTTGGAAACTGTTACGATTCAAGCCATAACTTCATAGTCAGAAACATTGACGGAAAACCTTACACAAATTTGAATGCAATAAACCGAGTAGTCAGCAGATTATGCAAAAATGCAGGACTAAAACATTGCACGATACACGGGTTTCGTCATACAGTTGCAAATCTGCTTGATGATAACGGTGTGCCGATACAAGAAGTATCCGTGCTTTTAGGTCACGAGAATGTTGCCACAACAGAAAAAATATACATACACCGAAACAGAACAGCAAAGCGTGAAAATATATCGCTTTTGGAAAATGTAATCGGGTATGTTAGACAAGATGTTATACAAACACAAATTTAAAGAAATGAAAATCCTCACATTAGGCTTAAATGCTTAATGTGAGGACATAAAGTCATTGGCAGGGGTACAAGGACTCGAACCTTGGGCACGCGGTTTTGGAGACCGCTGCTCTACCAACTGAGCTACACCCCTAAATTTGACTGCCCGATTATTCTATCACAACAATCGCATACTGTCAATATTTTTACTATAAAATCTTGACAATACAGTCATTTTTTTATCAAATTTATTTCTTAAACTCCCTCGCCTTATACAGCATCAATGCCGACGCAACTGCAACATTTAGCGATTCGGCGTTTCCGAAAATCTTGATTTTAATGCATTTATCACAAATTCCAAGCACTTCCTCCGACACGCCGTTTGCCTCATTACCTACCACTATTACCGTTTTATCGCCGTAAACATTCTCTGTATAATCAATCGTATTACCGCCGAGCGCTCCCGCCAAAACCGTATAGCCGTCAGCTTTCATCTTGTCTAAATCCCCTGCGGTTACATCTTCCGCTACATTTATATGGAAAAACGAGCCCATACTCGCACGCACAGTTTTAGGATTAAAAATATCGGCACACCCCGGCGACAGCAGCAAATCTGCGCCGACAGCATCACAAATTCTGATTATTGTGCCCATATTCCCCGGGTCTGCCACCTTATCGCAGTAAAGGCAAAGCGGATTTTTTATCCCCTTATTGCCGCCATTTTTCATTTTTATAACAGCTATAACGCCCTGCGGGGTTTCGGTATCGCAAAGACCGCCAAAAATCTTATCCGAAACGCGATAAATTTCGTCAAATTCAAAGCTTTCTTCAAGCTTATCCGACACCGCAATCAAATAAATATCGCTACCCGCCGCAATTGCATCGCGCACCGACTTTATGCCCTCAACCGCATACATTCCGCTTTTTTGGCGGGCTTTTTTCGTTTTTAATGATTTTATAAACCTATATGTAGGATTTTGTGTGGAAGTTATATCTTTCATTTTTACCTCGCAAAACGCTTTTATACCGCTATTATATCAGCTTTCGTTACACTTTTCAAGCATTTGACATTTTTAGCTTTTCTTGGTATAATTTTATGGTTTTGTAAGGGGTGATTTTTGTGACCAAAAAAAGCACTATGCTTGCCTGTGAATTCGGCATAACAACTCAATCTGCGGTGAACAACCTTGCTCCTATTTTATTTGTGATTTTTAAGGATAATTTCGGCATTTCTTATACGATGATTGCTAATATTATGCTTTTCAATTTTTTGGTACAGATTGCAACAGATTTTACGGCGATAAAAATACTCGGCGCGCTCGATTACAGAAAATCGGGCATTTTGGCGCAGGCTTCTGCCGCTATCGGTTTAATTATGCTCGGTGTTTTGCCTAACATTATTCCCATATATCCCGCGCTTTTTACGGCGACATTCTTTATGGCGTTCGGCGGCGGGCTTTTGGAGGTTATGGTGAGCCCTATTGTCGATTCCATATCGGAGGGGCAAAGCTCGGCAAAAATGAATATGCTGCACTCCTTCTTCTGCTGGGGTCAGGTTGCCGTTGTTCTCACGGCAACAACCGCAATAAAGCTTTTCGGAAGTGATATATGGTATATCATACCTATGATTTGGGCGATTGTGCCGATAATCAGCATTGTGATGTTTTCGGTCGTTCCCATTCCCAACATTGCACGGGCAGAAAAACAGTCCGGCGAAAAATTGACCTTTAAATCAAGAGTATTCCTGCTTATGTGCTTTTTAATGATTGCGTCGGGCGCTTCCGAAATAACTATGGCGGAATGGTCATCTGTCTTCGCTCAGAAAGGACTTGGGATAGACAAATTTGCAGGCGATATTTTAGGTCCCTGCCTTTTTGCCGTACTTATGGGCAGCGGAAGAGTTTTGTTCGGCTTTTTCGGCGGCAAATTAAGATTAAAAAATGTGCTTACCTACTGTTCAATATTATGTACAGTATGCTATATTGTCGCGGCAACGGCTAAAAATCCGTACATTGCACTATTTGCCTGTGCTTTAACAGGATTTTCGGTGAGTATAATGTGGCCCGGGGTCTATTCCTACTCTTCAAGCCTTATTAAGCGGGGCAAGACGGCGATGTTCGGTATCCTGGCATTATGCGGAGATGTAGGCTGTTCCCTCGGCTCCTGGCTTACGGGAAGTATGTCGGATTTTTCTCTTACATTTTCAAAAGTACTTGAATTTGCCGACAAATTCGGGATTTCATACGAGCAAATGGGACTTAAAATCGGCATAGCCTGCGCGGCAGTTTTCCCGCTTTTGATGTCGGTAGCATTGATATTATTGGCGCCTGATGGTGCGGAAAATTGATTTTTCACAAAATCGCCCGAATACGAGTGTTTTCCGCAAGATGAAAGCGTCAGGATTATCGCAAGTAAAGGAAAATATCTCATTAAGTACACTCCCTTTTACTACCATTTTAACCAAAAAAAAGCAGAGCATACGCTCTGCTTTTCTTATTTGTCAGAAACTTTAACAACCTCTTTGTCGCCGTAATAGCCGCAGGCTTTACAAACCATATGAGGAAGTTTATATTCGTGGCAATGCGGGCATTTAACCATACCAGGAACTTCAAGTTTCCAGTTTGCTCTTCTTTTGTCTCTTCTTGATTTAGATACTTTACCCTTAGGTACTGCCATCTTAATCGCACCTCCCTATTTTAAGTATCGGTCATACTTTTCATAATTTCTGCTAATTTTTCCCAACGCGGATCCATATCATCTTTGCGGCAGCCGCAGTCGCCTTCATTCAAATCCGCACCGCAGACTGAACAAAGACCCTTACAATCCTCCCTGCAAAGATATTTTACGGGTACATTCATCAGAAAATTGCTGACAATCACATCGTCAAGCTCTATTTCCTTGCCCGAATAGAGAATAATGTCCTCATCTTCGGGATTTTCTTCGCCCTCTCGCACAAGCGTTTCCCTTACGGGAAAGCAAATGTCAACCGTAAAGGGCTTTCCGCATCTTGCACAATGCACCGATGCCTTCCCGCTGACCGTCATATCAAGCTCTAAGGCTTTTGAGTTATTAACTATAACTCCCTCCGCTTTAAATGGCTCGGAAAAGTTGAATTCTTCGCCCATAAAGCGTATTTCGGGCATATCAAGGCCTTCGGAAACAGTTAATTTTCCGTTTTCATTTCTAATGATGTCTGTCAGGTCGATAAGCATAATTATTTAAGTTCTACCTTTGCGCCTGCTTCTTCCAGCTTAGCCTTTATAGACTCTGCTTCTTCCTTAGCAACGCCTGCTTTTACAGACTTAGGAGCTTCGTCAACCAAAGCCTTTGCTTCTTTAAGTCCAAGACCTGTGATTTCTCTTACAACCTTGATAACATTAAGCTTTGAAGCGCCTGCTTCTGCAAGGATAACTTCAAATTCGGACTGCTCAGCTGCTGCTGCGCCGCCTTCTGCTGCACCGCCTGCTACAACAACAGGAGCTGCTGCGGATACGCCGAATTCTTCTTCCATAAGCTTTACAAGCTCTGCTACTTCCAATAATTTTAATTCTTTAATTTCATCTAAAATTTTCTGAATGTCTGCCATTTTAATTTCCTCCTAAATAATTAGTTTAAATTACTCTGCATCAGCAGGTTTTTCTTCTTCGGGAGCTTTCGCTTCCTCTGTTTGTTCGGTAGTTTCCGCTGTTTCTTCGGCTACTGCCTCAGCCTTTGCTTCCTCTGCCGGTTCCTCGGCTTTTGCTTCTTCTGCTTCGGGAGCAGGAGCTTCTGCCGTTTCTTCGGTTGCTTCACCGTTCTTCTTCGCGATAAGGTCTGCAATTTCTACGCCGCCTTCTGCGATAGTAGCGAGCAATCTTGCAAGGTTGGAAACAGGGGCATTTAGACTTCCCATAATCTTTGCAATTAAAGTATCCTTTGACGGTGTCTTTGCAAGGCGTATGAGTTCCTCCTCGGACAGAACCTTTCCGTCCATAAAGCCTGATTTGATTTCAACCTTTTCGTTGTCCTTGGCAAAATTGAAAAGAATTTTTGCCGGTGCTACCGGGTCCTCTGATAATGCCAATGCTGTCGGACCGTGAAGTATGCTGTCAAGCTCTTCAAGACCGACCTGGTTTGCTGCTAAACGAAGTAATGTGTTTTTAACAACAAAATACTTAACTCCTGCCGCTCTTAAATCGTTACGAAGCTTTGTATCTTCCTCAACCGTAAGACCGCGATAGTCCATCAAAACGCCTGTGGCTGCGGCATTTAAAGCTTCAACAATTTCAGCTACCTGAGCTTTTTTTGTTTCTAAAACTTTTTCGTTCGGCATAATGTCACCTCCTGTAAGATTTTATGCCTTTCCAAATAAGAAAGGCTCTTTTTCGTAGACGAAAAGAGCCGTTTAGTCAAAAAAACTATTAACACCTCGGCAGGACTTACCTTTATGCCTGCTGTCTACGGATTTATTTTTAAGCTACATCATAGTAGCATAAAAAACATATTTTGTCAAGATTTTTTTATGAAAGCTTTGATGCGTTGATTTTTATGCTCGGTCCCATTGTTGTTGTTACGACAACGCTTCTTAAATACTGACCTTTTGCTGTTGCGGGCTTTGCCTTTATAATTGCGCCCATCAAAGCATTAAAGTTTTCTGTAAGCTTTTCCTTACCAAAGGAAGCCTTACCGATAGGACAGTGAACGATATTGTTCTTATCCACTCTATATTCAATCTTACCTGCTTTGATTTCGTTTACAGCCTTTGCAACATCCATTGTAACTGTTCCCGCTTTTGGTGAAGGCATCAAGCCCTTAGGTCCCAAAACCTTACCCAAACGGCCTACAACACCCATCATATCGGGAGTTGCAACAACTACATCAAATTCAAACCAGTTTTCCTGCTGGATTTTTGTGCAAAGGTCCATCTCGCCGACATAATCAGCACCTGCTGCCAAAGCTTCATCAGCCTTAGGTCCTTTTGCGAAAACCAAAACTCTTGCCGTTCTGCCTGTACCGTGCGGCAATACGATTGCACCTCTTACCTGCTGGTCTGCGTGTCTTGAATCAACGCCCAGCCTTGCGTGAAGCTCAACCGTTTCGTCAAACTTAGCCTTTGCTATCTTTGTAGCAAGGTCCATAGCTTCTGCGGGGTCATAAAGTTTTGACTTTTCTATCAGCTTTACGCTGTCCTGATATTTCTTTCCTCTAAACATATTATTATCCTCCTTATGTGGTCAAACGAGGCTTTTTTCCTCTCCCACCGAACTAACCGCATAAAAATGCGTGATTATTCTCCGACTTCGATGCCCATACTTCTTGCTGTACCTGCTATCATACTCATTGCCGCTTCAAGTGAAGCTGCGTTTAAGTCAGGCATTTTCTGTTCCGCGATAGCTTTAATATCAGCCTTTGAAACTGTTGCTACCTTATTTTTGTTCGGAACTCCCGACGCCTTTTCAATCTTGCAGGCTTTTTTAAGAAGCACCGCTGCCGGCGGAGTTTTGGTAACAAATGTAAAGGAATGGTCAGCATAAACGGTAATTACTACCGGTATGATTAACCCTGCGTCCTTCGCCGTCTTTTCGTTAAATTCCTTGGTAAACTGCATAATGTTTACGCCGTGCTGACCGAGTGCCGGACCAACAGGCGGCGCAGGACTTGCTTTTCCTGCCGGAATTTGCAACTTGATATAACCTATGATTTTTTGTGCCATATATGGCCACCTCCTAATTTTTCGGGAATATAAATCCCGTTGTGGTAAATGCGGGCATTACTGCCCTCCCACTGTATACCAGAGGGATATTTCAAGCGGATTTTCCGCTTAAAAGCTTAGTCAACGCTTTTTTCTATCTGACCGAATTCAACCGAAACGGTTTTTTCTCTGCCAAACATAAGCACGCGAACAGTAACCTTTCTGCTCTCATTATCAACGCTTTCGACTTTGCCGGAAAAGCCTTCCATCGGACCTGATTTAATATTGACGCTGTCGCCTGCTGAAATGTCGATGCCTTGATAGCGCGTTTTCTCAACGCCCATATTTTTGACCTCTTCATCAGAAAGCGGAACAGGCTTAGAACCCGGTCCGACAAACCCCGTAACACCTCGTGTATTACGGACAACATACCAGCTTTCGTCGTTCATTACCATTTTTACAACGACATAGCCCGGGAAAATCTTGCGTTTTACAATCTTTTGTTCGCCGTTTTTTTCCTCGATAACATCTTCCATAGGAACTTCAACGGCTTGAATTAAATCGCTTATGCCACGGTTTTCCACCGATTTTTCTATATTGGCTTTTACTTTATTCTCATAACCGGAGTATGTGTGCGCCACATACCACTTTGCCTCGTCTTGCATAACAATCTCCTTTTAAGAACTCTGCCGTTATTTTACAATAAGCGACAACAGCTTTTCAAATCCAAGGTCAAGCAAGGACAATATTATGGTAGTTATGATTACAAACGCCAGAATAACAACTGTGTTGCGGAAAAGCTGTTCCTTGGTAGGCCACGAAACCTTTTTCAGCTCAGACTTTGTTTCTCTGAAAAATCTCATTGACTTTGCTCTTTTTACACTTTTATTATCAGCCATAACAGATTCTCCTTATTTTACTTTGTTTCCTTATGCAGTGTGTGCTTTCTGCAAAACTTACAGTATTTGTTCATTTCCAATCTGTCCGGATCGTTCTTTTTATTCTTCATTGTGTTGTAATTTCTCTGCTTACACTCCGAACAAGCCAAAGTAATTTTTACTCTCATTTCTACACCTCCGTATGAGAAATCATAGTATCAAAAGCAGGTTTTTTTATACAAAAAAAAAGAACCTGCTAAATAGCCTTTTGATTATATCATCATTATTTTTTGTTGTCAAGCATTTTTTTCATTTTCTTATTATTTTTAAAAAAAAATTTTTTGAGCATAATATTAAAAGCGAATTTTTGAATTTTTATTTTACGAAAGGAGTCTGTAATGTCGGAAATAGTTATACAAAAATCCCCCGCCTTATGCGGAAATATCATATGCCAAGGCTCAAAAAATGCGGCGCTTCCCATTCTTGCCGCAACCATTTTAACCGAAGGGAAAAATACCATAAAAAACCTCCCGCGTCTTACCGATACCGAAAATATGTTTGAAATTCTTGCCGCTTTGGGCGGTGTTTTGAATATAAATGTAAATACAGCCGAAATTGATTTTACAAATTGCAACTCGCACTTTGCGTCTTATGAGCTTATGAGCAAATTCAGAGGCTCCTTTTTCCTTGCCTCGCCGCTCCTTTCCCGTATGAAAAGAGCAAGGATTTCAATGCCCGGCGGCTGCCCGATAGGCAACCGCCCTATCGACCTGCATTTAAAGGGCTTTGCGGCGATGGGTGCCGAAATTGAAAAGGGGCATGGATATGTGGATTTATACTGCGAAAAGCTGAAAGGTGCAAAAATTTACCTCGATTTTCCAAGTGTTGGCGCTACCGAAAATCTTATTATGGCGGCGGTTTTGGCAGAAGGCGAAACGATAATTGAAAACGCGGCGGCAGAGCCTGAAATAACAGACCTTGCCAATTTTTTAATAAAGCAGGGCGCAAAAATTCACGGCGCAGGCAGCGACACAATAAAAATTTACGGCGTAAAACAGCTTGAACCCGTAACCTATTCCATAATATCGGACAGAATTGAGGCAGGCACCTTTATGAGCGCATTTGCCATAACCGGCGGAAAGGGGAAAATCGAAAATGTCAACCCCGTTCACTTAAAGCCTGTCACGGCAAAGCTTACAGAAATGGGTGCTGATATTGATGTGCACAGAAATTATATCTCGATTGACGCGTCCCGCCATTTATTTTCTGCCAATATCAAGACTCTGCCTTTTCCCGGATTTCCTACCGATATGCAGGCGCAATTTTCCGCGCTTTTATGCGAAACGGACGGCACGGGGATTATTGTTGAAACGGTTTTTGAAAACAGATTTCTGCATATAGGCGAGCTTAACCGTATGGGTGCAAATATCAGGATTGACGGAAGAAGTTCCTTTATCGAGGGCAATAAGCGCCTGAGCGGTGCAAAGGTCAGCGCTATGGATTTGCGCGGCGGCGCATCACTCGTTCTTGCAGGGCTTTGCGCAGAAGGAGAAACCCGTATAAGCGGTGTTCATCACATCAAAAGAGGATATGAAAATCTATGCGGCAAGCTTAGGTCGGTCGGCGCAAATATTTTTTTGGAATAGTACTTTTATTTGGACACCTGATGTGTTATAATGAAAAAAAGTTTTAAGGGAGATGTTTTTATGCCGATGAAAATCATAACGGGCGGTACGGGCTCGGGCAAAAGCAGCTGTCTTTACGGTCTGCTGCTTGATAATCTTGCAAAAAATCCAAATTCCCGCGCCATAGTGATAGTACCCGAACAATTTTCATATACGGCAGAAAAAACTCTCTCCGAAGCTATCGGTGGGCTCGGCATTAACAACATTGAAGTTGCAACATTTTCACGGCTTTTAAAGCGGATTGTTCCCGAAAAAAACAATCTTTTATCAAGCGGCAAGACAATGCTTATTCAAAAATGCGCAAAAGCCGTCTCGGAGGATAATGTTTTCCGCTTTTCCTCTGCCCGTTCGGGCTTTATCAGCGCACTTTCCGATTTGTTTTCCGAGTTTAAAAGATACGGCATTTATCCCGATGATTTCAATGCTCCCGCGCCGGAAAATTCACACACGGCGAAAAAGCTCGCCTCTGTAAATGAAATTTACAAGCTTTACACAGAAGGTCTGCCCGAAGGATTTTCCGACGCAGATGACGCTCTTACGGTTTTTGCCGATATTGTCGGGAATTCCGACATTTTCTGCGACACATTTTTTTACATAGACGATTACAACGACTTTATGCCGACTCACCTGCAAGCTATCGGTGCACTTTTGAAAAAATCCCGCGGCGTTTTCATCACGCTTTGCATAGACAACGCCTCCTCGGGCAATCTGTTTCTGCCCGCGCAAAAGGCAAAAAACAGGCTGGTTTCGCTCGCCGAAAATGCTGGCGTTTCCTGCTCCTATATCAATCTCTCCCAAAAATGCGATTACATA
>CAJOPD010000012.1 GCA_905236685.1 uncultured Clostridia bacterium
GATACCGTCCCAAATTTCATCATTTACCTTAAAGGTGTATGTATAGCCGTAAGGAGCAGACGGGAAGGTAACAGAAGAAAGGTAATCAGCGCTGTCTGTTCCTGCATAATCGCCAGTATAAGTTACTGTGTAGAAGGTAGAAACACTTACCTTACCGTTTTTAACTGCAAAAGCTACATTGTCATCATCAACATCAAAGACATTGTCTTCATCATATGTAACTGTTATGGGATATTCACCTGCTGCTGTTCCATTTTTAATTTCAAATGTCAATGTGGCAACAGTTCCGTTTGCGGTAAAGTTCTCCGTAGCTGTACCGTTAGCCCAGAAAAGTATATATGGGTTTAATGCATAATTGTTGCTGTGAGTCTGTGCACCCAACACCCCCGCATCAGTTACGCTTTTAAGTGTCAATGCATCACGGTTATAGCCCACCCCCAAGAGCATTGATACTATACCCGGATTATTTTCAAGCGAAATGGTAACATCAACCGTATCTCCTGCCCTGCCCGCTGCATTTGATACAATGACCGTAGGGTCGTTGGTGCCGGGCGCAGCACTTGCAGAAACAGGGACGACGAATAGCCCGATCAGTATAGAAAACATAGTTGCTATACCTAAAAATCTTTTTTTCATAATTTTTTTCCTCCTAAAATATATAAATTTTTATTTATAACTCCGCGTGGGATTTATCCACAACTTCCTTTATGTCCGCGTCTTGCACGGTGCTTATTTCCTCGCTCTTTTTGAGATACAAAAGATATTCGATATTGCCTTCGGGTCCCTTTATTGGCGAATAGGAAAGACCGAGTGCGGCAAAGCCTGCACTTTTTGCAAATTCCAAAACATTTTCGATAACGGAATAATGCACCTTTATATCCCGCACAACGCCCTTTTTGCCGACCTGTCCGCGACCTGCCTCAAACTGCGGTTTTATGAGCGCCACCGCCTCGCCGCCGTCTTTCAAAAGCTCATATAATACGGGCAAAACGAGCCGTAGCGAAATAAAGGAAACATCAATCGAGGCAAATTCAATATTTTCGCCTATATTTTCAGGCGTTACATACCGGATATTTGTGCGCTCCATATTGACAACACGAGGGTCATTCCTTAGTTTCCACGAAAACTGACCGTAGCCCACATCAACGGCGAACACCTTTTTTGCGCCGTTTTGCAGCATACAATCGGTAAAACCGCCCGTTGAGGCGCCAATATCCATACAAACCCTGTCTTTCAGATTGACGGGGAACTCCGAAAGCGCTTTTTCAAGCTTTAATCCGCCGCGGCTGACATATTTCAAGGTCTCGCCGCGAATTTCGGGCGTTTTGGAAATGTCGATATTTTCGCCCGCCTTATCGCATTTTTGACCGTCGATAAAGACTTGCCCCGCCATAATGAGCGCTTTTGCTTTTTCGCGGCTTTCGCAAAGTCCCTTTTCAACGAGCAATAAATCAAGCCTCTGTTTATCTGCCATTTAACCTGTCCTCAATTTTCTTTATTATGCTTTCGGTATCCATACCATAATATTTATCCACTTCGGAAACCGTACCGTGAATTATCGGGGCGTCAGGGAATGCGACAGGCATAACAGGAACGCCGACCGAATTCTTTGAAAGCGTGTATGAAACCAGCTCGCCGATACCGCCCGAAATTGCGGCGTCCTCAACGGTAACGACAAGCTTTTTGCCTTTGACAGCACTTACAACAGTACCGCTGTCCATCGGCGTTATTGTAGGCAGGGCGATTAAGGCTGCGCCAAAATGCTTGGAAACCTCCTGTGCTGTTTTGAGCATACGCCCTGTCGAAATTATCGCAATATCGCCGCCGTTTTCCCAAATCCGAGCCCTTCCGAATTCAAATTTGGGGGATTTTACCTGAGTGCGCCCCTTAGGAAAGCGTATTGCAATAGGTCCTTTATGTATGTTTATCGCATAATTCATCATATCGCCAAGCTCGTCAAAGGAGGAGGGCGAAAGGATTGTCATATTCGGCATACTTGACAAAAACGCGATGTCGTGCATACCGTGGTGTGTTTCGCCGTCCTCGCCGACATTCCCTGCGTGGTCTATACAGAAAACAATATGCAGGTTTTGCAGGCACACATCGTGCAGAATTTGGTCATAGGAACGCTGCAAAAATGTCGAGTATATAGACACGACAGGCACAAAGCCGCCTATGGCAAGCCCTGCCGCCATTGTGACAGCGTGCTCCTCTGCAATACCCACATCAAAATAGCGGTTTTTAAATATCTTTGCAAACTCGGAAAGCCCCGTATTTATCGGCATAGCGGCAGTTATTGCCGTAATCCTGCTGTTTTTCTTGGCAAGCTCAATAAGCTTTTTGCCGAAAATTTGCGTATAACATTCGGAATTCGATTGCACCGCCGAGATGCCGTGATACTGCTGCGGGTGTGTTTCGGCGGGGCGGTAGCCCTTGCCTTTTACCGTTCTTATATGTATGAATGATGAAGTGTCGGAGTTTTTTGCACGCTCCAAAACGAACTTTAAAGCGGCAATGTCGTGTCCGTCAACAGGACCTATGTAGTTAAGCCCCAAATTATCGAAAAGCGTTGTGGGAATAACGCGCTTTTTAAGCGCGGTTTTTGCACGCTTTGCAGTGTCTTTTGCGCGGTTTGAGCCTAAGGGAAGCTTTGATAAAAGCTCCTCAATAAAATCCTTGGATTTAAAGTATTCGGGCTTTATGCGCAGTTTTTGCAGGTAGCGTGAAAGCCCGCCGACATTTTGTGATATGCTCATATTGTTGTCATTTAAAATCATAATAACCTTTGATTTTGAATGACCTGCGTCATTTAATGCTTCAAACATCATACCGCCCGTCAGGGCACCGTCGCCGAAAACCGAAACGACATCAAATTTTCCGCCCGACAAATCCCTCGCCCGTGCCATACCGAGTGCGGCAGAAACTGAGGTTGAGGCGTGCCCTGTATTGAAGGCGTCATAAATGCTTTCCGAGGTTTTCGGGAAACCGCTTATACCGCCGAACTTTCTTAGCTCGGAGAATTTGTCCATTCGTCCTGTCAGGATTTTGTGCACATAGGACTGATGCCCTACATCCCAGATAAGTCTGTCCTTTGAAAAATCAAATACATAATGGAGAGCAAGAGTAAGCTCCACCACGCCGAGATTTGAAGCAAGGTGACCGCCCGTGCGGGAAACCGATTCTATTAAAAATTTGCGTATTTCAAAAGCGAGCGTTTCAAGCTCGGAATTTGAAAGCGATTTAATATCGTTGGGAGACATAATATCTTTAAGCATTTGTAAATTCCTTTCGTATTTCTCCTGCTAAGTATAAAGAGCCCAAAACGCAGACAAGCTCGCCGTTTTCCGCATTATCAAGGGCATAGCGGACTGCTTTTTTTGCGTCAGGCTGTAAGTCGGCATTTTTGAAGTACTTTTTAAATTCCTCGGCTTTAATGCATCTTGCGGTGTCGATTTGCGTAACCGTAACCTTCCCGCTGAAATCATCTATCAGCCTTGCCGATTTTTCAAGGTTTTTGTCCTGCATCATCGCGACCACAAAATGTACGGGGCGGGAAAGAGCCTTTAACGACGCCAAAAGCGCCGAAATCCCGTCAGGGTTGTGCGCCCCGTCAATCAAGAGATTGTCACGCAAAAACTCAAATCTTGCAGGCCATCTGCTTTTTTTTAAGCCTTCCTTTATGGTATTTTCAGGTATCCCCAAAAACCGCAGACAAGCCTCCGCCAAAGCGGCATTTTCCTTTTGGAAATCACCCTTTAAGCCCAGCTCAAACTCACATTTTTCCTTTGAAAAAAGCAATTTTGAACCGCATTTTTCGGCAAAATCTGCAATAACGGCAAGTGCCTCGGGATTTTGCCGTTTGAATGTTAAAACGGGGCAGTTCGGCTTTATTATTCCGCATTTTTCGGCAGTAATTTCGGCAATCGTTTCGCCAAGATATTCGGTATGGTCAAGCGCAATTTTTGTTATGACCGAAATTTTCGGTTTTTTTATGACATTTGTTGCGTCCAGCCTTCCGCCGAGCCCCGTTTCAAGCACAACCAAATCGCATTTTTGCTCACAAAAATACATAAAGGAAAGAGCCGTTATTTTTGCAAAAGATGAAAGCTCTATGTCAAGCTGCGATATGGCGGCTTGAAGTTTTTCGGTAAGGCGGATAAGGTCTTTGTCCGAAATATCTTTGCCGTTTATCTTAATCCGCTCGTTAAAACGGTTGATAAAAGGCGAGGTAAAAAGTCCGATTTTTTGACCTGCAAGAGAAAGGGTTTCGGCAATCATAAGCGATACCGAGCCCTTTCCGTTTGTGCCTGCAATATGAATAAAATCAAGTTTATCCTGCGGATTTTGAAGGAAATCAAGCAATTTTACTAAGCCGTCATTTCCCAAAACCTGCAAAAATTTAGGAGAAGCAGTATAGTATTTTACCGCATCATCATAAGTCATTTTATCACCTAAATATTCTCCGCGGCGCTTATGCCTTCAATAACT
Source organism: uncultured Clostridia bacterium (assembly GCA_905236685.1). Taxonomy (GTDB): domain Bacteria; phylum Bacillota; class Clostridia; order UBA1381; family UBA1381; genus UBA1738. The sequence continues at coordinate 4,489 of CAJOPD010000012.1, forward strand.
TTTTTGAGCATATCGGCATACTTTTCGCCCTTTGCCCGTTCTTCGTCAATAACCTTTTGCGGCGCTTTGGAAACGAAACCGCTGTTTGACAGCTTTTTGTTAACACGGTCGATTTCGGCTTCCAGGCGTTTCTTTTCGTCAAAAAGTCTTTCGAGCTCTTTGTCCTTGTCGATAAGCTCGCCCATAGGTATAAATATTTCCGCAGCCTCAACCACGATGTTTACTGCATTTTCGGGTATGTTGTCTTTCGTGCCCTGAATAACCGTATCGGAGGCGGAGGCAAGCTTTTCATAAAAAGCCTTGCCCTGCGCAAAAATATCTGCCTTTTGTGTGACGATAATCAGTTTAGCCTTCTTTGAAGGCGGAACATTCATTTCATTTCTGCGCTGTCTTACCGCGGAAACCGCGTTCATAATAAGCTCCATATTCTTCTCGTCATCGGGGAAGGCAAGGCGTTGTGAATACTTCGGGTAATCGCTTATAACAATGCTTTCGTCCTCGTGCGGAAGGTGCTGCCATATTTCCTCGGTAATAAACGGCATAAACGGGTGCAGAAGCTTCATCGTATTTGAAAGGACATAGGTAAGCACATACTGTGCCGTCTTTGCCGTTTGGGTGCCTTTGTCAAAAAGACGGGGCTTTACAAGCTCGATATACCAGTCGCATAAATTGTCCCAGATAAAATCGTAAAGCTTTGAAACTGCAACGCCAAGCTCAAATTTGTCAAGGTTTTCGGTAACCTCGCGGCAAAGCGTGTTGTATTTTGATAAAATCCATTTATCTTCAAGCAAAAGCTCTGAAACTTCGGGCAATTTGTTTTCGGTAATATCAAGGTTCATAAGCGCAAACCGTGACGCGTTCCAGATTTTGTTTGCAAAGTTGCGGCTGGCCTCAACACGCTCGATATAAAAACGCATATCATTTCCCGGGGCATTTCCTGTCGCCAGAGTAAACCGCAGAGCGTCAGCGCCGTATTTGTCGATAATTTCAAGCGGGTCAATGCCGTTTCCGAGCGATTTCGACATTTTTCTGCCTTGTGCGTCGCGGACAAGTCCGTGGATAAACACATGTTTAAACGGAACCTCGCCCGTATGCTCCAAAGCCGAGAAAATCATTCGTGAAACCCAGAAGAAAATTATGTCATATCCCGTAACCAAAACGCTCGTGGGATAGAAATAGTCAAGCTCGGGCGTTTTTTCGGGCCAGCCGAGCGTGGAGAAGGGCCAAAGCGCCGAAGAAAACCAAGTGTCCAAAACATTTTCGTCCTGATGCACCGTGCCGCCACAATGCGGACAGCGGGTAATATCTTCCTTTGAAACGGTAGTTTTTCCGCAGCTGTCGCAGTAAAACGCAGGAATTCTGTGTCCCCACCAGAGCTGACGGGAAATACACCAGTCAAGCACATTTTCCATCCAGTTCATATAGGTTTTGGAAAAACGCTCGGGAACGAACTTTGTATCGCCGTTTTTTACAGCCTTTATAGCAGGCTCGGCAAGAGGTTTCATCTTAACAAACCATTGTTTTGAAATAATAGGCTCGACAGATGTTCCGCATCGGTAGCAGGTGCCGACATTGTGAGTGTGGTCTTCAACTTTGACCAAAAGCCCCATTTCCTCCAAATCAACAAGCATTGCCTTTCGGCACTCGTACCTGTCCATACCGCAGTATTTTCCCGCATATTCATTCATTGTTGCGTCGTCGTTCATAACGCGTATCTTTTCAAGGTTATGCCTTGCGCCGACCTCAAAGTCGTTAGGGTCGTGCGCAGGGGTAATTTTAACACAGCCCGTGCCGAAATCCTTGTCAACATATTCGTCCGCAATAACGGGAATTTCCCTGTCGGTAAGCGGAAGAAGGAGAGTTTTTCCTATGATATCCTTGTAGCGCTCATCATCGGGATTTACGGCAACTGCCGTATCGCCGAAAAGCGTTTCGGGTCTTGTTGTTGCGATAATGACAAAATCATCGCTGTCCTTTATCGGATATTTAATATGCCAGAAATGACCTGCCTGCTCCTCGTGCTCAACCTCCGCGTCGGAAAGCGCCGTTATGCAGTGCGGACACCAGTTGATAATGCGCGAGCCCTGATAAATAAGCCCTTTGTTATAAAGATTTACAAAAACCTCGCGTACAGCTTTTGAACAGCCATCGTCCATAGTAAAGCGTTCTCTGTCCCAGTCGCAAGATGAGCCTATTTTTTTAAGCTGATTTATAATTCTTCCGCCGAAATGCTTTTTCCAGTCCCATACGCGCTCCAAAAAAGCGTCATACCCCAAATCGTAACGGGTAAGACCTTCGTTTACTCGGAGGCTTTCCTCAACCTTAATCTGCGTTGCGATACCGGCGTGGTCCGTTCCCGGTATCCAAAGAGCGTTGTAGCCCTGCATTCTTTTGTATCTTATTAAAATATCTTGCAGAGTTTCGTCAAGCGCGTGTCCCATATGAAGCTGTCCCGTAACATTCGGAGGCGGGATTACAATGGTAAAAGGCTCCTTTTCAGAATTCACTTCTGCGTGGAAATATCCCTTTTCCACCCAGTTTTTATAAATCCTGTCCTCAAACTCGGACGGGTCATAGTTTTTTGCAATATTTTTGTTATCGTCCATTTTGTCCTCCTAATATATACATATAAAAATACAATCTATATTATGGCATTTTTTTTTATTTTTGTCAAGAAAAAGAAGAATATTAGAGAAGGGATTTGAATAAATATATTATAAGTGAATTTTACTTATGAAACAGGAGGAAAAAATATGGACAGTTATATTGAAAACAACCGCGCGGAAGTGATAGGAACAGTAGCAGATGAGCCGAGAATAAGCCACGAGATATACGGCGAAAAGTTTTATGTTTTCACCCTGCGCATACCGCGTCTTTCGGGGATAAGCGATAATGTAAAAGTTATGGTTTCAGACAGGCTTTTGGACGATGTACCGCTCAATGTGGGAGACGCAATCGAGGTGGAGGGGCAGTTCCGCTCGTATAACGACTATGAAAACGGCGAAAACAGGCTTGTTTTAACGGTTTTTGCGAAGGATATACGCCGTGCGGAAGGAGAGGAAGAAAAAAATCCCAATTCTTTGTATCTGAACGGGTTTATATGCAAGGCGCCCGTTTACCGAACAACGCCTTTCGGCAGGGAAATAACCGACCTTTTGCTTGCGGTAAACCGAAGCTATAATAAATCGGATTATATTCCCGTAATAGCGTGGGGCAGAAATGCGCGCTACTGCAAAAACATAAATGTCGGCGATAATATAAAGGTATGGGGAAGGATACAGTCGCGGATATATCAAAAGCATATTTCGGAGGAAGAGGTAATAGAAAAAACAGCATATGAGGTGTCGGTGAGCCGTATGGAAATGGTATAACCGAAAAAAGCTGCAAAGGAGGAGTTAAATTGGTAGTAAAAAATATAGGAGAAAAGCGCGCAATTCTGATAAAGGTCGAGGGCGAGCTTGATCATCATATGGCGGCAAAAATAAAGGAGGAAGCGGACAGAAAAATGTGCGCAACAAACGCCGTAAATGTCATATTTGACCTTTCGGATATGACATTTATGGACTCTGCGGGTATCGGCGTTATGATGGGCAGATTTAAAAAGGCACGCACACTCGGCGGAAAAACCGCAGTATTCGGAACAAACGCCCAGACGCTCAGAATAATAAAGATGTGCGGTATGGACAAGGTGATAAAAATAGTGCCTTGCTTTGAAAAGGCGGTACGGTACATAGATAAGGGAGGAAGCTACAATGGATAACAGTATGAGTGTAGAATTTTTGAGTATATCGGAAAATGAGGGCTTTGCACGGGTTGTTGCCGCCGCCTTTGCCGCACAGCTGAACCCGACGGCAGCGGAGCTTGCGGAAATAAAAACGGCGGTTTCGGAGGCGGTAACAAACGCAATAATCCAC
>CAJOPD010000013.1 GCA_905236685.1 uncultured Clostridia bacterium
CATCATACAAGCTTTTTACATCAGGCTCGGGCGGATTTTTCATTTCAAGCGTCAGCAAAATCTCACTTTCGCCCCTTCTTACCGCGTCAAAAAAGGCATCTTCCAGGTCTTTAACATCTTTGCTCTGTCCGCTCGAACCCTTTTTTACCTTTACAACTCCGTCCCCGAATTCCAAATCATAATTTTTCTGCTCACCGTTTACCGAAACGCCGAAATCATAGAGAATTTTATCAAGCCCTTCCTGGTCATAGGCAAAGCTGTACGGAACATCAATCGGTGAAAAAACCAGCTTTACAAGGTTTAGCGCGTCAGTTACAAAGCCTTCGCCTCTGCCGATTTTATACGCCTCATCAACAGTTTTGTCTATATCATAGTCAAGACCTATTTCCTCTTGCGAAAAACTTTTTTGAGCGTCAGAGCCGCTGTCCTTTAAGGTAAATTCCTGACCTTTGAAATCCTTTTCGGGCACTATCAGCTTCTTTGCTTCTTCGACCGTTTTTCCGCCGACATTTATCCCCTCGATATGCACACCTCTTGCGATACGCCCGTTAGGATTTAACGCCGCAAATGCACCGCCGGCAAGAATTATCAAAGCGCCTATTACCGATGCCGTTATTATCCATACCTTGCTTGTTCCCGTCTTTTCCTCTTTTTGTCTTTTTCTTTCTCTTTTCATAATCAATCACTCTTTAAAAAAATTTTTTGTATTCATTTATGTACTCCGAATATTTTTTAAGATATTCGGTTATTTCCCTGCTTTTTGCCAAAACCGAGAAGGCTTTTTTTACATTATTGCAAAATCTTCCGTCAAAATCCCCGACATCAAGCGTTTTTGCGAGCGGACACAGCGCTTTTGCGCGCGGGTCTACTATAATTTCTGCTTTTTGGTCCTTGTTTATGTACGGAGTAAGAGGAAAAATCCGACAGGCAAGCGGTCTTTGATAGCGGTCGCATTTGCCCTCACAGAACAAAATCGGAACGCTTTTGGTTTTACCGTTAAATTCATAGCAAAAATCGGATTTTTCAATCCTTGCCCAGTCGGGATTTAAGAGCTCAAATACCTTTTCTTCCCCGGGAAAAAGGTACATTCCGCCTTCATCACCCTTGCAGCACCTTTTTCCGCACAGCTTTCCGCAGTCAGCCTTTATGGGCGTTGCCTTATCAAAAAGCCTGTAAAGCTGCAAGTATATATATTCTATGTTCATTATTTTCATACCTTCCGTGCATAATAACTACAAAATACACCATATTAACGCCTTCATTTTACCACAACTTTTTTATAATTACAATAGTATGGATATAATTTGACAAAATTCACTAAATATGGTATAATACATATGTAATAATTGTAATAATTCAAATATATTGATATAGAAAGGGTACGGTTATGCCAAAAAAGAAAGAAGAATACGGCAACCAAAGCATAACAAGCTTAAAGGGTGCCGACAGAGTGCGGAAGCGTCCTGCCGTTATTTTCGGTTCGGACGGCTTGGAGGGCTGTGAACATTCCTTTTTTGAAATACTTTCAAACTCCATTGACGAGGCGCGGGAAGGGTACGGCAATGTTATTGAAGTAACCCGTTTTAATGACGGCAGTATCGAGGTGCGCGACCACGGCAGAGGTATCCCCTTGGACTACAACGAAAAGGAGGAGCGCTATAACTGGGAGCTGGTGTTCTGCGAGCTTTACGCGGGCGGAAAATACAACAACAACGACGGCGGTATGTATGAATACAGCCTCGGTTTGAACGGCTTGGGCGCCTGTGCTACACAGTATTCTTCCGAGTATATGGATGTTGAGGTAATCCGCGACAAAACCCGTTATGACCTTCATTTTGAAAAGGGCGAAAATATCGGCGGACTTACAAAAACTCCCGTTCCGTCAACAAAAACAGGAACGGTTACAAAGTGGCGCCCCGACAGAGATGTTTTTACCGACATAAACATACCCGTTGAGTTTTTTAAGGATACCCTGCAAAAGCAGGCGATGACAAATGCGGGCATACGCTTTATTTTCTATAACGAAACGGACAGCGGAATTGAGCTTTTTGAATACTACTACGAAAACGGGATTGTCGACTACTTAAACGACCTTGTGGGCGGAAATTCCATTACGCAGACGGAGGTCTGGGACGCCGAAAGGGTCGGAAAAGACCGCGAGGACAAGCCCGAATACAAGGTGAAAATGCAGATTGCCTTTTGCTTTTCCTTATCGGTAAATCTTTTGGAATACTACCATAATTCAAGCTTTTTAGAGCACGGCGGCGCTCCCGACAAGGCGGTAAAAAGCGCTTTTGTATACGCCGTTGATCAGTATTTAAAGCAAAACGGAAAGTACAATAAAAACGAGTCTAAAATCACCTTTGTCGATATTGCCGACTGCTTGGCTTTGGTGATTAACTCCTTTTCAACGCACACAAGCTACGAAAACCAAACAAAAAAGGCGATAAACAACAAGTTTATTCAGGACGCGATGACCGAATTTTTACGGCACAAATTAGAGGTTTACTTTATCGAAAACAAGACCGACGCCGAAAAAATCGCAAATCAGGTGCTGATAAACAAAAGAAGCCGCGAAAATGCCGAAAAGGTGCGTATCGACACAAAAAAGAAACTGACCGGCTCAATGGACATAACAAACAGAGTGGAAAAATTTGTCGATTGCCGCAGCAAAGATGTGTCGGTAAGAGAAGTATATATCGTTGAGGGCGACTCGGCGCTCGGCTCCTGCAAGCAGGCGCGAAACCCTGATTTTCAGGCAATTATGCCAATTCGCGGCAAAATTTTGAACTGTTTAAAGGCGGATTATAACAAAATTTTCAAAAGTGATGTCATTTTAGACTTGGTAAAAGTTCTGGGCTGCGGAATTGAAATAAAATCGAAACACATAAAGGGCATTGAGGAATTTAACATAAATAATTTAAGGTGGGACAAGGTTATAATCTGTACCGATGCCGATGTTGACGGGTTCCAGATACGCACGCTCGTTCTTACAATGATTTATCGGCTTATGCCGAGCCTTATAGATATGGGCAAGGTATATATCGCGGAGTCTCCCCTCTATGAAATCACAATAGAAAAGGGCAAGAGAAAGGGCGAAAAGCTTTTTGCCTATTCTGACGGCGAAAAGGAAAAAATTCTTTCAGCGCTTGCAGATGACGGCATTGAGAAAAGCGACGCTGACATAAAGCGCAGCAAGGGTCTTGGAGAAAACCAGCCCGAAATGATGAGCCTTACGACAATGCACCCCGCAACAAGACGCCTTATCCGCGTAACACCCGAAAATATCGAGCGCACAGCGGAGGTTTTTGACATTCTTTTGGGCGACAAGCTGCAAGAAAGAAAAGAGCATATAGCGAAAAACGGGCATTTATATATGGAAATGCTTGACATAAGCTAAAAGGGAGGCAGAGATAATGGCAAAAAAGAAAAAAACAGCTGAGGAAAGCTATATCCCTGCACCTCCTGCGGAGCAGCGGATTACCGAAACGCTTGAAACAAACTATATGCCCTATGCGATGAGCGTTATCGTTTCCCGTGCAATCCCCGAGATTGACGGTTTAAAGCCTGCGCACAGAAAGCTCCTTTATACTATGTATAAAATGGGGCTTTTGGGCGGAAAGCTTACAAAATCGGCAAATGTTGTCGGTCAGACAATGAAATTAAACCCGCACGGCGACAGCGCGATTTATGAAACAATGGTGCGTCTTACGCGTGGAAATGAGGCGCTTTTGCACCCTCTTGTTGAATCTCAGGGCAATTTCGGAAAGCAGTATTCGCGGGATATGGCGTATGCCGCCTCCCGTTATACCGAGGTGCGCCTTGACCCGATTTGTCAGGAATTTTTTGGAGATATAAACAAGAATACCGTAAAATTTGTCGATAACTATGACGGCGAAATGAAGGAGCCTACCCTGCTCCCTGTCGCGTTCCCCAATATTTTGGTAAATGCAAACCAGGGCATCGCCGTAGGTATGGCGAGCAACATATGCTCCTTTAACTTAAAAGAAGTATGCTCGGCAGTTATCCAGTATATGAAGCACCCCAAGTGCGATATTTTGGAGATTATGCCCGCTCCCGATTTTCCGCTTGGTGCTGAAATCCTCTATGATGAGGCGCAGATGCGCAGCATTTACGAAACGGGCAAGGGCAGCTTTAAAATGCGTGCCGTTTATCAATATGACAAGGAAAATAACTGCATTGAAATAACGGAAATACCATACACAACAACCATCGAGGCAATCCTTTCAAAAATTATGGAGCTTGTAAAAGCCAACAAGTTAAAGGAAATTTCCGATGCGCGTGACGAAACGGGACTTTCGGGCTTTAAGCTCACTATTGACTTAAAGCGCGGCACCGACCCCGACGCACTTATGTTAAAGCTTTATAGGCTAACGCCTTTGGAGGATAGCTTTGCCTGCAACTTTAACCTTTTGATTGATAATGTTCCTATGGTTTTGGGCATAAAGCAGATTTTTGACGAGTGGATAAAGTTCCGCCTTGGTTGCGTCAAAAATGCGATAAAATTTGACATTGACAAAAAGAGTGAAAAACTGCACCTTTTAACAGGACTTAAAAAAATCCTTTTAGACATTGACAAGGCAATCTCCATTATCCGCCATACCGAAAGGGAGGCAGATGTTGTGCCAAATCTTATGTCGGGATTTTCACTTGACAAGGTACAGGCAGAATATATTGCGGAAATAAAGCTTCGCAATCTGAACAAGGAATACATTTTAAACCGCACCGCAGAAATCGAAAAATTGCTCACCGAGCTTGATGAGCTGAACCGTATTTTATCAAGCGAAACCGAGCTTAAAAAGCTTATTTCAAAACAGCTCAAACAAATCGCCGATAAATACGGCAAAGACCGAAAAACACGGCTTATAATGAGCGATGAAATCAAAGAATACCGCGAGGAAAATGTTGTTGACGCTTTCCCGCTCACGCTCTTTATCACAAAAGAGGGATATGCGAAAAAGGTTTCCGCCGTTTCGCTCCGCTCTACCACCTCCGAGCACAAGCTGAAAGAAAATGACGAGGTTACGCAGGCAATAGAGGCGACAAATGCCGATGAAATCATTGTTTTTACCGACAGATGCTCTGCATATAAATCCCGTCTTTGCGATATGCCCGATGCAAAGGTTTCGGGGCTCGGCGAATATCTGCCCTCCCTTTTGGGCTTTGAACAGGGCGAAAAGGCGGTTTATGCAGTAGTTCCGAAAAAATACGAGGGATTTATGCTGTTCGCCTTCAAAAACGGGAAAATGGCAAAGGTAGAGCTCAAAAACTATGAAACAAAATCCAACAGAAAGCGGCTTATAAACGCATACTCCGATAAGTCGGAGCTTTGCGGTATGCTCTGGCTTGCCGGCGACTGCGAAATTGTTGCTTTTGCCGATAATAACAAGGTTTTGGCGGTAAATACGGAAAATATACCGCTAAAATCCACAAAATCAACGCAGGGCGTGCAGGTTATGAAGATAACAAAAAAAGGCGCTGTGCTTTCAAAAATCACATTGAAGGAAAACAGCGGTCTTATCGATACAAAGCATTATAAAACTAAAAATATCCCTGCCGCAGGCTCATTTTTACGGACAGAAGATACACAGCTTTCGTTATTCTGATAGGAGGAACTTATGGACAAGGTAAATGTTTTGGGGGTAAAAATTGACAAGGTTACGGTTGACGCCGCGGCGGACAGAATTTTAGATATGCTCAAAAGCGGCGGAAATCACGCCGTTTATACGCCAAACTCCGAAATCGTGTATATGGCATACAAGGACACCGATTTTTGTTGCCTCTTAAACTCCGCCGATATGCTTACCGCTGACGGCATAGGCGTTGTGTACGCTTCGCAAATTCTGAAAAATCCTGTTCCCGAGCGTGCAGGCGGCTTTGATATAGCCTGCCGCGTTATCGAGAAAATAGCGGAAACAGGCGACCGTCTTTATCTTTTCGGCGGCAAGCCCGATATTGCGGAAAAGGCGGCGGAAAATCTCAAAAGCAAGTACCCCTTCATAAACATTGTCGGGACACGGAACGGATATTTCTCTCCCGAGGAAAACGACGGAATAATAGCTGACATAAACGAAAGCGGAGCAGACCTTGTTTTTGTCTGTCTTGGCGCGCCTATGCAGGAAAAATGGATTTTTGAAAACCGCGACAGATTGAATTGTAATGTTATGATGGGCATCGGCGGAAGCCTTGATGTATTTGCGGGGGTCGCCGAGCGTGCACCGCAGAAATGGCAGAAATTAGGGCTTGAATGGCTTTACCGCCTCATAAAAGAGCCGAAAAGGTTTTGGCGAATGCTTGCACTTCCCAAATTTGCATTTACCGTGCTCATAAAAGGCAGAAAATATCCGCAGGAGGAGGAATAAAATGGCTAAGCTTATCGCGATAGACGGCGTTGACGCCAGCGGAAAACAAACCCATACCGAGCTTTTGGCGGAGCATTTTAAATCGCTCGGCAAAAAGGTTCTGCGCCTTTCCTTCCCTATGTATAACTCGGAAAGCTCTGCCCTGGTAAAGCTGTATCTGGCAGGAAACCTTGGCAAAAACGCGGAAGATGTTGACGCATATGCCGCCTCCACCTTTTTTGCTGCGGACCGATTTGCAACCTACCGTATGGACTGGGAAAAGGATTATAAGGACAGCGAAACGGTTATAATCGCCGACAGATATGTGTCCTCAAATATGATACATCAGGCAAGCAAAATTTCCGATTTTGCCGAAAAGGACAAATTTTTGGACTGGCTCTATGACTTTGAATTCAACCTTTATAAAATCCCGAAACCCGATATGACAATATTTCTGGATATGCCCCCGAAATACAGCCGTATTTTGATTGAAGGCAGGAACAACAAGTTTTCGGGCACCGAAAAGCTTGATATTCACGAAAGCGATTTTTCTTATCTTGAAAAAAGCTATGAAAATGCAAAATATGTCGCCGAAAAATTCGGCTGGCAGACCGTTTCCTGCATTGAGAACGGAAAAATACGCCCGATAGCAGATATTCAAAAAGACATTATAAAAATAGCCGAAAATGTGATAAATGCGTGACCGTTCCGTCACGCATTTTTTGCATAAAAAAAGCCCTGAAACCGCCGTTTTCGGCAGCCCCAAGACTTTTTAGAAAACAAATTTATTTAATCATTGAAGCAACTTCATCTGCAAAGTTTTCTTCCTTCTTCTCCAAGCCCTCGCCCTTTTCAAAACGCGCAAAGTCGATAATCTTTACACCCTTTGAAGCAAGGTACTGCTCAACCTTCTGGTCGCTGTCCTTTACAAACTCCTGCTGCAACAGGCAATTCTGCTCATAGAACTTGCCGATTTTTCCGCCAACCATCTTTTCAATGATTGCGTCAGGCTTATTCGCATTCTTAGGGTCTTCCTTAATCTGCGAAATTATGATGTGCTTTTCGTGTTCCACATCTTCTGCGGGAACAGTGTCCTTTGAAAGATACAACGGGTTGATTGCGGCAACCTGCATCGCAATATCCCTTGCAGCTTCGTAAGCATCGCCGTCCAAAGCGCCTTCCGCCTTAACGATAACGCCTATTCTGCCCTCGCCGTGCGAGTAGGAGCAAACATTTCCTTCAAAACGAATGAACCGTCTTATCTTCATATTTTCGCCGATTTTTGCGATTAAAGCGGTTAATGCGTCCTCAACTGTGCCTTCGCCCATAGCCTCAGCCTTCAATTCGTCAACATCTTTGGGGTTCTTTTCCGCAACAACCTTTGCAACATTTTCTACAAAGCCTAAAAATTCATCATTTTTTGCAACGAAGTCGGTTTCCGAATTTACTTCAAGCAAAACTGCAACGCTCTTTGCGTCATTCATATATACCTTTACGATACCGTCTGACGCAATTCTGCCTGCCTTTTTAGCAGCCGTTGCAAGACCTTTTTCTCTCAGGTACTCTACCGCCTTGTCCATATCTCCGTCAGTTTCGGTAAGCGCCTTTTTGCAGTCCATCATACCGCAGCTTGTTATTTCTCTTAATTTCTTAACATCTAATGCTGAAAATGCCATTATTCCGCTACCTCCTCTGTTTGTTCTGCCTCTGCTGCTTCCTCGATAGGCGCTTCTTCCTCAGCCTCTTCCTCGCGTACAGGAAGTGCGTCCTCGCCCTGTCTGCCTTCAATGATAGCGTTTGCCATTGTTGACGCAATCAGCTTTACCGCTCTTATAGCGTCATCATTGCCCGGGATAACATAATCAACATCATCAGGGTCGCAGTTGGTATCAACGATAGCAACAACGGGAATACCGAGCTTTTTAGCCTCTGTTATAGCGATATGCTCTTTTCTCGGGTCAACTACAAAAAGCGCACCGGGGAGCTTTTTCATATCCTTAATTCCGCCCAGATATTTTTCAAGCTTATCTCTCTGAGCCTTTAACTTAATAACCTCTTTTTTGGGAAGCAGGTCAAATGTGCCTTCTTCCTCCATCTTATTGATTTGTGCAAGACGGTCAATTCTCTTTTGAATTGTCTTGAAGTTAGTCATCATACCGCCGAGCCATCTTGCGTTTACATAGTACATTCCAACTCTCTCGGCCTCTTCCTTAATAGAGTCCTGAGCCTGCTTTTTTGTACCTACAAAGAGAATATCATCGCCGTTTGCCGCGATATCTCTTATGAAGTAGTACGCTTCCTCCACCTTTTTAACGGTCTTCTGCAAATCAATAATATAGATACCGTTTCTCTCTGTGAAGATGTATTCCGCCATTTTAGGATTCCATCTTCTTGTCTGGTGTCCGAAATGAACACCCGCCTCTAAAAGCTGCTTCATAGCAATTACATTTGACATTGTAAAATTCCTCCTTGTTTTTAATTTCCTCCAAAGCCCTCAATCTTATGCGGAACCGATATCGGCAACGCCGCAAAAGTCAGACAATGTGTGTATTTTGGTTTAACCAATGTCATACCCGACTATTTTAGCAAGATTTTCCCCATTTGTCAAGCTTTTTTTGGGGATTTTCTGATTTTTCCTTCCTCTAACCGCGCTTTCCGTCTGTTTAGTACCTCCTCGCTCTTGGGCTTGATATCGCCTGCCGCCAAAAGCGCATTTTTCGTCATCAAAGGTCCGAAAAGCTCGTATATAAGCACGGCAAAAAGCACGATGTTACGAATAAGCGAGCCGCCCTCTCCCATTTTCGACGATACAACGGCACACATTCCAAGGGCCACTCCGGCTTGCGGCAAAAGGGTTATGCCCAAATATTTTGTAACCGTTTCATCGCACTTTGTCGCGGCACAGCTCAAATATGAGCCGACATATTTCCCAAGCGAGCGGAATATTATGTAAACCACGCCAATCATAACAACGCTTACCTTTGAGAAAACCGAAAGCTCCAATTCCGCTCCGCTGATTACGAAAAAGAGGGCGTTAAGCGGCACAGTCCACTTGTCCGCGCGCTCCATAAGGTCAAAGGAAACGGGGCAGATATTGCAGAACACCGTGCCCAGCATCATACATACAAGTAATGACGAAAAGCCGATATGTATGCCGTAAAAATCAAATTCTATCATCGAAAGCGCCACCGTCAGAATAACTATGCTTATAACAAGCGTCAGACGGTTGCTGTTCGAGTTAAACAGCTTTTCAAGCTGTGTCAGAACATAGCCCATAACAGCGCCAAGACCGAGCGACAAAACTATTTCAATTAAAGGCTCCAATATAATTGAAACCGCGTCAACCCTTCCGCTCCCCATAGCCTCGGCTATACCGAAGGAAACAGCGAAAACCACAAGCCCTACCGCATCATCAAGCGCAACTATGGGAAGCAGTATATCGGTCAGCTTGCCCTTTGCCTTATATTGTCTTACTACCATAAGCGTCGCCGCGGGCGCTGTGGCAGTAGCAATCGCACCGAGTATGATTGCAGACGGCAGAGGCAGTATATCCCCTACTGCAAAATGCAGTAAAATGAGCGCAATATCCACAAAAAGCGTTGCGAAAAGCGCCTGAACAATTCCCACTACCGTTGCCTGCCTGCCCGTTTCGCGAAGCTGTGACATACGAAACTCGTTGCCTATCGCAAAGGCGATAAATCCTAATGCTACATCGCTTATTATTGAAAAATCCTCAACATTTTGGTGTGAAATAAATCCAAGCCCCGAAATTTTTAAAAGCCCTAAAAAGTAAGGACCAACCAAAACCCCCGCAATAAGATATGCCGTCACGGCGGGAAGTTTTAACGGCTTTACTACCCTTGTCATCATCATTCCCGCAATCATAGCAATACTGAGCGTCAATAAAGTGGTCATTTTAATCCACCCTTTTAAATGCAAAAATTTAGATAGAACGGCTTAAAACCGTCCTATCCCATACATCACACACTATTATATAACAGCCGTATAGAAAATGCAAGAAATTTTTGTCACATTTCGGCAGTATTTATTATTTCTATGTTGCCTTTGCTTTGCGCGTATTTTAAAGTATCCGCCGCCCTGCCAGTGCGCGCGGTACAATGGCATACAAGGCAGTCCGAACGGTCAACCATATAATAATTCCACCTTTTGATTTCCCAGCCCGCCTCGGTTTTGAAAGAAATTATATCTGTCAGGAAAAAATCGTATCGGCAAAAGGGCTTTCCCGTCAAATCAACAGCGCTTATATCACAATTCGGAAAGACTAAGCCCAAGGAAATGTCAGGATATGTTTTTTTAAGCTCATCTAATATCGAAAATGCGATGTTGTCTATCCTTGATTTTTCTAAAAAACAGAACTTTCTAACGCCGTTTTCCACAAGCTCTGTTATTGCTTTTCTTATTTTTTCAATCTCATTTTCATCAATAAATGTCCTGTCCCCATCAAAACAACACATTTTGTCTTTCATAATGCCCAGCCCCCTAAAATACAACTATTTTATTTGCATTTTATCATATTTTTATCTTTTTTTCAACTAATTTAATGGTATTTACTATTATTTTAACTGTCGATAATCCCAAAATATTTGCATATACTCACTATTGAGGTGTTAATATGAGGAATAAAAATTTTGATATTTGGCTTGCCATAGGCTTAAATATATTGCATTACCGAAAAGAACAGGGTATGACACAAATGCAACTTGCAGAAAAGGCAAATATGAGCAGTAAATATTTACAGCGCATTGAAACTGCTGCATCTTCGTGTACTCTTGACACGCTTATTGATATTGCGGAAGCGTTAGATATTCCGCTGAAAAAGCTGTTTGAG
>CAJOPD010000014.1 GCA_905236685.1 uncultured Clostridia bacterium
CTCGCCGTCCCATAGAGGCGGAACCATAATTCTATGCTCCACAACCTCGGTTTCCCTGACCGTTCCCAAAATATCGCCGCCCGATATTCTTCCCAAAGATGCGGTGGCAACAAAATCCCACTTAATATCACGGTCGAGCGCCGGCACGCTTACGCCGCGCTCCAAACGCGTCCCCGCCTTTGCCATAATTGCGTCCAAAGGGCGCTGTATCCCGTCATAAATGCTTTTTATAAGCCCCGGTCCAAGCTCTGCCGACAAAGGCTCCATTGTGGATACAACCTTTCCGCCCGGTCCCAAGCCTGAGGTTTCCTCATAAACCTGAATAGACGCATCTCCGCCGTGCATCTCGATTATTTCACCGACAAGCCCCATATCGCTTACACGGACAACATCATACATATTCGCATCACGCATACCCTCGGCAATTACCAAAGGACCTGATACCTTTTTGATTATTCCGATTTTTTCCTCCATAATTTCCGCCCTTTCACATCAATCATTGTAAATTATATCTGAGCCGACAGCCTGTTCGACAAATTTCTTCATACGCTCTTTGCCAACGCCCAACGAGCCTTTTACTGCGGGTATAGGCAATATTGCGGGCGTTACCGCCTCACGATAGCCTTCAATCACGCCTTCAAGCTCTTTGAAATATTGTTCGGTTACATAAATTATACCGTAATTTGAGGCTGCCATATTTTTTATGCCTTCTGCTGCCTCATTGGCGTTTTCAACGCTCACGGTATCAAGCCCGAGCGCCGCAAAGGCACAAATGCTGTCATAATCTCCCAACACACCGATTTTATACATACGAGTCACGCAGCCTTTCCTTTATGATTTCTTCACCCCAGCCGTTCTCTTTACAGGTAAGTATTATGCGTACCGCCTTTATCTCATAGATTTTGCCTATCAAAAATGCTGCTATCGGCGCAAAGCCAAAGCTTTCCGCCTTTGCTTTTTTGATATATGAAAGCTTTTTATTATCGCACCATTTTTCAAATGCGCCTATCGTTTCGGTATCCGCATCGGGATAATTCTTTTTAATTTCTTCTATTACGGTGTTTTTGGTGTCTGTCAAGGCTTCCTTTGGATTTATAAGCGCATTTTTGACAAAATCCTTCGGCTTTTTGCCCAAAGCGCACCGCCACGCCGTTTTATAATCGGTCAGTTCAATTAAAAGCTCCGCCAAGCCCGTTAAAAACTCGCTTTTTGCCTGTTTTGCGCCCTCCAAAAACGCAAGATGCTCCGCCTTATCAATAAAAATCTCGGCAAGCTGACCGTCCATAGTCGATGTCAGCAGTTTGTAAGCCTCCCTTGCAACCGTCTTCAAATGCTCGGGAAGCTCGTCATAGCTCTTGCTCTTTATCGCTTTTTCGATAATTTCGGGGGCTATCGTATACGGCGAAAGTATCATCTTTTCCCATTTTTCGTTCTGGACAGACGCCTTCAAGACCGTCTTTAAATTGTGGAAATCATTTTCATACAAAATAAGGTCAATCGGCGCTTCCTTCGGGCATACCTCATATGCCTTTATCCAAGCGCTTTCAAGCTCGTTTTTCAAAAGCTCCTCCGAGCTTTCCCCGACCCAGCCGCGCTCCTTTAAAAATCTTTTTGCAGAAGCAATACCGTCCGATACTATGAGCGTTTGCATATCGGAGCGCGACAGCATCTTATTTTCAAGAGTTTTTATATATGACACGGCATATACATACTCAATATCCTTCAATACCGTCACTCCTTACCTGCGGCTATATCGTAAAGCTCGCTCTCTTTTTCGCGGAAAATTGCGTCAATAGTACAATTTACATAAACTCTTCCGTGTTTTACGATAAGTCCCCTCGTATCCGCATTGTTTTCGGAAAGGGTTATGCCTTTTCCAAGGCTTTCCAAAAAGTTTTGGGGCATATTTTCCCTGTCCTCTTTTGAAAGCATAAGCTCGCCGCCGTCCTCGTCATTCTGATTTTTGTAAATCTCCGCAAGATACGCAAAATACTCATCTTTTTGCATACTTAAAATCCTGTTTTTTGCCGTTTTTATAAGTTCTTCTGCGGTTTCGCGCTCGGTTTTTAAAAGCATTTCCCGTTCATATGCCGCCTTTTCTGCGGCAAAGCGCTCGAAAAAGGCGGAAACACTTGCCTCTCTCGCTCTATTTCCGTCTGCCTTTACCCTTTCGGTTTCCTCGGCATATTCTGCATTTATTTCATCTATTCGCTTTTGAGTTTCCGCAAGTTTTTCATCAGCCTTTTCCTTTGCCTCCGACAAAATTGCGTCAACTATAACTTCCAGTCCTGCCACTTTTTTACCGCTCCTTCTTCTTAAAAACTAACTCCTCAGATATTGATTACGATAAGGAAGGACACAATAAAGCCTAAAAGTGCGTAAAGCTCGATAAGCGATGCCGAAACAATTGCCTTTGAGCTTTCCTCAGGGCGTTTTGCGGTAAGATTTACACCTGTTGCACAAACTCTGCCCTGCGCCTTTGCGGAAAAATATCCCGAAATAGCTATCGGAAGGCACGCGCACAAATATCCCAGCCCCTTTGTCCAGTCGGTTATAGGCTCTCCGCCCAAAACTCCGATATTAAGAAGCACCATAACGCCTACAATAAGTCCGTAAAGTCCCTGTGTACCCGGCAAAAGCTGCAAAACAAGCAGTTTTCCGAATTTTGACGGGTCATCGGCAACAACGGCAGAAGCCGCCTCCGACGCGATACCTACACCCTTTGATGAACCCATACCTGCAAGCGATACTGCAAAAACAACTCCTGCCAAAGCATAAACCATTCCTAAATTAAACATAATCTCCATTCCTTTCGTTTTTAAAATTATAGTATTTTGTGTTAAGTCCGAGCGGACTGTATTTTCTGCCGCCGCCCTCATAAAACTTTTGGTAAAATTCAACATACTGCAAACGGTTTGTATGAACATACGCACCGAGCATATTGATTGCAAAATTCAATGTGTGCCCGAATATTGAAATCGCTATAAAGCTTATCAGTCCAACCACGCTGTTTCCGCCGAGCGAGCCCAGCACATTTACAACAGACGCGATAACTCCCGTCGCAAGTCCCAGCGCCATAAGTCTTGAATAGGACAGGACATCGCCCACAATGCTTGTTATGTCGTAAAGGCTCAAAATTCCGTTTAAGAGCTTCATAATCGGATTTTTACTGCTGCGCCCCTGCGTTAAAACAAGTCCTATCGCGGCGCCTATCGCAAGATATTTTCCGATTTTGGTGACAGCGTCTATCTTAAATGCTGCGCCCGTTGCCAGTATTCCTATTCCCGAAATCACCAAAATCCAAAAGCCCGTATCGAATACCGCCGCCCATTTTTCGCCATTTCGCCAAGTCATATAAAACTTGATTGCAAGAGCGGTTAAAATATGAATTGTGCCGAAGGCAACGCTCATTATAAGCACGGTAAGCGGCTTTTGCACCGGGTCAACCAGTATCGGAGAAAGCGCAAGTGCGCCCGAGCCGAAGGTTTTTGAAACGGTGGTTATCATATCTCCGAAAAAGCTCCCGTACATAAGTCCCCAAAAAGTCGTTGAAACACCGCAATAGAAAAACATTCTGAAAGTATTCCGTTTTTTCCTTTCAAGCACATTTCCAAAGCCTAAAATCCCGCACACTATCATAAGCAAAAGCCCGTATCCTGCGTCGGAAAACATCATTCCGAAGAAGAAATAATAGAACACAGCCATCACGGGATTTGGGTCAACATCATTTTTTGAAGGCATTGAATAGTCCGAGGTTATGCTTTCAACAGGTGCGACAAAGGCGTTGTTGCGAAATTCCGCAGGCACATCTTCCGTTTTGCCGGGCTCAAAAAGTTCGACCGATACGGTAAACTTTTTCATAAGCTCATTTTTCAGGCTTTCGCCGTCTTTTTCGGGAACATACCCGCTCACAAAAAATGCATTTTCAGTTATTCCCACATTTTCTAATGCACGGTATTTATCGCGCCGCACCGCCATTTTGTCATAAAAAAGTTCCAAATCGGCACGCATATTGCCGTAACCTGCAAGCTTTTCGGCAAGTTCCTCATTTTGCGCTGATATTTCCTGCCGTCTTTGCTCTATCTCGCAAATCCTGGTTTTCGGCTCTTTGTCGGTAAGATTTTTCGGAACCGCAAAATTTATATCCGCGAAAAATTTTGATACCTTTTCCTCCTCCGACAAAGAGTATATCAGCCAGATTGCCGTTTGCTGTTTTGTTGCGTCAAGAATTTCAAAATAAACGGACGAAATATCGTATTCGTGAAGCTTCTGCCAGATTTGCTCCTCGTTCCACTCCCCGTCAGCCGTACCCGTTTTTGACTGCGTATGCCGCGTCTGCTGGCTGCTTGCGGGGGCGTCAAGCGCGGTAAACCTTTTCAGGCTGTCCTTTTCGGTTTCAAGCGACGCTAATGCGTCTTCGTTTTTTTCAAAAGCCTTTTTTATCTGCAAGATACTGCGCACAAGTTCCATAGTCTGTGCGGATTCACCCGCTTGTATTGCGCATTTATCCGCCGCTATTTCCCTGCGCTTTGCAAAAAGTCCGCTTTTTTCATCAGGCAGCATAGATATTGCCGCCGCAACCTGCGCCATATTTGATTCAAGCTGTGATATTGTACTTGCCGTTTCGCGACCTTTCAGAATTTCGCCACGGCTGTCCGAAATATCAACAGTACCGCACCGCTGCAAATACTCAATCAGCTGCTTCCGCTCGCTGTTTAAGCCGACCAGCTCAATGCGTTTCATTTTGGTAAGTGCCAATCTATCACCCCAATTCTTCTATATAAAAAGGAGCAGAATACCGACAGCAAAACAAGGGCAAATTACCCTTTTTTTACTGCATCAATTATCCTGCCTATTATTTGCTCGCTGTTTGCCAGAATTTCTTTGCGATGCTTTTCG
The DNA here is from genome assembly GCA_905236685.1 of uncultured Clostridia bacterium. Taxonomy (GTDB): domain Bacteria; phylum Bacillota; class Clostridia; order UBA1381; family UBA1381; genus UBA1738. The sequence goes on from CAJOPD010000014.1 coordinate 4,900, forward strand.
CATTTTTCGGATACTTCATCTTTGAAAACAGCAAAATCGCTGTCCGCCTTCTCCTTTGCCGACCTTAAAGCCTCGTCAGTTTTCTTTGTTTCCTCAGCTTTTTTTTCTTCAAGTCTGTTTGCAGCTTCTTCTCCCGCCGCAGAAAGCAGTGCCGCAGCTTTCTTCTCTGCGTCGGCAACTATTTTAATCGCTTCCTCTTCCGCATTTCTGACCTTTTCGATAGCTTCCTTTGCCATAGCCAAAAATTCTCCTTTACAGCTCATTTCAGGTAAAAATCACCATTAGCTGAATTATATACTTTTTCTGTAAAAAAGTCAATGCACAAAATCATTTTATTGCCATTTTCATACATAGACTTTCAAAAAAATCCCGCAGTATGTTGCAAAAAATGACAAAATATGGTAAAATGAGAAAAAGGCAGGCGAAAATTATGAAATTTACAGGAATGTCAAGACAGATAGACGAGCTGGGCAGAATGGTTATCCCAAAGGAAATACGCGACGCTTTGGACATTACGCCGAAGGACAGTATGGAAATTTACATCGAAGGTGAAAGCATAATTTTGAAAAAGGCGGGAAATTGCTGCGTTTTTTGCGGCAAAAGAACCGATTTTACTTCCTTCTCAGACAAGCCCATCTGCTCAGATTGCGTGGAAAAAATACGAAATATGGCATAATAAACCGCACTTTGTAACCGAAACAACTAAAACTTGTAATCTAATTGCCGTTGACACTCTTTTTTTGCTGTGTTATGCTTTTAGAGTACACTTATGCACCCAGGCAATATGAAAGGAAATGCGCAATGAATGATAAGAAGAATAAAAAATCGAATATAAATCCTATCATATATTTCATTATTTTATCTCTTGCGGCGACGATTGGGCTGAATTATATGCTAAATACCATCACCGCACCGCAGAGAGAGGAAATATATTACAGCGACTTTATAAATCTTGTTGAAACAGACAAGATAGAGAGCGTTGAGGTGAAATCGGACACGATTTTGATTTACCCCAAGGACGACAAAAAGGTACAGTACTACACGGGCATTATTGACGACCCGAATTTAGTAGAGCTTTTAAAAGCGCACAATGTGATGTTCAAGCGCGGAATTACCGAGAACAATATGCTTATGGACTTGTTCTTATCCTGGGTTTTGCCCGCTTTGCTTTTATACCTGTTTTTCGGGCTTGTTATGCGGTCTATGGGCAGAAAGATGGGCGGCGGAATTATGGGCGTCGGTCAGTCCAACGCAAAGATGTATATGGAAAACAAGACGGGCGTAAGCTTTGCAGATGTCGCAGGTCAGAGCGAGGCAAAAGAGTCGCTTGACGAGATAGTAGACTTCCTGCACAATCCCGCCAAATACACTCAAATAGGTGCAAAACAGCCCAAGGGCGCGCTTTTGGTAGGACCTCCCGGGACAGGAAAAACACTTCTGGCAAAGGCTGTTGCAGGTGAGGCGAATGTGCCGTTTTTCTCAATTTCCGGCTCAAATTTTGTGGAAATGTTTGTAGGTGTCGGTGCGTC
>CAJOPD010000015.1 GCA_905236685.1 uncultured Clostridia bacterium
AAAAACGCAGACCTTTTTCAAGGTTGTGCTTTTGCAGGTGATAAAAAGGATAATCCCGCCGATGAGCAACGAGATAATAACGCTTGTTAAGGACACTTCGCTTGCAAGAATTATTGCCGTATATGAGCTTATATGGAGCGCAGAACGCTTTATCAAGCTAAAAGGTCTTATCTGGCCGCTGTTTTATACGGGCGCGTTTTATCTTGTTTTTTGCGGAGTGCTCACGCTGTTGTTCGGGTACATAGAAAAGAAAATGAGCTATTTCAGGAGTTAATGATATGGCAATACTTGAAGTAAAAAATATAGTCAAAAATTTCGGTAAAATATCGGTGTTAAAGGGAATTGATATGACGGTCGAAAAGGGCGAAGTTGTGTCAATAATCGGCTCTTCCGGGAGCGGAAAAACAACGCTTTTGCGGTGTATCAGCTTTTTGGAAAGAGCGGACGGCGGCGAGGTTATTTTAAACGGCGAAACTATTTTTGACGCAAAAAAAACAAAGCAGTTAACAGGCGAAGAAGCGCGGAAAAGACAGCTTAAATTCGGGTTTGTGTTCCAAAACTTTAATCTTTTCCCGCAATATACGGCTTTTGAGAACGTCGTTTTGGCGCCGCGCCTTATCGCAAAGCAGCGTCCCGACTTCAAGGGCAACAAGGATAAAATCTATGCCGAAATAGATGAAAATGCAAAAAAACTACTCCGCCGTGCAGGGCTTTCGGAAAAGATTGACAATTACCCCTGCGAGCTTTCGGGCGGACAGCAGCAAAGGGTTGCGATTTGCAGAGCGCTTGCGTTAAATCCTGAGATTATGCTTTTTGACGAGCCTACATCGGCGCTTGACCCCGAAATAACAAACGAGGTTTTGAAGGTAATAAAGTCGCTTGCCGACGATAATATGACAATGATTATAGTAACGCACGAAATGGCGTTTGCAATGAATGTTTCCGACCGCATTATCTTTATGGACGGCGGAGTTATCGCAGAAGAAGGCGCGCCTTGCGAGGTTTTGAAAAACCCCAAGAGCAAGCGGCTCCGAGAGTTTTTGTCAAATGTAAGAATGTAACGAAGGAGAAAAAATGGAGTTCACGGCAGTTGCGTATCAGATAGGAATACTTGCGCTTACCATACTTGCAGGCTTTTTGGCGGTCAAGACGGGGTATGTGGAAGGAAGGATAAAAGACGCCCTTTCAAAGCTTATAATGAGAATAGTGCTTCCCTGTCTTGTAATTTCGTCAATTTCCTCAAAGGAGTTTGACAAAGGGCTTGTAACGGACATTTTTACGGTATTTTTAATGTCCGTATTCTGCATTTTTGTGCTTTTTGCGCTTGGCGCAATTACCGCAAAAGGTCTGAAAATCCCAAAGGGCACGAAAGAGGTGCACAGCCTTTTGACTGCGCTCGGAAATGTGACCTTTGTGGGCTATCCCGTGATTTCTGCAATGTATGGCGAAACGGGCTTTTTCTATGCCATTGTTTACTGGCTTATGAACGACCTGTTTTTGTGGACCTTCGGGCTTTTTATACTGAATGACGAAAAGCCGAAAACCGCAAAAGAGGTTTTAAAAAGGCTTACAAACCCGAACACAATAGCTTTTACAGCAGCCATTTTAATGCTCGTTTTCGGCATAAAACTGCCAAAGATTATAGATGATACGATAAGCGGAATAGGCAGTCTTACGATAGGTCTTTCAATGATATTTATAGGAATGGCGCTTGCGGAAGTGGACGCAAAAACGGCGCTCACAAAATGGTGGGTATTTGTAATTGTACCGATTAAAATGGTGATTGTGCCGATTTTGTTCATTTACATATTTAAATTTTTAGGCATAAGGGAAATTCTTTTGGGAGCGGTGGTATTGGAGGCGGCAATGCCTGCGCAGACAATATTGTCAATCATAGCAAAGGAAAGCAATTCCGACTATGAATATGCGGCGTGCGGAATGTTTGTAACAACAATAGCGAGCCTCATAACCCTGCCTTTCATTTGCTATATGATTAAATTTATTATTTGAGGTGTTTTTATGAAGGTTTTAATGCTGAACGGAAGCGTAAGAAAAAACGGCAATACCAAAACGGCACTTTTGGAAATTGCAAAGGTTTTAAAGGAATACGGCATAGAGAGCGAGATTTTTGAAATATCTGAGCCGGTCCGCGACTGTATCGGCTGCAAAGGCTGTACCGATGCGGGCTGTCGCTTTGAGGACAACGGCGTAAACGAGTTTATCAAAAAGGCAAAAGAGGCGGACGGCTTTGTTTTCGGAACGCCCGTTTACTATGCGCACCCGAGCGGAAGGATACTGTCCTTTTTGGACAGAGCTTTTTACAGCGGCGGAAAGGCGTTTGGTTTCAAGCCTGCCGCGGCGGTTGCCTGTGCAAGAAGGGGCGGAACTACGGCAAGTTTTGATGTTATGAATAAATATTTCGGTATCTCAAATATGATAACGGTAGGTTCAAGTTATTGGAATATTATCCACGGCGCCGCACCCGGCGAGGCGGAGAAGGACGCGGAGGGTATCCAGACAATGCATAATATAGCAAACAATATGGCGTGGATATTAAACTGCATTGATACTGCAAAAAAGAATAATATCCCATATCCCACTCTTGAAACGGGAAACCGCACAAACTTTATAAGATAGTACTTGACAAACCGCAAAATTAAAGATAGAATATACCTGTATCCTGACTTAAAGATTTTCTGACGGAAAGGCTGCGGTTATAAAAGTATTTGTAAAACCGTGCCCTTTTGGGTGCGGTTTTTTTGAGGTTTTTATGAATGGTTTTGAAATAATAGACAAGCTGGAACGGCTGAAAAAAGCGGAGCTTTCGGAATACGCCTTTTTGGTGAGTAATATAAATGAAGAAATTGCGGAATATGCGCGGGAAAAGGCAGTTGCGGCACAAAAGCGTGTTTACGGAAACAAGATTTTTGCGCGCGGGCTTATAGAAATCAGCAATATCTGCAAAAATGACTGTCTTTACTGCGGCATAAGAAGAAGTAACAAAGCCTGCGAAAGATACCGCCTTACAGAGCCCGAAATTCTTGCGTGCTGTGAGGAGGGCGAAAGGCTTGGTTTTAAAACATTTGTCTTGCAGGGCGGTGAGGACGGCTTTTTTTCGGACGAAGTTCTGTCAAAACTCGTAAAAGAGATAAAAAAACGGCATAGCGGCTGTGCGGTTACGCTTTCGCTGGGCGAGCGGAGCCGTGAAAGCTATGAACTTTTGAAAAAGGCAGGAGCGGACAGGTATCTTTTAAGGCACGAAACCGCGGACAAAGCGCATTATGAAAAGCTGCACCCTAAGGAAATGTCCTTTAAAAACCGCATAAAATGCCTTGAAACCTTAAAAGAACTCGGCTATCAGGCGGGGTGCGGGTTTATGGTCGGCGCACCTTATCAGACGCCCGAAACGCTTGCGAAGGATTTGAAATTTATAGAGGAGTTCAGCCCCGATATGTGCGGGATAGGTCCATTTATTCCGCATAAGGATACGCCTTTTGCGGATAGGTCGGCGGGAACGCTTAAAATGACCTGTTTTCTTTTGTCGGTAATCCGTTTAATCAAGCCAAACATTTTGCTGCCGGCAACCACTGCGCTCGGGACAATTCACCCGAAAGGTCGGGAAATGGGCATTTTAGCCGGCGCGAATGTCGTTATGCCGAATTTGTCGCCCCTTTCCGTGCGCAAAAAATACGAGCTGTATAACGGAAAAATCTGCACGGGCGAGGAAAGCGCCGAGTGCAAAATATGTCTTGAAAAAAGAATGGAACAAATCGGATACGAGATTGTAGCCGACCGAGGAGATATAGTAAAATAGAGAAAGGAAGAATTTGAAATGGCAGTATATAACCCGAAATCATTAAAAGCAGAGGAATTTATAAATGACGCGGAAATAAAGGAAACGCTTCAATATGCCGAGGAAAACAAAAACAATATTGAGCTTATAGACAAAATTTTGGAAAAGGCGCGCCCGAAAAAGACGGAAAACGGCTGCCGCGCGGCAGGACTTACGCACAGGGAGGCGTCGGTGCTTTTGGCGTGCGATATTCCCGAAAAGGTGGAGCAAATTTATAAAATCGCCGAGGAAATAAAGCTTGCCTTTTACGGAAACAGAATTGTTATGTTTGCGCCTTTGTACCTTTCAAACTACTGTGTGAACGGCTGTGTTTACTGTCCGTACCACCTAAAAAACAAGCATATTGCAAGAAAAAAACTCACGCAGGAGGAGGTAAAAAACGAGGTAATTGCCCTTCAAGATATGGGGCATAAGCGTTTGGCAATCGAGGCGGGCGAGGACCCTGTAAACAATCCGATTGAGTATATTTTGGAATGTATAAAAACAATTTACAGCGTAAACCACAAAAACGGAGCAATAAGGCGAGTAAATGTGAATATTGCGGCAACTACCGTTGAAAATTACCGCAAATTAAAGGACGCAGGAATAGGCACATATATTCTTTTTCAGGAAACATATCACAAGGAAAGCTATTTAAAACTGCACCCGACAGGACCTAAGCACGATTACGATTACCATACCGAAGCGATGGACAGGGCTATGGAAGGCGGAATTGATGATGTGGGCTTAGGCGTATTGTTCGGCTTGGAGCTTTATAAGTATGAATTTGCCGGGCTTATTATGCACGCCGAGCATTTGGAGGCGGTACACGGCGTGGGACCGCATACAATAAGCGTGCCGAGAATAAAAAAAGCGGACGATATTGACCCCGAAAGCTTTGACAACTCGATTTCGGACGAAATTTTTGCAAAAATTACCGCTTGTATCCGCTTAGCCGTTCCGTATACGGGAATGATAATATCAACCAGGGAATCGGAGGAGGTGCGCGGGAAGCTTTTAAATCTTGGAGTTTCCCAGATAAGCGGAGCGTCACGCACATCGGTCGGCGGATATTCGGAAGAGGAAAGACCGCATGACACCGAACAATTTGATGTTTCCGACCAGAGAACGCTTGACGAGGTCGTGAACTGGCTTATGAAAAAGGGGCATATTCCGTCCTTTTGCACGGCGTGCTACCGCGAGGGCAGAACGGGCGACAGATTTATGAGCCTTTGCAAAAACGGACAGATTTTAAACTGCTGTCACCCGAATGCGCTTATGACGCTTACCGAATTTTTGGTGGACTATGCCTCGGAGGAAACAAAAATACGGGGCTTTAAAATGATAGATGACGAGCTGGAAAAAATACCAAACCCGAAGGTACGGGCGATTGCACGCGAAAATATAGAAAATATCAAAAAATCCAACAGACGCGATTTCAGATTTTAGGAGGAATATATGGGACTTTCCGATACAGTTTCCGCAGAGCGTGTGCATATATGCTTTTTCGGTATGCGCAACGCGGGCAAATCAAGCGTTGTAAACGCGTTTACGGGGCAGAATATTGCGATTGTGTCAGAGGTTTTGGGCACAACGACCGACCCCGTGTATAAATCAATGGAGCTTTTGCCGCTGGGACCTGTGATGATAGTGGACACGGCAGGTTATGACGATACGGGCGAGCTCGGGAGCCTGCGCACAGAAAGAACTAAACGCGTGCTTGACAAAGCCGATATTGCGGTTTTGGTGGTTGATGCTAAAAAAGGTCTGCAAACGCCCGACAAGGAGATTTTAGACATAATCAAGGACAAAAATATTCCGCATATTATTGCATATAATAAGGCGGATTTGCTTTCCGAAATCCCCAAGGAAGAAAGCGGGGAAATATATGTCAGCGCAAAGACAAAGGCGGGGATTAACGGGCTGAAAGAAGCGGCGGCGGTTTTGATAAAAAGCGGTGAGCCTGAAAAAAGGCTTGTTTCGGGAATTATCAAAGAGGGCGATACGGCGGTTTTGGTGGTGCCCATTGACAAGGCTGCGCCTAAGGGCAGGCTGATACTCCCGCAGCAGCAGACAATCCGTGATATTTTAGACAGCGGAGCGGCGGCGGTCGTCTGTCGGGATACCGAGCTTTCAAAAACGCTTGAAATGGTAAAGCCGCAGATAGTTATAACCGATTCGCAGGTTTTCGGCAAGGTTTCACAGCTTGTGCCCGAGGATATACCGCTTACCTCCTTTTCGGTGCTTTTTGCAAGGTATAAGGGTGAGCTTTGGGCGCTTGCAAAGGGCGCGGAAGCGATAGAGAGCTTAAAGGACGGGGATAAAATCCTGATTTCCGAGGGCTGTACGCATCACAGACAGTGCGGGGACATAGGTACGCAAAAACTCCCGAAAATGATAGAAAAATACACAAAAAAACGGTTGGAATTTGCCTTTACATCAGGGACGGAATTCCCGCAGGAGCTTTCGGAATATGCGCTCATAATCCATTGCGGCGGCTGTATGATTACCGAAACCGAGATGAAAAGCCGTATGGAATATGCAAAAAAATCGGGTACGCCGATGACAAATTACGGAACGGCAATCGCGTATGCGAACGGGATTTTGAAAAGAGCGTTAAAGCCTTTTTTGGAATAAAATCAGCTTGACAAAAACAGGAAATATGATATACTGAATTTGTAGAAATTTAAAAAGAAAGGCAGTGGAAAATATGAAAAAATTTGTATGTCCGGTATGCGGTTATGTTTATGAAGGGGAAAACCCGCCCGAAAGATGCCCGCAGTGCAAGGTTCCGGGCGAAAAGTTTACGGTAATGGAGGAAGGCGCGCTTAATTTTGCCTGCGAACATGTCATCGGCGTTGGCGCAAAGGGCAAGATTGATGATGAGGTATATGCAGGATTAAAATCCAACTTTGAGGGCGAATGCAGCGAGGTTGGTATGTATATAGCTATGTCAAGACAGGCGATAAGAGAAGGCTATCCGGAGATTGGGGCATTTTACTTGCAGGCGGCGCTGGAAGAAGCAGAGCACGCGGCAAAATTTGCAGAGCTTTTGGGCGAAGTGGTTTATGCCGATACAAAGAAAAACCTGCAACTTCGCGCTGAGGCGGAATGCGGCGCAACAGCAGGCAAGTTAGAGCTTGCCAAGAAGGCAAAGGAACTCGGTTATGACGCAATCCACGACACCGTTCACGAAATGGCAAAGGACGAAGCAAGACACGGCAAGGGCTTTGAGGGACTCCTCAACAGGTTCTTTAAGTAAGACAACTAAAAAGGGTTTGAGAATTCTCAAACCCTTTTATTATGCATTTTTTGTTTTAACTATATTTTTTTAACTCACTATTTGCAATAATTCTTAATTCAGTTTTAAACAATATGCAAGCCTCAAACTCGGTGTCATATTTCAACTATACCAATGCCTCTTTCATCAATACGGATTTTTGTACCGTAAGGGGCAGACATTTCGCTAAGTCTTTCCAATATATTGGAATTTGTGCTGATATGAGGGTTGCCGTTCTTCCAGCGAGGCTCTTTAAAGTCAAGCTCAATAGGGAGAAGTTCTAAATGCGTAATTTTGCCGTCCTCTATTTCAAAATAAGGAATAAAGGATTCAAACATACGCCTGTCAGTCATTAGTCCTCTTGTATAGTCAGCAGACCTCTTGCGGAAGAGTTCACGCATAGTTGCATCTGATGTAAGTCCGTACTTTTCATACATATCTTCGGGAAGCTTATGTATACTTTCGTTATGCAGCATAAAATCACCCAAAGAGTAGAAAATGGGAAATCCTTTGTATATTTCCACCGGTCTTATAAGATGAGGTCCGTGCCCTATTACAGCGTGTGCGCCGCTGTCTATGCAAATGTGCGCGAATTCTTCAAGAAACGGTGCGGGAGTTTCTTTGGTTGTGCCGCCCACCTCGTGAGAGTGAACGCTGATAATAATATAATCCGCGTGCATTTGTGCTTCATATATTGCCTTTTTAACTCTATCAATATCTTCGCTGTTCGGCTTTGTATGATAGTAAGTTTTTTCGCCTTTGAAAAATTTCAGTTCTTTTAAAACAGCTATACCGTCAGGCAACGGATTTTGATATCCTTCTGCTCTTGATATATTATCTCTTGCATTTATACTACTATTCTGTGCTATTGATTCAATCACTTCAAACTGTTCGGGAGTCAGTTCCATTTTTTCATCGACTCTGAGAGGATTTACACCCGGTCTTCCGAGTATCTGTCGGGACTGTTTTCCCGCCATAGCCGCAGGGTTCATCATTGTAGAAACAACAGAAATAAGTGCGACGCGTCCGTTGTGGGTATCAAGATATCCGGGAGATGCCGCATCATCAAGATTTTTTCCGACGCCTGCGTTTGCAAAGCCTGCCTTGTTAACATTTTCAAGAGTAGAAAGCAGTCCGCCGTAGGAATAATCCATAGTGTGATTATTTGCAAAAGAAAGTATATTAAACCCGTATTCTTTTGCGATGTCAAGTACAGCAGGGTCTGCGTAAAGATAACTTCCTCCGCAGAACTGATTGCCAAAATATTCGCCGTGATGCAATGTTGTTTCAAGATTAAAGAATTTTACATCTGCCTTTGATATGTAGTCTTTGAGTTCGGCAAATCCATCATATTTTGTGGAGATTTTTCTTTGAATAAGCATATCTCCCGCCGCCGCAAAGCTCATTTTAAAACTTTTCACAATTAGTCACACTCCTATATAAATTTTGTTGTGTTGCAAATGAAAGCCACACACTCATCTATGAAAAGCCGTCATTCAACCGACTATGTTTTATATTGTATTACAAAACCGCACTGCTTGTCAATAGGAGGGCGGATTGAGTTTGCCCGTTTTTTCGGTCACGCTTAAAGCCAACATCTGAAAATCATTATTTAATTCAGTCTGCATATTCAGCTTTTAGATTTTTTAACATATTCTAAAACCTTAAATCTTCTGCTTAAACTCTTTACAATGTACCGAATAGGAATATAAGACAAAAGACTGAATATAGATACTTTAAATCGTGCCTGTAATACTATAAAATAATATAAAAATACAGTTTATGGTATTTTAAAAATCATAATTGTTTAAAATTTTATTGAAGAAAGGTGTTATCTGTAATGAATACTAATATTAAAGTTGATTTTCAAAAAACCGTAGGAAAAATCAAACCTATGCATGGCGTCGGACAGCCTCCGTTTTTGGGCATCAATTATAGCTATATGCATTATCTCAAAGATGCACATATTCCTTATGCACGGCTTCACGATGTGGGTGTTAAATTACAAGGAAACAGAGAAAAACGAGATTAGGCGTGATAAGGCGTGATGTTATGGGAAATGGCGTGAAATAGAGGGTTTGAGGGTGATTGAGGGATAAAGCGTGGAAATCAAGCAGAATGAGAAAAAAAGTAACACTTTGCGGTGGGACAGCGGAAAGGGCTGTTATAAGTGTTAAATTTAACAGTTTTAATAACACGATTTAACACTTTTTAGAAATGTGCGTTAAATCGCATAAATAAGCAAAAAAATAAGAGTGATTGCTCTGTATTCAAACAGCAACCGCTCTTTTTTTGCACCATGGAACGCATTTTTTACAAAGTAACAAATCTGTAAATTTTTGCAATTTTGTTACTTTGGCTTATCTATGCGATTTTTCGGGCTTTTTTTAAAAAATACAAATCTTACAAAGTAACAAAATAAAATAAGTTACTACCTATATAAATGCAAAAATCTAATTTTAAGCTCTTATTTTTTACACAAAGAATCAAGTATTTTGTTTTCTAATTCCTTTTGCTTTGAAGCAGTTAGTTTTGTTGATGTTCTTATAATAATAGTACCATATACAGAATGAGAACCTGAGTCAAATATTGTTCCGTCAAAGGCGGACAAGTAATAATTTCTTTTATTTGCGTCTTCTTTATTAGTATAAACTTCAATGCAACCACCGCCGTCAGTACCATCATTTACAGGATTTCCTGTTTTCTCGCTTGCAGGTGTGTTTGAACTTGCAAAGAACACAGCTGATGTATATCCGCCTGCTTTATGCAATTTTTCATTGGGGTCATTGTTTTCGGTAGCAGCCTCGCATTTTATAATTTCATCTACATAATTTAAAGCAGAAATAACATATTCTTCAGTAGGATTCGTTAATAATTTTGCATTCGCAAAACTGTTTTTTAAGTTTTCGGTTTGTAAATCTAATACAGCATATAACTCAGAATAGTCTACGGTTGGAGCAGTATCAGGTGTTATTGCTTTTATGTCTTTGGTTTTTTGAGGTAGCTCTGGCACAGGAGTCATTGTTGTTGAAACTGTTTCAACAACTTGCTTTGCGGCAAGAATATCAGATTCCGAGAGAGGCTCTTCTCCGCTGTCAATTAACGCTTGTAATGCTTGTATTTTTGTTGATAGGTATGTATTTTCTGTTTTTACCAGGGAAAAAGTTTTATTAAAGTTACTTACCGCAAGTTGATGAGGCAATACAAGCAAGGAACCTGTTCCCAAAACAAGCGCAATAATAATGGTGTATATTATTGCTTTTTTCTTAAAAAAATCTTTCATAAATAAATAACCTTCTTTTATTCTTTTTATTTTTCATTTGGTCGGCATTTAGAGCAAGGAAGATAAGACTTTATTGCGTCCTCCGCCGAAATTTTATATGATTTTGGATTGATTGTGATGAAATCGCAATCCTCTTTGTGATAGTGTGTTCCGCCGGGCGTTACATAAAAATATGCCTCTGTGCTTTTGGAGTATGTAAAATGATGTATTCCGCTGAGAATAAGGACTGTTACAAGAATTACTGAAATCAATCGGACATAACGCCGTGCATTTAATATAAAGTCGACAATAAAGTGTAAATCGGTAACAGTCTTTTCCTGGAAAGGAGTAATCGTGCTATCTTTTTTAACATCGCCCATAAATATATGCAAGTTTTCGTGCATCAGGAGTAATATTTTCTCCTTTTCAGTTACTAATTTTCTTGTACAACATAGATTTGTCTCATCAGAGCAGACAGAAAAGGAATAGTTTGCATTTGCCATATTAACACAGTTCAGCCTACCAAAAAGAATTTCTGATTTATTGGAAAGCGGGACATATTCATAGAGTGAAAATCCTTGCTTTTTTAAAATATCCGTCAAATCTTTAGATGTGTAATTTTGTTTAAGTCCGAATGTTTTGATGAAGCTCTTTGCCTTTTTGTACTTTTTCATAATTGAATTACCTCCCGAATTAAGATAATTCGATTATATGACAAATTTCGACAAAGTTATAGGGTCTATTAGTTTTTATCCTCTCCCTCTTCTTCCTCTTCTTCAAGCATATTTACTACATCTCTTAAATCATCCTTTGATATTTTAACTTCGTGAACTCCGCCGCCAAAAGCTGCTATTCTAATAGTCACAGTATTGTCGCTTTTATCAGGAAGAGCACTTATAATCTCATCTATTTCATCTTCAACACCAGTTTTGAGATATTCAACAGATGTAAAAAGGGTATTTGCAATAATACTAAGTTTGTCATCCGGAATCGTACCATTTCGCTTTGCAACATCAATAAAATAGGTCTTATTCACGGACATTTTTTCGCAAATAAACGAAAGGCTAATCCCCCTCTCTTTTGATAAACGCTTTATCCTGTCTATTATTTCCATATCAATCTCCTAAAAATTGTGTATTTTTCACAAAACCAACAAAAAGTTGGTTTTTCTTATTGACAGCCAACGATTTGTTGGGTATAATATATACAAATGGTAATTTTACCATTTTACAAGGCTATTTTATCACGAAAAATGAGAAAAAACAAGAGGAAAGGAGAGAAATTATGGAAAGAGTAAAAAAGCCCGCTATCGTCTGCGAAAGCGCAAAAGGAATAGCGGACAGAATTACAAAAATGATAAAAGGACAGATTCAAGGACCTAAGAGAGTGGTCTATATTTGCGGAAAAGGAGAGTGAGTAAATTATGAAAAGGCACGCAAAACTTACTGAGGGCAAAGTTTACCGTAACAGAAACGGAGGCGATTATTTATGCCGAATTGTACTCCAAGACGGCGCGATAATGACTAATCTAGCGAGCGGCTGGCAATGTGAGGCGCACACTATTACACAGTATGATGATGGGACTATCGAATGGGATTATTCCACAGGGGGACACTTTGAGTAAATCCCTCCACCGCAAGCGGTCCCCCTCCCTTTAGGCAAGGGAGGCAAAAAGAGTGAAGAGGTGATTAAGATTAAAAATGCAGACTAAGAAAAAGAGGAAAAAGAGACCAATATCAAGTGAGGGGCGGTATATCAAGTCTATGCTGGTTTATGCAGGGTTTTCACATAAAGAGTTTTGTGAGAAATACGGCATACCGCAAAACAGATTATCAGATGTTATACACCTTCCCGATGATAGCAGGTTATTACTGCCGCTCCGTGCTAAAATCTATAAAATTTTACAGGAGGTGCTTAAAGATAAAGGCAAAAAAGAATCGGTATAACCACACTTGCAAGCCGTTATACCGATAAAACAAAGCAAGAAACAAAAGCGTTTCTTGCGATAATGGTATCACAAAAGCGGTAATAAGTCAATACCTACTTTTGTAATCAGAGGAATTATGGCCTTTATATCTACTTTTCAATGTGAAAAGTAGCAAAAGCATTGGGGGATTCGATTTCCCCCAAACCCCTTAAAACGACCAAAGGGGCTTTGCCCCTTATGGAATCCCCTGGTTATATGGGAAAGCGGTTGAATAAGGGACAAAACAGTAAGATTAAAGAAAGGAAATAGTGAAAATGGCTTGTATTAATATGAGTAATGTTTTTGAGATTAAACGGAGAATGCGGGCGCGCGAAAGACGCCGCAAGCTCACAAAAAATTTAGTTATAGGTATTTCGGTAATATTGATTGCGCTGCTCCTTTTAGGACTATCACAAAGAAAAAACAGCGTGACAGCATATGGATATGACACCTGCACTACACTTTGGGATTTAGCAGATAAGTACTGTCCGAACAGTATGGATAAACGGGACTTTATAGAAAAAGTCCGACAGCTAAACGCTATGCCTGATTACAAGGTTTACGCAAACAGGATATATCAACACCCTATTTACAAGGAGGCGGAAAGATGAGTAATTGGTTTGTGCAATACAAAGGCAGTAGCAAAGGTTATCTTGCAGCAAGAAGGAAAGAAGACGGGAGCTGCGAGTATTACAAGGACATTCCTTTCAAAAAAGCAAAGGATTGTCAAACGATTGTAAATGCTTTAAATGCCAGTACGATTAAGCCGATAAAGGAGAGTGAAACAAAATGCGAATAATTAAATTTCGCGGTTTTCACGCTGACGAACATGGGAAAACCATAATAAAGCTAAATGGAAAAGAGATACGGGGCTTTTGGTACTATGGAGATTTGCATACAGACGGACCGTATATAAATGAGCATTTAGTCATTCCAGAAACGGTGGGACAGTACACGGGTTACTATGATGATGTGAACGGCAGGGACATTTTTGAGGGGGACATACTGTCATATGTTAACGAAGACGGGGGTGTAAAATACTTGGCGGTATTCTTTGGAAACGGTTGTTTTAGATACAGCGAAAAGGGTAATTGCACAGACAATGAATTACACTCGCTCTTCTGCCTTAAACCGAAAGTCTGTGGCAACATCTTCGAAAACCCAGAACTGGTGGAGGTAGAGGAATGATGGATAATCTTACAAGTGCCGAGATTTTATCGGACATTATAAGTGAAAAAAGAAGATTGGGGCTAAACGATATAGCGGTTGAGGCGCTTTGCAAGGCAAGATATGAGACAGGGTGCAAAGTTTCACCGATAGGGGCACATAAATGCAGTGTGAAAATAATCTTTTCCGCCCTATCACAAAGAGAGTCTGTAAGTTGCGATTCTTGTTTGCAACACGAATTAACTCATCTTATAAAACAAGAGGGTATAGAAACAATTGGGAGTTGTTGCGGACACGGCATAAAGCAAGGATATATTCAAGTAGCAGAAAGATGCGTGACTAAAATGTTGGATTTAGGCTATGAGCAACTGCCTGCCGAGGAAAACGGGTGTGGCAAATGGTGTTTTAAGCCAAAGACAATACTGTATATGGAGGGCGAAAATGAAAGGCAATGAAATGGTACGGGAAACAATTATTAACAGACCTTCCCACACTCCGTTTAATGGTCCTATTCTTAAAGAGGAAATATCATTTGCAGAAATTTCTCGAAGAATAAATACTATTCCTGGTGAGTTACGGTGTCCTCACAACTTAATGATTATGGAAGAGGTAATAAAAAATGACTGAATGGGTAAGTCTTAAAGAGGCGGCGGAGCTGGAGGGAATTGAATATAGAATATTCAAGGTTATATATACTCGTAGTAAATATCGCACTAAGCAAGAGCCGAATCCGGAGGGCGGCAGAGCTTTGGTATATATAGATGTAAGTTCCCTTTCTACCCCGGCACAAGCAAAATACAAGCGGCGAAAACAGGCGGAAATTCAAAAACTGCGCGCAAAGCGGATAAGAGAGACAGGAGAGCCGCCGTGGTATATTGATTGTGATTTTTCCTGGTATTATGAAAACTACAAATCTACATATCAGAAAGCTCAAGGGCTTGCGGCGGTTATTGAAAAGTATCTTAGGGAATCGGCGGAGTATCACAAAACCAAAACGGAGTTTTGCGAGGAGTTTGTAAGTAACAATCTTTCCATATCCTCAAAGCAGTTCCGCAGGTACTTAAAGAAGTACAAGGAGGCAACGGCATGGGCATCGGCACAGGAGAGCGAGGACGGAAAAAACTATGACTACTTCCGCATACTGTCCCTTTGTCCGCCGCCTAAAAAGGGAAAGCATACAAGGCTGACAGAGGAGCTGCGCGCTGACATTGAAAACCTTTGGGCGTCGGAAAAGTATCATAAAAATCTGCAATCTATACAGCTCCTATGTGAAGACCTCTGGGACAGGATAGATGAGCGAGACGGCGAATACAAGCCGAGTTACAACACTGTAAGGCGATATTGTCAAGACCTTTACTATAATCACTCTGATGTCGCCGCTTATCTTCAAAAGGGCGAGCGTAACTTTAAGGCGACAAAGATGATTAAAATGCGCCGTGATATTGCAAGTCTTGATGTAATGGAATGTGTTATGGGTGATGCGCACACCTTTGACTGCTGGATTGAGGTCACAGACGAAAACGGAAATAAAACGGCGGCGCGTCCGTATTTAGTAGGTTTTATTGATGTAAGGTCAAGAGTGCTTGTCGGTTGGGGAATTACGCTCCAGCCCAATGCAGAAGTGCTTAAACAAGTGATTATACATATGATATATCCGAAAAAGAACAGCCCATTTTACGGCGTTCCGAGAGTGGTATATATTGATAACGGTAAAGATTTTACCGCTGAGACTCTTACAGGACGGAAAAGAAAGGTGCGGTTTGATATTGACGGTGAAATCAAAGGCTTTTATAAGTCAATCGGAATTGAATATGACAAAAGAGCGCTTCCGTATCATTCTTGGGTTAAAGGTCAGATTGAGCGTGTTTTCGGTACAATAATATCAAGATTTACAAAAAAGATTGACAGTTACACAGGCACTCTGACAGGCTCAAAAACAGCCGGAAAGGTATTCAAGGACATTCCTAAAATGCTTGATGCGGGCGAGCTTCTCACAATGGAAGAGTTTACAGCCGCCTTTGAGGATTATCTGGCAATGGACTATCACAAGCGAAATCATTCGGGACTTAAAGAGGACGGCGCGGAAATTCCCACACCTGAATGGGTATTTTTAAACGAAAAGCGCTATCAAAAGGCAGCGCCGCCGATTGAATATGCTATAACATTGCTCGGAAAATGCGATTACCGCACGGTTTACAGTTACGGAGTCAGAATAGAGAACATAACATACTCTTCACAGGAGCTTGCGCGGTTCATCGGCGAAAAGATACTTGTTCGGTATTACAAAAAGAATTTAGGTTTTGTATGCTGTTACACTATCAGCGGAGAGCATATTTGCAATGCGTACACCGCCGAAAAATTAAATCCGCTTGCGGATTTTGGCGACGAAACTCTGACAGAACACTTGAAATCACAGGCGCGGCAAATACGGCAGGTAAAGGAAGACAAGAAAGCCCTTATGATGCCATACGAACAGCGTGAACTGCAGGTACCGGAGCTTTCGGAAGAGCCTCAAAAAGTAGTTGCAATACCTGCGGACAGGCAATGGAGCGAGCAGAAGAAAAAAGAGCGCGAGCGGCAGGAACAAAAAACCACTGAATTTATGAGAAGACAGGCGGAAAAAGCATTCCGCCGAATTGAAAATTTATGATAAGGAGCAAATATTATGATTAAAATTGATGAAGTTTTAAGAGAAAAAGCTGAAAGCTATATGAAAAAAAATCATATGTCGAAAGCGGAGTTTTCAACAGAAATTAAGGTGCACAGGACATCTGTAAGCCAGTATTTTAATGACAATACAGATGTCTTGACGCAAGGCACGGTTGACAACATTGAAAATGCGATAAGGAATATGATTTCGGAGGACACTGAGGTTATTCCCATAAGAAAGGGCGGCATACATCAGACTGAGGACACAGTAGGGATAATTGCCGTATGCCAGAGCTGCCAGGAGGATATGGGGTTCGGAATCGTAGTCGGCAAGTCCGGGTTCGGAAAAACATTTACCCTCAAGTATTATGCAAAGTCTCCGAGAGTGTGTTACATTGAATGTAACGAGGCTATGAATGCAAGGGATTTGGTTAAGGCTATTGAGCGACAGTTGGGACTCCCTCACTTAGTCGGAACGATAAATGACAGGCTTGACAGCATTAAAGCATTTTTCAACGCTAACGGCGGCTATCTCTTAATTATAGATGAGGCGGACAAGCTCATCACTAAATATGCACAGAAGAAAGCGGAAATCCTGCGCACAATCTTTGATGACTCTGATGTAGGAATGGTTCTTTCGGGAGAGCCTGCACTTGAAAATATGATAAAGCAGTACATCCCGCGTATGGCTAACAGAATTGACCTATACTGGAAATTAAGAGGGCTTACAAAATCAGATGTTGTCTCATACATTGACGGATACGATTTTGACGGAGCTGCCACAGATGAAATGATAAGGCGCGCCTGCAATGAAAAGAACGGCTGTTTCAGACTTTTAGACAGGACATTCAAAAACATTATGCGTATCGCAAACGGTGAAATTACCATTGACACGGTAAGAGAAGCATCAAGTATGATGCTGCTATAAAGGAGGAGTAAAAATATGGCTACAAAAGCAAAACATAGGCAGAGAAGTCAAAGACGGTATAGGGTTATTAAAGATGTGCAGAGGGGCTTTCAAAAGTTTTATCCGAGATGGTATATAAGACAAATTATGAATGGAGGTTATTAAAATGGCAAAAGTAAAAGAATCTAAATTTTTATCCTGGAAAGAAGTAGATGAGGCTTTAGGCAGAATTCGAGAAAACACTATCACAATACGCAGAGCAGAAAGTGCTATGAACAATCAAATTACTATGGTTAAAGGTGCGTTTTCTGAAAAGGTCGAACCGCTCCAGGCGGAGAACGCCGAGCTTGAAAAGGAAATTGAAGCTTATACAAAAGCGCACATCAGCGAATTTACAGACCGCAAGACAAAAGAAATGACTTATGGAAAAGTCGGTTTCCGCAAGGTTTCGGAGATTGTTACGCGGAATGTAAAGGCTATAATGGAAGCCTGCAAGCAGCACGATATGTTTGACTGTATAAAAGTGTCTGAAAAACTTGACAAGGAGGCGCTTGAAAAATACAGTGACAAGGCTCTTGAAACGGTAGGCGCACACCGCAAAGAGGCGGAAAAATACTTTTATGATATAGATTTGGAGGAATTAGAATGAAAACACCTTGTGAAATGAAGAAAAATGCGGAAGTCCCGGTTAGAAAGGAATTGCCGACGGTGGCAACTCCGATACTCTCTATTGAAAAGGAAACCTTTACCGGGAAAAGCATTAAAAATTTAATACGGCTTATAAAAGGCATAATGAAAGAGGATAAAGAGTACAGCATAAGCCTTACGGTGCGTACCAATGAGAATTAAGCCTAAAACCATGAAACACCTTTGGGCTGTCGGACGGGAATACGGACTGTCAAAAGAAGATATGCACGCTTTGGCAGAGGCAGAGCTTTCGGAAGAACATATCTCAAAACTTTCGGAAGCGCAGGCAAAATATCTTATTGACAGAATACAAGGAAAAGAGGTATCCCGTCCCGCTCCCTCCGGTATGGCATCAAACAGTCAAAAAAAATATATACTTGACCTCAGCCACAAACTCGGCTGGAGTGACAATCCCAAACGGCTTTCGGGATTTATTAAAAAATATGCTAAAACGGACAGTATAGATTGGCTGACAAGCTATCAGGCAGGAAAGGTTATTGAGGGACTTAAAAAAATGAGCGAAAGGGCGTGATTAAATGTGTAATGAAATTCAGTACGAAGATTTGCCGGAGCCTTACGATGCGCTGGCGGAAAAGTTCGGTATTGATGTAGCGCTTGAGCTTGCAAAAATGTTTTCTGGCGAAAGAGTGTATTTCCTCAAATATGAGGCGATAGAGCGACCTCTTCGGAATAAAAAAATAAAATCAGAGTTTAACGGATACAACTTTCGTTCCCTTGCGAAAAAGTACAATATGACGGAAATGGGCATAAGGCAGATTGTGGCTGATGAAATCAGCATAAAACAATCCGAACCCAATAAACATCAAATCAGCTTTTTTGATGATAGTTCATAAAGTATTTTGGTAAAATGTTTTACCATAACAGTTTAATGAAATATGATAGAATTTCAGCAAGCTAAAAGGCTTGCTGAAATTTTTCATATATATCGGAGTGGATTTTATGTTTGATGCTATACGCAGGTTATTAAAATCAAAAACGGATAAAACAACATACGAACACGCCCTG
>CAJOPD010000016.1 GCA_905236685.1 uncultured Clostridia bacterium
CCTGCCGCTATGCTTTGCCTGAACGCGTACGCACCGTCTGTATCCGCCAGCCCTGCTCCGCCTATTTCAAAATTAAGTCCTGCGTCCGAAAGGCGTTTTTTCGCCTGCTCAGGCGTTAATCCTTCAAGATTTGGCACCGAAACCTTTTTGTTTTCGTCACGCTCCTGTGTGTAAACGATTACGGTCGAATTTTCCGCTACGCTCACTCCCGGCTTTGGCAGTTGGTCCAAAACCGTTTCGCCGTTTCCCGAAACCTTTATATTAAGTCCCTTTGCGGCTACCATTTCCTTTGCCGTAGTTACCGATTGCTCGCGCACATCGGGAACGCTTACCGAAATACTTTGCGCCTCCGCCTCGGTATACTGTCTGTCTATTCCCATATATTCAAGCGTTTCCTCAATAATCGAGCCTACAAGCGGCGCCGCTATCGTTCCGCCGTATTTGTTTGCAACCTGCGGCTCGTCAAGCATAACGAGGCACACTATCTGCGGGTCATCGGCAGGCGCAAAACCGACAAATGAGGCAATACGCTTGCCGTTATTTCGTCCTTTTTCCGAGGTCCCCGTCTTTCCGCCGATACGGTAGCCCTTTATGTAGGCATTTTTTCCCGTTCCGTTTTTATCTGCAACGACACGCTCCAAAATATTTCGCATAGTGGCAGAGGTTTGTTCGGAAATAACCTTATTTACAATCTGCGGATAAAAGGTTTTTACAATTCCGCCCGCATTTCTTATCTCCTTAACAATCTGCGGTCTCATAAGATTTCCGCCGTTTATTACGGCAGAAACCGCCGTTATAAGCTGGATAGGCGTTATACTGAAACCCTGACCGAAAGAGCTTGTGGCAATATCCGTTTCCGACATTCTGTTTTTATAATAAACGCTTCCCGACTCGCCGATAAGCTCAATATCGGTTTTTTTCGTAAGCCCGAATGCCTTAAAGTACTCCTGAAATTTTTCGCTGCCTATTCTAAGTCCCAAATCCATAAACACAACATTACAGGAATTGATTACGCCCCTTGCAAAGTCCTCCGCACCGTGCCCCGCAACTTTATGGCACTTTATTGTACGGTCGGCAACCTGCTTTGAGCCGCCGCAGAAAAACTGCGAATTAAGGTCTGCCGCGCCTTCCTCCAAGGCAATCGCCGCCGTTAAAATTTTGAAGGTCGAGCCGGGCTCATATGTATCGGATATGGCTTTATTACGCCACATTTTATTGCGGATTTTTGCCACCGCCTCGTTTCTTTCCTCGTCATTGTCCGATTTCGTTTTTGCTATCACATCGTCCATACCGATTGCAAACTTTTCGTATCGGGAAAGCGCTGTCGGGTCATTTAAGTCAAAATCGGGCTTTGTCGCCATAGCCAGAATTTCGCCTGTTTTGGGGTCCATTATAATTCCGCAGGCACCCTCTTTTAACACATTCTCAACACACGCCTGCTCCAAATACTTTTCAAGTATTGACTGTATCGTTTCATCTATGGTTAAAACAATATCGTCACCCTTTTGCGCGTCCAAGTCTGCCTCATACTGTTTTTCGGCTGTTGTTCCTCCCGCATTTTTTGCGGAAAGCACCGTCCCCGCGCGTCCCGACAGGTAGTTATTAAAGGTCATTTCTATGCCCTGCATACCGTCGTTATCATACCCCGTAAAACCTATGATGTGCGAGGCAAGATTGTATTGATAGTACCTCTTTGAGTCCTCTTCAAAATAAACACCGGAAAAAAGCTTAGCCGTTTGTTTATCGACTGAGCTGTCCTTTATCTTTTTTATAGCGTCGGCTTCTTCTACCGTGACGCGCTTTTTTATATACTGAAACTTATTATCCCTCGTGATTTTGTCGTAAATATCGTCCTCATCAAGCTCCAAAATTTCCGCAAGCGTTGATGCAATAAGCCGCAGGTCGCTCTTTCTGACATTGCCTTCTTCGTCCTTGCAGTCCTTTTCAATCTGCTGGGGATTGCATACAACCGTATTTACCGTTGCGCTTTCCGCCAAAACATTCTGGTTTCTGTCATAAATAGTTCCGCGCCTTGCAATTATTGCAGTTTGGTTCGTCTGCTGTCTTTCGGCAAGCTCCTTCATCTGATTGCCCTTTACAACCTGCCAGTAAAAAAGGCGGGATATTACTATTACCATCAGCGCCAGAAAAAAAACAAAAAGCCGTATTGATCTTTTACGCATCTTGCCAAAAGTCATTTATTACCATTCCTATCATAAACACTCAACTATATTTATTATTTTTTGCCTGTAAATATGCCAAAAAAGCTTTTAATCCCCTCTGCCTCTTTGACCGTAACCTCGGTAACATCGTCCTGCTTTATGTTTACATAAACAGTCTGATACTTTTCAGGTCTTACCATATTAAGACGGGTTCTCGCCTCTCTCTCGATTTCCTCGCGGTCAATGCTTTTATCAAGCTCAAACGCTTTTTGGCTTGAATATTCCTTTAAGCTGTTAAGCTCCTTTTGAAGCTTTGCAACATTCCTTTTGCTTTCGTATGCCGTAACATTTCTGGAAATCATAAATCCCGCGCAAAGAGCAAATATGCTTATACAGCATACTACCGCACGGTGAATTCTTGCCCTTTCCGCCTTTGCTTTTGCTCTTTTTTGCCTTTGCTGTTCCTTTACTTTTTTATCAGTTTCGGCGGCAGCTGCCCCAAAATCCAAATCATAAGCAAGGTTATTATTATACGGCATCTTTCTTTTCTCCTATCTATATTTTCTCGCAAGCCCTGAGCTTTGCGCTTTTTGACCTTGAATTTATTTTCAGTTCTTCCTCCGACGGAAGAATAGGTTTTTTTGTTATCACTTTTACCTGCGGTTTTATGCCGCAGACGCATACGGGGAAATCTGCGGGGCAAATACAGCCCTTTGCCGCCTCCGAAAAAGCGGTCTTCACAATCCTGTCTTCAAGCGAATGGAAGGTGATTACGGCAAGCCTTGCGCCTGTATTTAATCTTTCTAAGGCGTCCGAAACAGCGTTTTTAAGAACTCCAAGTTCGTTATTTACCTCAATTCTGACCGCCTGAAAAACCCGTTTTTCCGGGTGGGCAGTTCCCTCTCTTGCGCCCTTCGGTATTGCCGCCCTTACTATTTCCGCAAGCTCCGCAGTTGTTTTTATTGGAGCGGCTTCCCTTTTTTCTTCTATAAATTGCGCTATCCGTTTTGACCATTTTTCTTCGCCGTAAGCAAAGAAAATTTCCGCAAGCTTGTCCTTATCATACCCGTTTACCACATCATATGCCGTCTTTTCGTCGTCCTTATTCATACGCATATCAAGCGGCGACGAGGTCATATACGAAAAGCCTCTTTCGCTATTATCAAGCTGATATGATGAAACGCCCAAATCCAGCACCATACCGTCTATCTTGTCTATTCCAAGTCTGTCTAAAACAGAAGTTATATTACAAAAATTATCGTGAACAAGCGTTACCCTGTCTTTAAATTCACAAAGCCGTTTCTCCGCAGCCGCAAGCGCTTCTTTATCACGGTCTATCCCGACAAGACGCGCGCCTTCCGCCCGATTTAGTATTTCAAGCGAGTGCCCGCCGCCGCCGAGCGTTCCGTCAACATAAACGCCGCCGCTTTTTACTTTAAGCAAATCCACCGTTTCAGAAAGCATTACGGAATAATGTTTAAATTCCATTTTGTTTTAAATCCTTATTTCGTACTGGGAAATTCCTTCAAGCATCATATCGGTATCAAAGGCTTCGTCTGCCTTCTTCCATTTCTCGCTGTCCCAGATTTCAAATTTGGAATTTACGCCGACTAACACAATATCCTTGGTCATACCTGCGTGGCTTATCAAATCCTCATTAAGCGGGATACGCCCCTGCTTGTCTATCTCACAGGACATCGCCTTTCCGAACAGCCTCCGTTGCAGCGCTGCGGCGCTGCGGTTGGTTACTGTCGGTAATGCGCTTACCTTTTCCGCTATTTCCTGCCACTCATCTTCGGGATAAAGATTTAGACATTCGTCAATAGGCGAGGGTGCTATATATACCGTTCCTGACAGCTTTTCCCTTATTTTCGCAGGCAGAATAAACCTGCCCCGCTCATCTAGCTGACGCGGATATTCGCCTAAAAAGCTTATCATTCGACACCCTCCTTCCCTAAATACTCCATATTTTCGGCAAAATCGCCCAAACTCTCCCATATCTACCAATTCACTCCCATTATAGCGCATACTTATAAAAAGTGCAATAGTTTTTAAGAAAAAAATTAAAATTTTTTTTATTTTTTATTACAATTGTTATACATTTTCTTGTAAAACCCGTAAAAAAGCGATATAATTCTAATGACTTCAAGACACAGGGAGATGTTTTTATGAAAAATATAATCGGTTTTCCCGCTCTTAATTTAAGTTTTGCGGTAAACCGCGTCGCTTTTACTCTTTTTGGGCGCGAAATATACTGGTATGCAATATGTATTCTTTCGGGGTATCTATTGGGGCTTTTGTTCGTCACCAAAACCTGCAAAAAAAGAGGCGTAAACCCTGACGACATCTTTGATATATGCTTTTGGGGGCTTATTATTTCGATTATATCTGCACGGATTTACTATTGTATTTTCGACTGGAAGTCGGTCGGAGGCTTTTGGGGCATTTTCAGGGTTTGGGAAGGCGGTATCGCCATATACGGCGCACTAATCGGCGCGATAGCTACCGCTTATTTCTTCTGCAAAAAAAGAGCGCTCAATACCTTGAATGTTTTTGATATATGTTCCCCCGGGCTTTTAATCGGGCAAATCATAGGCAGGTGGGGGAATTTCTTTAATGCGGAGGTCTACGGCAGGGAAACGGACAATTTTTTAAGAATGACGATAAACGGCGGCGCAGGCGTTCACCCGCTCTTTTTATACGAAGGAGCTTGGAATTTTTTAGGGCTTTTGCTGATACTGATTTTCCGTGACAAAAAACGGGCTGACGGACAGGTGTTTTTCTTCTATATTCTGTGGTACAGCCTGGGCAGGCTCTTTTTGGAGGGTATGCGGAACAGCGAATATATTCTTTACCTTGTCCCGAATGTTCTCGGAATTTCACAGGTCGTATCATTTTTGGGCGTGATTTTGGGCATTTTCGGTATGATTTTTGTTGCGAAACGCCCGCAATATCAAAAAAAATGAAAATATGACAAAATTATGGGATTTTATTATTGATTTTATAATAAAAAAGTGTTATTATAGTAAGGTATGGATTTTATTCATTACCTTATAAATAATGGATTACTTAATCCTAAACAATAAATTAAGGAGGAAAATTTATAATGGGCAGAAAAATGAAAACCATGGATGGTAACAACGCCGCGGCTTATGCTTCCTATGCATTTACCGATGTCGCTGCTATCTATCCTATCACTCCGTCGTCAACAATGGCGGAAGTAACAGACAAATGGGCAACAGCAGGACAAAAAAATATTTTTGGCAGAACTGTTCAGGTTACCGAAATGCAGTCTGAGGCAGGCGCTTCGGGTACCGTTCACGGTTCCTTGGCAGCAGGCGCTTTGACTACTACTTACACGGCATCACAGGGACTTTTGCTTATGATACCGAATATGTATAAAATCGCAGGTGAGCTTTTGCCGTGCGTATTTAATGTTTCGGCGCGTGCTTTGGCATCTCACGCACTCTCCATTTTCGGCGACCATCAAGATGTTATGGCTTGCCGTCAGACAGGCTTTGCTATGATTGCTTCCTCAAATCCGCAGGAGGCTATGGACCTGGGCGCAGTTGCACATCTTACAACAATTAAAGGAAAGGTTCCTTTTATTCATTTCTTTGACGGTTTCAGAACAAGCCACGAGTACCAAAAGGTTGCTTGCTGGGATTATGCCGACCTTGCAGAAATGGTTGACTGGGACGCAATTGCAGATTTCAGAAAGAACGCTTTAAATCCTGAACACCCCGCACAGCGCGGTACAGCACAAAACCCCGATGTATTCTTCCAGGCAAAAGAAGCTTCAAATAAGTTCTATGAAGCAATTCCTGCTCTTACGCAAGAATATATGGACAAGGTTAACGCTAAAATCGGCTCCGATTACAAGCTCTTTAACTACTACGGTGCGCAAGATGCCGAAACAGTTATAATCGCTATGGGCTCTGTAAACGATACCATTTCCGAAACTGTTGACTATTTGAACGGCAAGGGCGAAAAGGTTGGTATGATTAAAGTCCGTCTTTACAGACCTTTCTCTGTAAGCCACTTTATCGACGCTATCCCTGCTACTGCCAAAAAGATTGTTGTTCTTGACAGAACAAAAGAATCAGGCGCAGTCGGCGAGCCGCTTTATCTTGATGTTGTTGCAGCTTTGGAAGGCTCAAAATTTGCAGGAATTTCCGTATTCGGCGGCCGCTACGGCTTAGGCTCAAAGGATACTACTCCTGCGCAAATCATCGCTGCATTTAAGAATACTGACAAAAAGCACTTTACAATCGGTATCAAGGACGATGTTACAAATCTGTCCCTTGAAATCGGCGAAAATCCCGACACAACTCCTGCGGGAATTAAGAGCTGTAAATTCTGGGGCTTGGGCGCTGACGGTACCGTTGGTGCGAACAAGAACTCGGTTAAGATTATCGGCGACCATACCGATATGAATGTTCAGGCATATTTTGATTATGACTCCAAAAAGTCGGGCGGTCTTACCGTTTCGCATTTAAGATTTGGAAATGCAAAAATCACATCTACCTACCTTATCAACAAGGCTGACTTTGTTGCCTGCCACAAGGCTTCATATATAAGACAGTACGATATGGTACAAGATGTAAAGCCGGGCGGCGTATTCCTTTTGAACTGCTCCTGGGACAAGGACGAGCTTGAAAAGCACCTTCCCGGTCAGGTTAAGAGATATATCGCTGAGAACAATATCCAGTTCTATACAATAGACGGTGTTAAAATCGGTAAGGAAATCGGTCTCGGAAACAGAATTAACACAGTTTTGCAGTCCGCTTTCTTCAAGCTTGCCGATATTATACCCGCTGATGACGCTATACAGTATATGAAGGACGCCGCAACCGCCTCCTACTCCAAAAAGGGCGACGCGGTAGTTAAGATGAACCACGACGCTATTGACGCAGGCGCAAAGGCAATCGTTAAGGTTGAAGTTCCTGCCTCCTGGAAGGACGCAAAGGACGAAGACCTTTCGGTTAAGCACGAAGGCGAAGGCAAGCTCGTTGATTATGTGAACAATGTTTTGGTTCCAATCAACGGCTTCCGCGGAATGCAGCTCCCTGTTTCTACCTTTGTTCCTTATGCAAACGGTGAGGTTCCGCTCGGTTCTGCCGCATTTGAAAAACGCGGTATTGCAATAGATGTTCCTACCTGGAACGGTGATGTATGCTTGCAGTGCGGACTTTGTTCATATGTTTGTCCTCACGGCTGTATCCGTCCCGTAGTTCTTACCGAGGAAGAGCTCAAAAATGCTCCCGAAGGTATGAAGTATGTAAATATGAAACAGCTTGACGGATATTACTATGGTATGTCAATCTCCGTTTTAGACTGTACGGGCTGCGGCTCCTGTGTAAATGTTTGTCCCGAGGTTAAGGGCGCAAAAGCACTTTCAATGTCGCCGCTTGACAATAACTTAGATGAGCAAAAAGGCTTTGATTACGGAATTAAGCTTGCCGAGAAGCCGTCTGTACTCGAAAAATTCCCGATTACAACGGTTAAAGGCTCACAGTTCAGAATGCCTTACCTTGAATTCTCAGGCGCTTGCGCAGGCTGCGGCGAAACACCTTATGCTAAGCTTATAACACAGCTGTTCGGCGACAGAATGTATATTGCAAACGCAACAGGCTGTTCTTCAATCTGGGGCGGCTCATCACCTTCAACACCGTATACAACCGATAAGGAAGGAAAAGGTCCTGCTTGGGCTAACTCACTCTTTGAGGATAACGCTGAATACGGATACGGTATGTTCTTAGGACAAAAAGCTATCCGTGAAAAGAATATTGAAAAGCTTGAAAAGCTTGCAGAAGCAGAGCCTTCAGTTAAATCTGCTGTTGATAAGTTCCTCGAAACAAAGGAAAACGGCACGGCAAACCGTGTTGCGACAGAAGAGCTTTTGAAAGCTGTTGCTACTATCAATTCTACCGAGGCAAAAGAAGTTTTGGCAGACAAAGATTTCTTGAACAAGAAGTCTGTATGGATATTCGGCGGTGACGGCTGGGCTTACGATATCGGCTTCGGCGGTCTTGACCATGTTTTAGCATCAGGCGAAGATGTAAACATTATGGTATTCGATACCGAAGTTTACTCAAACACGGGCGGGCAGCCCTCAAAATCTACACCGACAGGCGCTATCGCACAATTTGCGGCAGCAGGTAAGTCTGTAAAGAAGAAGGACTTGGCGGCAATCGCTATGAGCTATGGCTACATCTATGTTGCACAAATCGCTCAGGGCGCAGACTACAACCAGTGCTTGAAGGCGCTTTTGGAGGCTGAAAGCTACAACGGTCCGTCACTTATCATCGGTTATGCACCTTGTATCAATCACGGTATCAAGGGCGGTATGAGCATCGCTCAAACTGAGGAAAAGAAGGCTGTTGAGGCAGGTTACTGGCACCTCTTCCGTTTCGACCCAAGACGCGCTTTGGAGGGCAAAAACCCATTCCAGCTTGACTCAAAAGAGCCAAAGGCTAACTATGAGGACTTCATTATGGGCGAAGTTCGTTATAACTCGCTTGCAAGGTCTAATCCGGAAAGAGCAAAGAAACTCTTTGAAAAGGCTCAGGCTGACGCAAAGGCTAAATACGAAAAGCTCGTAAAAATGGCTGAATAGATTTAATAAAAAAATAACTACCGACTGAGTTCGGTAGTTATTTTTTTGCTGCGTCCGAAAATTGCATTTTGAAAGGAAATTTGCTCAAAAAAAACCAGGAATTTAAAAAAGCGCCGCAGGCACAACCACAAAAAAAGGGGTAGCGACAGATTATTATTGTGAAGGCGTTTACAACCGACCAGATAATCCGGGCGTGCCTTTTTGCGAAAGAGGACACGCATATTGCTATGCAATCTGCACTGCTTGGCGACCGAAAGCCGAGCTTTCAGTACCCGCCTACGCACCTGACAGCAAAAAACATACCGCCGGTATGTTTTTTTGCGCTGACAGCCTTCTTAATGTTCAAGTCCTACCACATCCAAA
>CAJOPD010000017.1 GCA_905236685.1 uncultured Clostridia bacterium
TACTCTTGAAAATCATAATATTGATTATAAAATGATGATTTTGCCCGACCACCCGACGCCGATTTCTATAAAAACTCACGCCGCAGACCCTGTTCCGTATGTAATTTACAGTTCGGTTAAAAATACTCCCTCAGGACTTGCTTACAGCGAGGACAACGGCAAAAAAACGGGCGTATATTACGGCAGCGGCGTAGAGCTTATGAGGCATTTTTTGGAAAAATGAGAGGAGTAAACCGTGATTAAAAAGAAAACAGTAAAGAGCTTGGTTTTGATAATAGCGGCAGTTGCCGTTATATCTGCAATAATCATATTCTTTCCGAATATTTTGAGCTTTTTGTGGTCGCTATTGCTGATTTTTATACCGTTTATCCTTGCGTATCTTGTATCGCTTTTTGCAAATAATCTTGCAGACGCGCTACAAAAACGCTTTCGCCTTCCGCGAAGCGCTGCCGCTATAATGGTAATTATTCTTACCGTCGGAGTTTTGGGAGGTATTTTAGGGGCTATTATATGGAAAATTGTGGACGAAATCAGGCAGATTTATGACAATTTTCCGTCGATTTACGCAGGTATACAGACCTCGTGGAACAGAATTTCGGGTAATTTTGCCGACATAATGGACCAAATGCCCGAAAATATTCAGCTGTCCATAAACAGCCTTTACGAACAGTTTATGGACGGGCTTGCAAATCTTTTTAAGGATATAAAGATTTTCAAAACGGCAGGCGATATTGCAAAAAGACTGCCTACCATAATTATCAGCGTAATAACTTTTATTCTGTCGCTATACTTTATGATTTCCGACTCAAAAACGGTTGCGGATTTTTTGAGAAAATATGTTCCTATGCCTATTCAAATCCGTGCCTCACAGCTTAAAAAAGAGGTAAAAAAGTATATGGGCGGGTACTTAAAAGCACAGCTCATTATGATGTGTATTTCGTCTGTGATTTTGCTTATAGGCTTGCTTATTTTAAGGGTTGAATACGCGCTCATTATTGCGATTACGATAGCGATATTTGATGCACTTCCGTTTTTTGGCAGCGGAGCGGTACTTATTCCGTGGTCTTTGATAGAATTTCTTTCAGGTAATGTTTCAAGCGGAGTAGGACTTCTTATAATTTACCTGTCGGTGCTTTTGATGCGCCAGCTGATTGAACCGAAAATTGTGGGAAAAAGTATCGGAATGCACCCGTTGCTTACGCTTATGTCGATGTATGCGGGTTATCGGATATTTTCAATCGGCGGCTTGATTTTGGGGCCACTGACGCTTATGCTTATAATCAGCTTTTATAAGGTTGGGTTATTTGACGATATTATAAGATTTTTTAAAACCGTTTATGGCAAAATTTCGGCGGAGATAAAGAAAATAATCATTTCATTTAACAGTGAAGGAGAATAATAATGGGGAAAAAGTTTTACATCACGACTGCAATAGCATATACATCGAGAAAGCCTCATATCGGCAATACCTATGAAATAGTCTTAACAGACGCAATAGCGAGATTTCGCAGATTTTTAGGCGATGATGTGTTCTTTTTGACAGGTACTGACGAACACGGGCAGAAAATTCAGGAGATAGCGGAAAAAGAGGGTATAGCCCCGCAGGCATATGTTGACAGAATTGCAGGGCAGATTAAAGATATAGCAGATATGCTTAATGTCAGTTATGATAAATTCATAAGAACGACAGACGACTATCATATTGCAGCGGTACAAAAGATATTCAAAAAGCTTTACGAGCAGGGCGATATATATAAGTCGGAGTATGAAGGCTGGTACTGCACGCCTTGCGAGTCCTTCTGGACCGAAACGCAGCTTGTGGACGGAAAATGTCCCGATTGCAACCGAGAAGTCAAAAAGACAAAGGAAGAGGCATATTTCTTCAAAATGAGCAAATATCAGGACAGGCTTATTAAATATATTGAGGAAAATCCTGATTTTATTCAGCCCGAATCGCGCAAAAAGGAAATGATAAATAATTTCTTAAAGGTTGGACTTCAAGACCTATGCGTGTCAAGGACAAGCTTTAACTGGGGCATACCTGTCGATTTTGATGATAAGCATGTTGTATATGTCTGGATTGACGCGCTTTCAAACTATATCACAGCCCTTGGATATTCTCCTGACAGTAAGGGAGAGCTTTATAACAAGTATTGGCCTGCCGATGTCCATATTATCGGTAAGGATATACTGAGATTTCACACGATTTACTGGCCGATAATGCTTATGGCACTTGGCGAGCCGCTTCCGAAACAGGTGTTCGGACATCCGTGGCTGCTTTTCGGTGAGGAAAAAATGTCAAAATCCCGCGGGAATGTGATATATGCCGATGAACTTATAGACCATTTCGGCGTTGATGCGGTTCGGTATTATTTGTTGCACGAAATGCCGTATGCGCAGGACGGAAGCATCACTTATGACACATTTATTGCACGGTATAATTCCGATTTGGCAAATACTCTTGGAAATCTTGTAAACAGAACTGTTGCAATGATAAACAAGTATTTTGGCGGAGAAATCAAAAAAGGCGAATTCGGAGGAGAATTTGACGAGGATTTAAGGAGCGTCGCAACCTCTGCAATATCCAATATAGAAAATATGATGAAAACTTGGCATATTGCAGACAGTATTGACGAAATCTGGAAGGTCGTAAACAGAGCGAATAAGTATATCGACGAAACTACGCCCTGGATACTCGCAAAATCCGAGGAAGAAAGGTCAAGGCTTGCAGGGGTTTTGTATAATCTTGCAGAAACTATCCGAATTATATCTGGGCTTTTGACATCATTTATGCCAAAAACAGCAGAAGAAATCAAAAATCAGATAGGCGCCCAAGATATTTCTTATGAAAGCTTAAAAACCTTCGGTAATTTGAAGGACGGCACAAAAGTAGGCGCGGCAGTTCCGCTTTTTGCCCGTATTGATGCGGAGGCAAAGCTGGAAGAACTTTTCAGCGATGCGGAGGAAAAGATAGATATTGCGCCGTTTAAGGATTATTGCGATTTTGAAGATTTTGAAAAGCTCGATATCCGTGTCGGCAAGGTTTTGGAATGTGAAAAGGTACCAAAGTCAGACAAGCTTTTGCGCTTTACCTTAGAGGTTGGCAGTGAAACAAGACAAATTTTGTCGGGAATTGCCAAATTTCATAAAGCGGAGGAGCTTGTAGGCAAGAATGTCATATTTATTGCAAATTTAAAGCCGAGAAAAATTATGGGATTTGAATCGCAGGGAATGATTTTGTCGGCGGAATTTAAGGACGGACTTACCGCGCTTACCACAATAAACGAAATACAAAGCGGTGCAGAAATCGTATAACAGGAAGGAAAAAATAGCGTTATGAGAATGACAAATTTGCTCGTACCTACTTTAAGAGAGGTACCTGCGGAAGCGGAGATAAAAAGCCACCAGCTTATGCTGAGAGCGGGCTATATAAGGAAAATTGCGGCGGGAATTTATTCCTATCTGCCGCTGGGTATGCGGACACTTAAAAAGGTTGAAAATATTGTCCGCGAAGAAATGGACAGAGCAGGAGCCCAGGAACTTTTGATGCCTGCACTTTTGCCTGCTGAGGTGTATCAGGAGTCGGGAAGATGGGAAGTTTTCGGCGATTCTATGTTCAAGTTAAAGGATAGAAACGACAGGGACTTCTGCCTTGGTCCGACGCACGAGGAGCCTTTTACAAAGCTCTGCTTAAATGAGGTGCGCTCATACAAGGAATATCCTATCACTCTCTATCAGATACAGACAAAGTACCGTGATGAAGGCCGCCCAAGATTTGGCTTAATAAGAGGCAGAGAGTTCATAATGAAGGACGCGTACAGCTTTGATTTGGATGAAATTGGACTTGACAACTCCTATAAAAAGATGTACAATGCTTATTGCAGAATATTCGAGCGTTTAGGACTTGATTTTACAATAGTCGACGCGGATTCCGGCGCAATGGGCGGAAGCGGAAGTCAGGAATTTATGGTAAAATCTCCCGTAGGCGAGGACGGAATTGCGTATTGCGAGGCTTGCGGATATGCGGCAAATTATGAAAAAGCGGCGGCAATTCCTACCGAAAAGGATTTTGTTGAGGGAGAGCTTTCGCTTGAAAAAATCAAAACTCCCGATGTCCATACTATTGAGGAGCTTGTTTCCTTTATGGACAGCGAGCCGTATGTGTTTGCAAAAACTATTATTTATAAGGCAGACGATAAATACATAGCGGCAATGGTCAGGGGCGACAGGGAGATAAACGAGGTAAAACTCAAAAATCTTGTTGGCGCTGTTGATGACTTGGAGCTTGCCGAGCCTTCTGTTGTCCGCGAAATAACAAAAGCACAGGTCGGCTTTGCGGGTCCAATCGGTCTTGATATTCCGGTATTTGCAGACTTTGAAGTGCAGAATATGAAAAACTTTATAGTCGGCGCAAACGAAAC
This sequence comes from uncultured Clostridia bacterium, assembly GCA_905236685.1. Classification (GTDB taxonomy): domain Bacteria; phylum Bacillota; class Clostridia; order UBA1381; family UBA1381; genus UBA1738. The sequence continues at coordinate 4,422 of CAJOPD010000017.1, forward strand.
AGATTACCACTATAAAAATGTAAATATAGGCAGAGATTTTGAGCCTACCGCTTTTGCGGATATCCGTGTTATTGAAGAAGGCGACGCTTGCCCGATTTGTAAAAAGCCGATAAAAACGGTGCAGGGAATTGAGGTAGGGCATATCTTCAAGCTCGGCACAAAATATTCAAAGGCGTTGGGACTTACATATCAGTCGGAAACAGGCGAGGCGAAAACGGTTGTTATGGGCTGTTACGGAATTGGCGTCACGAGGTGTATTTCCGCAGCCATTGAACAGGGAAATGATGAAAACGGAATTGTGCTGCCGGTTTCAATAGCGCCGTTTGAGGCTGTTGTCGTGCCCGTCAATGCAAAAGATGATGAACAGCTTGCGCTTGCTGAAAAAATATACAATTCGCTTTTGGATAAAGGCGTTGAGGCGTTAATAGACGACAGACAGGAACGGGCGGGAGTGAAATTCAAAGACGCCGATTTAATAGGTATTCCCGTAAGAATAGTTGTCGGCAAAAAATGCGGTGAAGGCATTGTGGAATATAAATTAAGAACAGAGGAAAACTCTGTTGAAAATACAGTTGAAGAGGCAATTTCAAACGCAGAAGAATACATCAGGAGTAATAAATAAACCGTGAAAGGATAATTATTATGACTTTTTTCATAAGACATAGGAGGACAATACTATTGTCCTTGATAGACATTTCAATATGCTTATTTTCATATTTGCTGTCCTATGTTTTGATATTTTATATTGCAGCTTCGGACTTTGATTTTGCGTTTTCCGTTGACAGATATACTATGCTCGTCAATATGGCTATTATATCCTTTGTCTTTTGGTTTGGGCTGTGGTTCTGCGGTTGCTATAAGACGATATGGAGATTTGCTTCGCCAACCGATTTTTTGAAATGCGTTTTTGGAGTTACCTTAGGTCTTGTGCTTTACTATCCTTTTAAGTGGACATTTTATAAGGAATTCTCCGATATATATGTGTTTACTGATTATTTTCTTGTTGTAATTGTAACTGTCGCTGCAAGAACTGTTTATAAGGATATATCTGTAAGATTATCACAAATTTCAAACGGTCACAGAATAAGAACAATGATTATAGGCGCAGGCTATACAGGCAAAAAAGTTATTGACGAAATGCACGGCGGCTCGGCATATCGTCCTGTCGTCATTGTTGATGATGATTCAAAGAAGGTCGGCAGGACCATAGAGGGCATTTTAATCGGCGGAAGTACCTATGATATTCCTAAACTTGTAGAAAAGTACCGTGTTAAGTCGATATTTTTTGCCATTCCTTCAATAACGCCTGAGGAAAGACGCAGAATTTTAAATATTTGCTCGGAAACCATATGTGAAGTAAAGGTTATGCCGTATATGTACGAGCTTATAGACAACGCAGATTTTCTGGGTCAGGGCAAGAATATCAATATTGAAGATTTGCTCGGCAGAGAGCCTATCAAATTTTCTGATTTTGAAGTTCAGGAGCTTATAAGGGACAGAGTCTGTATGGTGACGGGCGGAGGCGGCTCTATCGGCTCGGAGCTTTGCAGGCAAATATCGCTGCATAACCCTAAAAAACTTGTAATTGTCGATATTTATGAGAACAATGCATACGATATCCAGCAGGAATTGCAGTCAAAATATCCTGATTTGGATTTAGATGTGAGAATTGCGTCTGTGCGTGACTATGACAAGATGAAACATCTTTTCGATACCTTAAAGCCCGAGCTTGTATTTCATGCGGCAGCGCATAAACATGTGCCTTTAATGGAAACAAGCCCGGAAGAAGCTATAAAGAACAATGTCGGCGGCACATATAATGTTGCGTCGCTTGCAAATGAATATAAGGTGCAGAAATTTGTGCTCGTTTCTACCGATAAAGCGGTAAATCCGACAAATGTTATGGGCGCAACAAAGCGTTGCTGTGAAATGATAGTCGAGTATTTTTCGCAGGTGAGTGAATTTACCGACTTTGTTGCCGTGCGCTTTGGCAATGTTTTGGGCTCAAACGGCTCGGTTATTCCGCTTTTTGAGAAACAGCTTGCGTCAGGCGGTCCGCTTACCGTAACGCACCCCGATATTATAAGGTATTTTATGACCATACCGGAGGCAGTTTTGCTGATTTTGCAGGCGGCAACGCTTGCAAAGGGCGGAGAAATCTTTGTGCTGGATATGGGCGAGCCTGTTAAAATCTTAAAGCTTGCGGAAAATCTCATCAAATTGCACGGAAAAGAGCCGTATAAGGATATAGATATTGAATTTACGGGACTTCGTCCGGGCGAAAAGCTTTTTGAGGAGCTTTTGATGTCGGAAGAGGGAATAAAGGCGACTGCAAATAAAAAGATTTTTATAGGCAAACAAATTCAGATTGATGAAGGAAAATTCCCTGAAATGATTAAAAATATAAGGGAAATAGCATACTCCAATAACTCGGAGGAAGCGGTAGAGGCGCTTAGACGAATGGTGCCAACCTTCAATCACGCAGTTATAAATAAGTAAAATAAAATCGGCAAGGTTAGAAATAACCTTGCCGATTTTGGTAGCGGTAATAAGATTTGAACTTATGACACCACGGGTATGAACCGTGTGCTCTAGCCAACTGAGCTATACCGCCATATACGCGACGAAAGCTATTATACAGCAACTTTTTACGATTGTCAATAGATTTTGCCAAAAAATATTATTTTATTCGTATATTGCGAATATATATTTTAATGAGGTGAAATTATGAAAAAAATAATACTTTTAATCATTTTAGCTCTTGCTTTGCAGGGGTGCACAGCTAAACCTGAAACGAAAAAAACTGCCGAAACGGTAAGTACGGAAGAGGAACAGACAGAGGTGCAGGACATAAATACTCTTGACAACAAGGGCTATGGCTGGGGGTTTAAAAAGGAAATAGGAAAAAAGCCAGATATCCCGAAGGAAACGGAAGAACTTTTAGAAAAATATGATGCCTTTTACATAGACAAAAGCGGCGAAAAGGTGATGTATATTACTTTTGATGAAGGATATGAGGCAGGCTATACCGCGCAGATTTTAGATACTTTAAAGGAAAAGGGAGTAAAGGCTGCCTTTTTCATTACGGGCGATTATTTTGACAGAGAGCAGGAACTGGTCAAGCGTATGTATGACGAAGGGCATATTATCGGCAATCATACCGAGCACCACCCAAACCTGCATAAGCTCGGCGACTACAAAAAGATGCAGGAGGAGTTTAAAAGTCTTGACGATAAGTATTTTGCAGAATTCGGCGAGCATATGGAGTATATGCGCGCGCCAGAGGGCGAGTACAGCGAAAGAGTTTTGGCTGCGGCAAAGGACGCAGGCTATAAAACTGCGTTTTGGAGCTTTGCTTACAGGGATTGGCTGAGGGATAATGTGAGAGGGAAGGAGTATGCAAAAGAGTCGGTTATTCCGTACTTTCACGATGGCGCAGTCTTGCTTTTGCACGCAGTATCAAAGGATAACGCAGAGGCGTTGTCTGACATAATTTCAGAAGCGGAAAAACAGGGATTTTCCTTCAAAAATTTGGATAAATTATGCTTTAAAGAAAATTTGGAGGATAAAGCGGGCAAATAAACCGATTTTTGTTGACAAAGATAGAAAAAAATGTTATAATTTTAGTGTTTAGGCAAGGGGCCTCAGGCATATCTGAACCTACTTGCCTTTTGTTTTTAATTAACATATGATTAAGTGAGGAAGTGAGAAAATGGAAGACTTATCAAAATTATTCGGCAGGAATGTTTTTAATGAAAGCAGAATGAAGGAACGGCTCCCGAAAGAAACATATTTAGCACTTCAAAAAACGATAAAAGACGGAAAACACCTGGATATTAACATAGCAAATATTGTAGCAAGCGCTATGAAGGACTGGGCGATTGAAAATGGGGCAACTCATTTCACCCACTGGTTTCAGCCGATGACTGGCATTACTGCGGAAAAGCACGACAGCTTTATTTCTCCGATTGATAACGGGAATATCATTATGGATTTTTCGGGAAAAGAGCTGGTAAAGGGCGAATCTGATGCGTCAAGCTTTCCATCGGGCGGTCTCCGTGCGACTTTTGAGGCGAGGGGATATACTGCTTGGGACCCGACCTCTTACGCATTTATAAAAAATAATGTTCTATGTATACCTACCGCGTTTTGCTCATACGGCGGGGAAGCGCTTGATAAAAAAACGCCGCTTTTGCGTTCAATGGAGGCGATAAACCGTCAGGCGATGCGTGTTATTAAACTCTTTGGCAATGAAGATGTCACATCGGTAAAAACAACTGTCGGCGCAGAACAGGAATACTTTTTGGTAGACCGCGATATGTATGACAGACGCCCCGATTTGCTGTTTACGGGCAGAACGCTATATGGCGCTATGTCGCCCAAGGGACAAGAGCTCGATGACCACTATTACGGAACAATCAAATCAAAGGTTAAAAGCTTTATGGACGAGCTTAATGTGGAGCTTTGGAAACTCGGCGTGTTCGCAAAAACGGAGCATAATGAAGTTGCGCCGGCACAGCACGAGCTTGCACCTGTATTTACCACTACAAATATTGCCGCAGACCATAATCAGCTGACTATGGAGCTTATGCAAAGGATTGCAAAAAAACACGGTATGGTTTGTCTGCTGCACGAAAAGCCTTTTGAATGTGTTAACGGAAGCGGAAAACATAATAACTGGTCAATTTCCACAAATACGGGCAAAAATCTTCTTGACCCGGGTGAAACACCGTATGAAAACGCACAATTTTTACTGTTTTTGTGCAGCGTAATTAAGGCGGTTGATGATTATCAGGATATGCTTAGGGTTTCGGTAACATCGCCGGGTAATGACCACAGACTTGGCGCAAATGAGGCGCCGCCAGCTATTCTTTCAATCTTTTTGGGCGAGGAGATTACAGAAGTTTTGGAGGCAATAGAAAAGGACGAAGATTATGACAGCAAGGAAAAGGCAATAATGCGTGTCGGCGTGCATGTTCTTCCTAAATTCCCGAAGGATACAACCGACAGGAACAGGACAAGTCCATTTGCCTTTACAGGAAATAAATTTGAGTTCAGAGCGTTAGGTTCAAGCGCATCAATTTCGGGACCTAATGTTGTGCTGAACACAACGGTTGCGGAAAGCCTTAAACAGTTTGCAGATGAGCTTGAAGGCGCGGAGGATTTTGACGAAGCACTCAATAAACTCATCAGAAGGACTATAAAAAAGCATAAGCGAATTATCTTCGGCGGAAACGGATATGACGGGGATTGGGTAAACGAGGCGGAAAGAAGGGGACTTTTGAACCTTCGTACAACGCCCGAATGTCTGCCTTGCTATATTGCAGAAAAGAATATAAAGCTTTTCACCGAGCATAAAGTCTTTAATGAGGCGGAAATGCGCGCAAGGTATGAAATTCATCTTGACAATTACTCAAAGACAATAAATATCGAGGCGCTGACAATGATTGATATGGCGCAAAAGGATATTTTACCTGCCGCATCTTCCTTTATCAAGTATTTAAGCGATACTATTATTTCAAAAAAAAGTGCCGCTGCGGATTTGGACTGCGGGTATGAGCTCGAAACGGTAAAGGAACTTACCCACCTTGAAAATAAAATGTTCGCTGATGTAAATGAGCTTAAAGATATTTTGAAAAAAATCAAGGCAAGTACCGATACAGCACAGAAAATTGCCGAGGACTACAAGGATTTGGTAATCCCGAAGATGAACGAAATCCGTAATTCTGCGGATAAAATGGAGCTTTTGACAGACAGAGATTACTGGCCCTATCCGTCTTATGCAGATTTGTTGTTCGGCGTCAGATAATTTTTCAAAAAAAATTGACGGAATTAGAAATGTATGGTATAATATTTGGGAATTTTGCTCTAAATGAGTTATTTTAAGGAGGTTTTTTCTATGAAAAAAATTCTATCTCTGGCACTTGCAGCCGCTTTGGCAGTTACTGCACTTTCAGGCTGCGGAAAAAAGGCTGAGGAGCCTCAGTCGGACAACACTCTCGTAATCGGCGGAATAGGACCGTTAACGGGAGCTGCTGCAACATACGGAAATGCAGTAAAGAACGGTGCAACACTTGCTGTTGAAGAAATCAATGCAGCAGGCGGAGTAAACGGAATGATGTTAAAGCTCGCTTTTGAAGATGACGAGCACGACGCAGAAAAGTCAGTAAACGCTTACAACACCTTGAAGGACAACGGTATGAAGATTTTGATGGGTACCGTAACAAGCGTTCCTTGTGTTGCTGTTGCAGACAAGACTAAGGAAGACAATATGTTCCAGCTTACACCGTCAGGATCATCTGTTGAATGTATCACAAATGATAATGCGTTCAGAGTATGTTTCAGTGATCCAAACCAAGGTATAGCTTCCGCACAGTATATTGGTGCAAACGCTTTGGCAAGTAAGGTGGCTGTAATTTACAACAGCTCCGATGTTTACTCACAAGGCATTTATGAAAAATTTGCCCAGGAAGCAGCAAAGCAAAATATCCAAATCGTAGCGGCAGAAGCATTTACAAAGGACTCTGCAACCGACTTTACGGTACAAATCCAAAAGATTAAGGAAAGCGGTGCAGAACTTGTATTCCTTCCCATCTACTATCAGGAAGCGGCTTTAATTCTTACACAAGCTGAAAAAGCAGGTCTTGATGTAGTATTCTTCGGCTGTGACGGACTTGACGGACTTATCGACCAGCTTGGCGATAATGCGGCTTTGGCAGACGGCGTTATGCTTTTGACACCGTTTGCGGCAGACGCAGAAGATGAAAAGACTGTTGCATTTGTTAAAGCTTATAAGGATAAATTCGGAAAGGATACACCTAACCAGTTTGCTGCAGACGGATATGATGCAATTTATATCATAAAGGCTGCTTTGGAAGATGCAGGTATAAGCGATGCTTCAATCAGCATTTCCGACCTTTGCGATGCTTTAAAGACTTCAATGACAAAGATTACTGTAAACGGTGTTACAGGTCAAATGCAATGGAGTGCTGACGGCGAGCCGACAAAAGAGCCTAAGGCAATGGTTATTGAAAACGGCAGCTACAAAGCAAAATAAAATATTTTTCAAGAAATAACCGGTTAAAGCCGGTTATTTCTTGACTACTTTTAATGTTTGCACGAAATGAGGGTAGTGCTTTACAATGAGTTTTTTATCTTACTTTATAACAGGTGTGAGCCTTGGCGGAATTTATGCCTTAATCGCACTTGGATATACAATGGTATACGGTATCGCAAAAATGCTTAACTTTGCACACGGAGATGTAATTATGATTGGCGGCTACATCGCTTTTGTAGCGCTTTCTTCAATGCATACTTCTGTTTTTACCGCAACTGTTATGAGCATTGTTGTTTGTATTTTATTGGGCGTTTTGATTGAAAAAATCGCATACAGACCTTTGAGAGATGCTTCGCCGCTTGCAATTTTGATAACGGCAATAGGCGTCAGCTATTTTTTGCAGAATGTGGCGCTGTTAATTTTCGGCTCGGCTGCAAAAAGCTTTACATCGGTTGTACCGAAAATCAAGCTCAATTTGCCCGTGAATATAACAGGCGAAACTATTGTTACTATAATCGTTACAATAATAATAGCAGTTCTGCTAACTCTTTTTGTCAATAGAACAAAAAGCGGAAAAGCTATGCTCGCAGTTTCTGAGGATAGAGGAGCGGCACAACTGATGGGAATAAATGTTAACAACACAATTTCTCTCACCTTTGCGATTGGTTCGGGACTTGCCGCTGTTGCAAGTATTCTTCTGTGCTCTACATATCCGCAGATAAGCCCATATACAGGCGCTATGCCCGGTATCAAGGCATTTACGGCGGCGGTTTTTGGCGGAATAGGCAGTATCCCGGGCGCTATGGTGGGCGGTATTGTACTGGGAATTATCGAAAGCTTGTCAAAAGCCTATATTTCATCACAGCTTTCCGACGCAATAGTTTTTGCAGTGCTTATTTTAATACTTTTAATTAAACCGACGGGGCTTTTCGGTAAAAAAATAAATGAGAAAGTCTGAGGTATGCGGATATGACAAAAAAATTAAGCTATGCTACCCGTGACAAACTTATAACATACTCTGTTGTTATAATAGCCTTTCTCATTGCCCAACTGCTTATAGTTACAGGGGTAGCCTCAAACAAATTTACAGGGCTTTTGATCCCGATTTCAATAAACATTCTTCTTGCTATGTCGCTAAATCTTGTAGTGGGAATGTCGGGCGAATTGAGCCTTGGACACGCAGGTTTTATGTGTATCGGTGCCTATGCGGGCAGTTTGTTTTCGGTGCTTACGCAAAATATAATAACGGCGCCGTACATAAGATTTCCGCTTGCAATCATTCTTGGGGGAATTATCGCGGCGATACTTGGATTTTTAATCGGAATTCCTGTTTTAAAACTCCGCGGCGACTATCTTGCAATAGTTACGCTCGCATTCGGCGAAATTATAAAAAATATTTTTAACAATATGTATCTTGCAACCGATAAAAACGGCATATTTTTCTCAATGACTGCTGAAAAATATACAAAATATGCCTTTGATTTGGAAACAAAGACCGACTATATTAAAGGTGCGCAGGGGATAACGGGGACTCCGCAAGATGTAAACTTTACAATTTGCTTTGTTGTAATTCTGATTGCTCTTTTTGTACTGTTAAATCTTATAGACTCAAAAACGGGCAGAAACATAATGGCGGCACGGGATAACCGCATTGCCGCAGAAGCTATGGGAATAAATGTTACAAAAGCAAAAATGACGGCGTTTGTTATTTCTGCATTTTTTGCGGGCGTTGCGGGAGTTTTGTATTCCCATAACCTAAAAACCTTGGTTGCAACTAAATTTGATTATAACCTTTCAATACTCATACTGGTATTTGTGGTATTGGGCGGTATGAATAAAATGCGGAATGTAATTATTTCCGCAACCATACTTTACGCACTTCCCGAGGCATTAAGATTTTTGTCTGATTACCGTATGCTTTTATATGCGGTTGTGCTTATTGTTATGATGATTTTGAATAATAATAAAGGCTTTATAGCCCTTAAAAAGAAACTGTCACCCAAAAGACTGTTAAAAGCAAAAAGGGAAGGGGTGGCGAAATAAATGGCTATTTTGGAAATCAACAATCTTGGCATAAGCTTTGGCGGCTTGAAGGCTGTCGATAAGCTGAATATGAAAATAGAAGAAAACCAGCTATATGGGCTTATCGGTCCTAACGGTGCAGGAAAAACCACCGTTTTCAATCTGCTTACAGGCGTATATCAGGCAACGGAGGGCACTTTCTCGTTTGACGGCAAAGAGGTTAAAAACTCAAACCCCGTAAAAATGAACAGAATGGGAATTGCAAGAACATTCCAAAACATACGCCTTTTTTCACAAATGAGCGTTATCGATAATGTTCTTGCAGGATTTCACGACAGCGTGAATTACGGTCTTGCGGGAAGTGTTACTCATCTTGGCAGATTTTCTGGTGAAGAAAAAAATACCGCAAAAAAGCGCTTGAACTTTTGGAAGTTTTTGATATTGATAAGGAAAAATATCAGCTTGCACGCAATCTGCCTTACGGAAAACAGCGTAAGCTTGAAATTGCCCGTGCGCTTGCAACAAATCCTAAGCTGCTGCTTTTGGACGAGCCTGCGGCAGGAATGAACCCTAACGAAACAGCCGAGCTTATGCAAACAATTAAATTTGTGCGTGATAAATTCAATATAACAATTCTTTTGATTGAACACGATATGAAGCTTGTCAGCGGTATCTGCGAGGAGCTTACGGTACTCAATTTCGGTACAGTGCTTGCGCAGGGCGCGACAAAAGATGTTTTAAACGACCCCAAGGTAATTACCGCATACTTGGGAGAAGATGATTAAGGAGGTGCCGTTTATTTGTTAGAGGTTAATGATTTACAGGTCAGTTACGGTGTTATCAATGCAATAAAGGGCGTTTCCTTTTCGGTTGAAAGAGGCGAAATTATTGCCTTAATCGGCTCAAACGGCGCAGGAAAAACCACCATTTTACATACTGTAACAGGCCTTATTCCCGCAAAAGCAGGGAGCATTATGTTTGAAGGCCGTGAGCTTACCAAGACGCCCGCGCATAAAATTGTCGGTATGGGTATGGCGCATGTGCCTGAGGGACGGAGAATTTTCGGAGAGCTTTCCGTCTATGAAAATTTAAAGCTTGGCGCTTTTACACTCTCGGACAAAAAAATAATAGAAAAAAACTTGCAGTATGTATATGAGCTTTTTCCAAGACTAAAAGAACGGAAAAAGCAAATTGCAGGTACGCTTTCGGGCGGTGAACAGCAGATGCTTGCGATGGGCAGGGCATTGATGTCAAATCCAAAGATTATCTTGATGGACGAGCCGTCAATGGGTCTGTCGCCAATCCTTGTTTCAGAAATTTTTGAAATTATAAAGGAAGTTTCGGCGGACGGAACAACGATTTTGCTGGTTGAGCAGAACGCAAAAAAAGCGCTGTCCATTTCCGACAGAGCATATGTTCTTGAAACCGGTAAAATCGTGCTTTCAGGCGATGCAAAAGAGCTTATGAACAACGAACAAATCAAAAAAGCCTATTTGGGCGAATAAAAAAAGCAGGTTGGTAGCCTGCTTTTTTATGTATAAATCTCTTTTTTCAATACACCGACATAGGATAGGTTTCGATATTTCTCGTCATAATCAAGTCCGTATCCCACTACAAATTCGTCGGGGATTTCCTTTCCGACATAATCGACCTTAACATCAACAACACGGCGGGACGGCTTGTCCAAAAGCGTGCAAATACGAACACTTTTTGCATTTCGCGATTCAAAGAGTGTTTTAATTTTAAAAAGCGTGTGTCCGCTGTCAATAATATCCTCTACAATAAGTACATTTTTGCCTGTAATATCCTGCTCAATGTCTTTTTTGAGGTTAATAAACCCGTTTGATGCAGTAGATTTGCCATAGCTTGACACCTGCATAAAATCAATTTCGACAGGCATATCAAGATTTTTAATCAAATCCATAGCAAATGGAGTAGAGCCCTTTAAAATTATTATAACCAAAAGCGGCTCGGATTTTAAATCCTTATTTATCTGTCCCGCAATTCGCTTTATGAGCTTGGAAATTTCTCTTTCGCTGACTAAAATTTTTTCAACATCTTGGTGCATTACAGGTATCTCCTTTTTATTATTTTTGCTTTTGTAAGTGAGAATAAAATCGGTGCAGTTATTGCAGTATCGATAGCGTGGTGAATTATGGTTCCGAGTGCCGCAATTCCGCCTGCGGTCAGAGCCGCCGTTGAATTGTCCAAAATAATCGGAGTGAGAAGATAAACCACTATGCCTTCTGCCAATGCGTGCAGGATTGCCGTCACAACAATAACAAGAATTATGTTGTATTTCTTTTTAAGCATTTCCATTCCCGCAAAAGCAAAAATGATGTGCGTTGCAGCCCGTGCAACAACAATGATTGAATTTGGCGCGGGTATTGTCAGGAAAAAGCCCAAACAGCTGCCGATAACCGTCATAACAGTAACCCAAGGTCCGACAAAAACGGCAAGCATTGTCGGCACATGCGCGCCCAGAGTGAGTGTGAAAAACGGGAGCACAAGCTTTAACGGTGAGTAGGTTATAAGCAAAGAAAGTGCGGTCAGTATTGCGGCAAGTGCGAGTTCTTTTGTTTTCTTTTCCATAGTTATCTCCTATAAATCTAAAAAATTCTTTATTATTTGTTTTGCGCAAAGCGTAAGCTCGGAGGCAATATAGAAGTTAAGCCCATAAATATTTCCGTGCTTTTCGGGTGCAATCAAATTGCATATGGCTAAAATGTCGCCGTTTCCCGAGCGGGTAATAACATCAAGCTCTCGCGGCATCACAGTTTCCAATATTCCGAGCGGCTTTCCGCGGCAAATCTTAATCACTGTTTCAAGCCCTTTGTATATAGGCACATTCGTGTCAATAACAGCCGTTTCCTGCTTGCCCTCCGCACAATCTATATCTTCGCATCTTCCGCCGAACGCCTGAACAACGCTTTTAAAACCATCTAAAATGGCGAGAACGGGTATGTTTACCAAAAGTGCTTCGCGCACAGTCCGTACCGCCTGTTCAGAGTATTCTGTAATAATAATTTTATCCGCTTCCGAGATGTTGTTTGAAAAGGTTACGGGAGCATTTAGTGACAATAAGTAATCAAATTGCGGGCGGTCGCCCATATATAGTATCACAGCAAAATCTCCTTTTTAAAAGTAGCCCTTGAATTACCGACCGAAATATGTTATAATATTTTCGGCAGAATTAAAATATAACGGTATTATAACATACTATTTATAAAAATTCAAGAGGTTATCATTATGAAAGTATTGATTATGTCAGTTAAGGCGGGGTATGGACATCATTCCACCGCTAATGCGTTAAAGGAATACTTTGCAGAAAAGGGTATTGAGTGCGAAATGCTCGATACATTCGAGTATATAAACCCTGCCCTTGCGGACTCTATTGATAACAGTTACCTTTTTTCTACAAAATATATCCCGAAAATATACGGCAGGGCTTACGATATGATGGATAAAAGGGACGAAAGGTATGATAAGCGCTCCTTGATTTCTGTTTTGTCGAGGATAGTTTCGCATAAGCTGAAAGACTTTATAAAAGCGTATAACCCTGATGTAATTATCGGAACACATTCATACGCGTGTATGGTGATGACATATTTAAGCGAGGAAAAAGCTCTGTCCAGCCTGTTAATAGGAGTTATAACAGATTTTACCGTTCATCCTTTTTGGGAAAGCACCAATCTCGACTACTATGTTACTGCGGATAAAATGCTCGATAACCAAATGCGTAAAAAGGGTATACCAAAGGAAAAGATTTTGCCTTTCGGAATACCTATAAGAAAGAATTTTACTCAAAAAATACCGAAAGAAAAAGCACGGGAAGGGCTCGGATTAGAGGATAAAACCACTCTGCTTATAATGATGGGCTCAATGGGCTTTGGCAATATATTAAGGGAAATTGAGGAGATAGATGAATTCGACTTTGATTTTCAGATAATATGCGTGTGCGGCCGTAACAAAAAAATGTATAAAGAAATATCTGCGCATAAATGGAACAAAAAAATTCTTGTTTTAGGTTTTGCGGATAATGTTGATGTGCTTATGGACGCTTCCGACTGCATAATTACAAAGCCGGGCGGACTTACCACCTCTGAGTTTTTAGCAAAACAAATTCCCGCAATTATTATGAATGCAATACGCGGTCAGGAGGACCGCAATACCGAATTTTTAGTAAATAACGGTGCCGCTATTATGGTGACAAAAACTTTCAGGCTTGATGAGGCGCTTTTTGAGGTTTTAAATAACGACTGGCGCTTAGATGTTTTAAAAGAAAGCGTTACACATCTCGGCAAACCGAATTCCACAAAGGATTTATGCGAATTTATAATCCGCACAGTAAACAAAAAATGAGTTTAGAGTTACCCTTGCAGTTTAAGGCTCGTATGCAGGAAATGCTTGGCGATGATGCCGATAAATTCTTTAATGCATTTCTTGAAAACGAGCATACAGGAATAAGAATAAATTCCCTAAAAAGAGGCTCCCTTTCTGCAATTAAATCGGTTTGCGGCGATATGGAGCCTGTTTTGTGGTGCAAAAACGGATACTATGCCGATAAAAAGATAATCTCTGGCAAGCACCCCTACCATATGGGCGGGCTTGTGTATTTTCAGGAGCCTTCCGCTATGGCAGTTGTTGAGGCGCTTGAAATATGTGAGGGCGATTTCGTTTTGGACCTTTGCGCAGCCCCCGGCGGAAAAGCTACGCAGGCAGCGGAAAAGCTTTCGGAAACAGGTATTTTGGTCGCAAACGAAATTATTGAAAAGCGTGCTAAAATTTTGGCGGAAAACATATCAAGGCTTGGCATAAAAAACTCAGTAGTGACAAATGAAACGCCTTCTAATCTTTCAAAAAAATATGCAAACTTTTTTGATAAAATAATAGTTGACGCGCCCTGCTCGGGCGAAGGAATGTTCAGGAAGGATATAAAAGCGCTCACCGAATGGAGTGCCGAGCACACTATGTCCTGCGCGCTAAGGCAGAAAAAAATTCTTGCAGACGCTGTAAAAATGTTAAAGGGCGGGGGAAAGCTTGTATATTCTACCTGCACCTTTGCTCCTTGCGAAAACGAAGGAGTTGTTGACTGGGTTTTATCAAATTACCCTGAAATGCGCCTCGAAAAAATAACACTTAACGGGCTTTCTGACGCAAACGGCGAGTGGGTAAATTCAAAATACGATTTATCGGGCGCAAAGAGAATTTTCCCGCATATTTCAAAGGGCGAAGGACACTTTTTGGCGCTATTTAAAAAGAAAGGCACCGAAAGCGCAAAAAAACAGGCTCAAAATCCTTCAAAAATAGCCGAAGAATACAGAAAATTTGAGCGGGAAAACCTGAATGTAAAGCTAAACGGCGAAATAATTTCCTTTGGCGAACGGCTTTTCCTTATGCCGTACGGGATAAATATAGATAAAATTAAATCAGAACTTGCGGGACTTTTTTTGGGAACAGCCAAAAAAGGCAGATTTATCCCGTCACACTCGTTATGTCTTGCCTTGGAAAAGGGAGATTTTAAAAGAAGTGCGGAAATTTCGTTTAAAGATGCCGAGCGCTTTTTTCACGGCGAAACGATTGAAACAAACGCTGTCGGTTGGACAGCGGTAACTTACGGCGGATTTCCGATAGGCTGGGGAAAGGGCACTGACGGAGTGCTAAAAAATCATTTTCCAAAAAATTTAAGGTTTTAGGAGGCAGAAATGACAGGAATAGTGCAGACAATGGTAGAATTTTTGAGATATAGGGTTTCAAAAGAGCTTGTTGTTTTTATAATTTCAATGATTCCTATTTTGGAGCTAAGAGGAAGCCTGATTGCCGCAGGGTTTTTAAAGATGCGCTTTTTCAGCACATATTTATTGGCGGTTTTGGGGAATATGCTGCCGATACCTTTTATACTGATTTTTATTGACAAAATCTTTTTGTTATTAAAAAAAACACCGCTGAAAAATACCGTAACAAGAATTGAAAAGCGTGCAGCTTCAAAATCTGACATAATAGAAAAATACGGAAAGTTCGGGCTTTTTCTTTTTGTTGCAATACCAATTCCGGGAACGGGAGCCTGGACGGGCTCGCTTGCCGCAGTTATGCTGCGTATGAAATTCAAGGACGCAATTTTACCGATATTTTTGGGCGTTTTGACAGCGGGGCTGATAATGTCTTTGATTTCCTTCGGCATAATCAAGCAGATAATATAAATATTGTATTTTTTTAAATATTTATGCCGTTAATAATTGAATTACTGCGTAATTTGTGATAAAATAAATTAGTATAATTTTTTTGATGGGGGTGGCACTTTGCTAAAAACATTTAAAGGCGGTATGCATATACCCGACCACAAAGATAACACAAACAAAATACCTATACGGAAAATAGACGGTGCACCGGTGCATATTTTCCCGCTTTCCCAACATATCGGGGCGGTATCAGTGCCTAAGGTGGCGGTAGGCGACCTTGTAAAAATAGGAGATGTATTGGCGGATTCTGACGCTTTTGTTTCCGCGCCCGTGCATTCTTCTGTTTCAGGAAAAGTTATAGATATTAAGCCGTATTTTCACCCTTCGGGCAATAAAGTAACGGCTATTTTTGTTGAGAATGATTTTAAATACGAGGTGTCTGAAAATATAACGCCTTACGATTTAAATTCCATGACAAAAGAGGAAATTGTAAAAGCTATTAGAAACAGCGGAGTTGTAGGAATGGGCGGAGCAGGCTTTCCGACGCACATAAAACTATCGCCTCCCAAGGAGAAAAAAATAACTCACCTGATAGTTAATGCCGCAGAATGTGAGCCATATCTTACATCTGACCACAGACGGCTTTTGGAGCAGGGAGAAAAGGTCGTAAAAGGTCTTAAAATCTGCCTTTCGCTCTTTGATTTACCAAAAGGCTATATCGGAATTGAGGCAAACAAGCCCGATGCAATTGAAGCTTTAAAAGCTTTAAATGATGAAAAGATTGAAATTGTGCCTTTAAAAACAAAATACCCGCAAGGCTCGGAAAAGCACTTGATTAAAGCCGTTTCGGGAAGGGAAGTTCCGTCAGGTGCACTTCCTGCCGATGTGGGAGCTATTGTTATGAATGTTGATACAGCGTACCAAATTGCAGAAACCTTTGAAACGGGAATGCCGCTTATATCCAGAATAATTACCGTTGGCGGAGATGCGGTAAAAGAGCCTTGCAATTTAGAAGTGCGCTTAGGGACGCCTTTTAAATTTGTATTTGAGAATGCGGGCGGATTTGTTAAAGAGCCGAAGAAGGTCTTAAACGGCGGTCCGATG
The DNA here is from genome assembly GCA_905236685.1 of uncultured Clostridia bacterium. Classification (GTDB taxonomy): domain Bacteria; phylum Bacillota; class Clostridia; order UBA1381; family UBA1381; genus UBA1738. The sequence continues at coordinate 20,784 of CAJOPD010000017.1, forward strand.
ATGGGTATAGCCCAGTATTCGCTTGAAGTACCGACAATAAAGACTACATCGGCAATGCTTGCATTTTCCGAAACGGAAAAGGTGTATGACCCCGATTTGCCGTGTATCAGGTGCGGAAAATGCACACAGCACTGTCCTATGAGGCTGATGCCGCTTTATTTATCAAAGTATTCAAAGGAAAATAATCTTGAAATGTGCGAAAAATATCACATTTTAGACTGTATCGAGTGCGGACTTTGCTCATATCAATGTCCCGCTATGCAAGGTCTTGTGCAGAATATACGGATAGGAAAACAAAAAGTAGCAGAGCAAAGGAGGAAAAAGCAGTGAGCAAACTTACAGTCTCATCATCACCGCACATAAAGGCAAAGGAAACGATTTCATCAATAATGCTTGATGTTATTATAGCGTTACTTCCTGCATCCTTTGCGGGTATATACTTTTTCGGCTGGCGCGCGCTGGCGGTTATCCTGACCTCAGTTGCCGCCTGTGTGCTTTCGGAATTTGTGTATGAAAAAGCAATGAAAAAGCCGATTTCGGTAAGGGATTTATCGGCAGTTGTAACAGGGCTTTTGCTGGCACTTAATCTGCCGGTAACGATACCGCTTTGGATGGTGGTATTGGGCGCTGTATTTGCGATTGTGATAGTAAAACAGCTGTACGGCGGACTTGGCAAAAACTTTGTTAATCCAGCACTTGCGGCACGGTGCTTTATGGTAATTTCGTGGGCAAGCTTTATGACGGCGTTTGTTAATCCAACAGGGATTGACGCGGTATCAACGGCAACTCCGCTTGCTGTTATAAAGGGTGTGTCAGAAGGTACGCTTCCGACGCTTTCGCAGGCGTTTTGGGGCGCAAAAGCGGGCTGTATCGGCGAAACATCGGGAGCTATGCTACTCCTGGGATTTTTATACCTTCTCATTAAGAGGGTGATTGATTTCAGAACGCCTGTGCTTTATATTGCAACTTTTGCCCTTTTCATCTATCTTTTCGGAGAAAATAATATCGGTACTTCGCAGGAGTACTTTACACTTTTACATATTTTAACAGGCGGACTTCTGTTAGGTGCGATTTTTATGGCGACAGATTATGTGACTACGCCTACAACGCATTTAGGAAGGATAATATTCGGTATAGGCTGCGGATTTATCACCTTTGCAATAAGAAAGTTCGGAAGCTATACAGAGGGTGTTTCCTTTGCAATTTTGCTTATGAACCTTGTTTCGCCTATAATTGAGCGATTTACAATTGTAAAACCGTTTGGGGAGGTGAGGAAGAATGGCTGAAAAAAGAGAAGGCTTTGAAATAGTAAAAGTAGGAGTTATCCTTTTCCTGATAACTGCTGTTGCGGCAATGATTTTGGCTTTCGTGAACAGCGTTACCGCTCCGATTATTGCAGAGCAGGAAACTATAAAAATGCAGGACGCTATGGCGGAAGTTCTTCCTGACGCCGATGAGTTCGAGGAAATCCCGCTGGAATTATCGCAGGAGTCAGATTTGACAAAAATATATGAAACTAATGCAGGATTTGTCATTTTTGCGGCGCCTAAGGGCTATGGCGGGGAAATTACTATGGCAATAGGCATAGATAATGATTTTAAAATAGCGGGAATTTCGATAATTTCCCAAAGCGAAACAGCAGGTCTTGGCGCAAAATGTACTGAAAAGGCTTGGCAAAATCAGTTTATCGGCAAAACCGAAAATATAACTGTTTCAAAAAATGGTGCAAATGGCAATCAAATAGATGCCATTTCTTCCGCCACAATAACATCAAAAGCCGTTACAAAAGCCGTAAATGAAGCTATTACGGCGGCAAAAATCCTTGGAGGTGAAGATGATGAAGAATAAGAATTCTGTTTTCTTAAACGGGTTGATTTATGAAAACCCGACATTTGTTCAGCTTCTTGGAATGTGTCCGACGCTTGCCGTTACAACCACTCTTAAAAACGGTTTCGGTATGGGACTTTCCGCAACGGCAGTTTTGATAATGTCAAATATATTGATTTCTCTTTTAAGAAAAATCATACCCGATAAGGTAAGGATTGCAGCATATATTGTTATTATTGCGACTTTCGTAACAATAGTACAGATGGTTTTAGAGGCTTATGTACCGTCGCTTTACGGCTCTTTGGGGATTTTTATACCGCTTATTGTTGTAAACTGTATCATACTTGCGCGCGCAGAAGCGTTTGCTTCAAAAAACAGCGTTTTGCGCTCTGCCGTTGACGGTGTAGGTATGGGACTTGGATTTACCGCAGCGCTTTCGATAATTTCTGCTGTCCGCGAAATCATAGGTCAGGGCACAATTTTAGGACATACCGTTTACAGCGGAGCTTTTAAGCCTATTACTATAATCAGTATGCCGCCTGGCGGATTTATCACTCTTGGAATTTTGATAGCGGCAATAAACTTTATCGCGAAAAAAAGAGGAGGTAAAAAAGTATGAGCCAGCCTTCTATAATAAGTCTTTTAATTGCGGCGCTTTTTACCGAGAATTTTGTTTTGGTTAAGTTTTTGGGCTGTTGTCCGTTTTTGGGCGTTTCAAAGAAAATTGATACCGCATTCGGTATGGGTATGGCGGTCGTGTTCATTATGTCGCTTGCTTCGGCAATTACCTGGTGTGCGGATTACTTTTTGCTGTCACGCTTTAACCTTGAATATCTTCAAACAATAGTATTCATTTTGGTTATAGCGGGGCTTGTTCAGTTTGTTGAAATGTTTATTAAAAAATCTATGCCTGCGCTTTATAATGCGCTTGGCATCTATTTGCCGCTTATTACAACTAACTGCGCTGTTTTAGCGGTCACAATACTGAATATACAGAACTCATTTGATTTCATTCACTCAATACTATACGGAGCATTTGCAGCACTTGGTTTTTCCGTTGCGATAATCCTTTTTGCAGGCATACGGGAAACGGTAAATGAGGAAGATGTTCCCGAAAGCTTTCGCGGATTTCCGATAGCCTTGGTTACAGCAGGGCTAATGGCTATGGCATTTTTGGGATTTTCGGGGTTTAGTATTTAACGGAGGAAGATTATGAACGGTATTTTTATAGCAACGATAGTTGTAGGAGCGATTGGACTTATATTCGGTCTTTTGCTTGCAATAGCTGCGGTTATTTTTAAGGTAAATGCCGATGAAAGAATAGGAAAAATTGAGGAAGTGCTCCCCGGTGCAAACTGTGGCGGCTGCGGCTTTGCCGGTTGCAGTGCTTATGCAAACGCAGTTGTGGAAAAGGGTGCGGCAATAGACTGTTGCGGCGTTGGCGGCTCCTCAATTTCGGAAAAGATTGGCAAGATAATGGGAAAAACTGCGGACAAAAAGGCGCCGATGGTTGCGCGCGTGCTTTGCGGTGGAAATCCTGATTTTGCGGAGAAAAAGTATGAATATGAAGGCGTTTTGGACTGTAACGCGGCAACAAGACTTGCAGGCGGCGAAAAGCAGTGCGAATTTGGCTGTCTGGGCTACGGTACTTGTGTAAAGGTGTGCAAATTTGACGCAATTCATATTGAAAACGGCGTTGCAAAGGTTGATGAAGATAAGTGCACAGCCTGCGGTATGTGCGTAAATGCGTGTCCGAAAAAAGTTATTGAGATTGTACCGAAAAATAATCCTATGACGGTGCTGTGCAAAAACCGCCTGATAGGCAAGGAAGTTATGAGTATGTGCAAAATCGGCTGTATCGGCTGTAAAATTTGCGAAAAAAATTGTCCGTTTGCTGCCGTTTCTGTAACAGATAATCTTGCAAAAATTGATTATGACAGATGTGAAGCGTGCGGGTTATGCGCAAAAGTATGCCCAAAGAATGTTATAATCGGGGAATAGGAACTAAGGAGGAACCCATACTATGAAGAAGACAGCTGTTTTATTGGTTTTGATATCCGCATTTTTATTGCAAAGCGTTGCCTTTGCCGACTTTGAGTGGGCAAAAACAGCCGTAGAATACTGCGTCAATAAAAAAATTCTTTCGGGTATGGAGGACGGAAACTTGGCACTTGGCGATAATATCACCCGTGAACAGATGGCAAAGATTTTTGTCGATGCATTTTCGCTTACAAAGCCTGACGGCGAAGAAATAGGTTTTAGCGATGTCACGGCGGACAAGTGGTCATACAATTATATATATGCTTTTAAGGATTATATGAAAAAAAACTGGACAAAATTTAAGCCCGAGGAGCCTGTTACGCGTGAAGAATTTGCGGCGTCTATGGTTTTGGCGTCAGGGCTTAAAGAATCAAATATGCTAAATAAAGATATTTTGTCCTATAATTTTAAGGACGCATCAAAGGTCGATGCTGATTATCAAAAGCTTTTGTGTATTGCGGTTGAAAAGGGTTATTATGTCGGCGATAACGGTAATTTAAGACCCACCGATTTATTGACAAGGGCTGAGGCGTGCTCGCTTTTATACAGAGTGCTTGCATCAAAGGCAGGTCTTATGACGCTTAACTTAGGCGTAATTCAGTCAAGCACGGAACTGCTTGGAGATCCGCAAGTATCCGTTGAAACGGCAAAAGCTTGGGCAAAAAAGGCAAATGCGGCGCAAATATTTATCGATATTGCCGATACCTACTGGAAATATGGCGAACTTACGGGAATACGCCCAGACATTTTGTACGCGCAGGCTGCAAAGGAAACAGGCTTTGGAAAGTTTGGAAGAAAGGTAAAAGCCGAGGATAACAACTGGGCGGGGATTAAAACGCGAACTTCTAACGAAGACCACGAGGTGTTTGAAACTGCCGATGACGGCGTAAGAGCGCATTTCAATCATATGGCGGCATATATCGGAATAGAGCCGTACGGTGAGCCGCACGGCAGATACTATTCGGTAAAATCGCTCAAATGGGCGGGAACAGTAAAAACATTGGAGGAGCTTGGCGGAAAATGGTGCCCTGACCTTTACTACGGTTACAGCATCTTACACAATCTCTTGGAGCCGATGTCAAAGGTAAAATAATATGAGATGCGTTGTTCAAAGAGTAAATAGGGCTTCCGTATCGGTTGACGGCAAAATTTGCGGAAGCATTTCTAAGGGTATTCTGGTCCTTTTGGGTGTGTCAGATGAAGATACCGAGCAGGACATTAAATGGCTTGCGGATAAAATAATCGGGCTGAGAATTTTTGAGGACGAAAATGAAAAGATGAATTTTTCTCTTTCCGATATCGACGGCGAGCTTTTGGTTGTGAGCCAGTTCACGCTTTTCGGAAACTGCAAAAAGGGCAGACGCCCGGATTTTACAGCCGCAGGCAAGCCTGATTTTGCAGAAAAGATGTATCAAAAATTCATAGATTACTGCAAAAATTATGTAAAAAAGGTTGATGCCGGCATTTTCGGTGCAGATATGAAGGTTAGCCTCGAAAATGACGGACCGGTTACGCTTATAATCGACAGCAAGGCATAAACTGTTTTAAAAAGGGGTGTTTTTGTTTTGAATATACTTATGGCGCTTATGGGACTTGATATTGGCGGTGCGGAAACTCATGTTACCGAGCTTTCAAAGGAACTCAAACGGCGGGGACATAATGTTGTTATTGCCTCAAACGGCGGAGTATATGAAAAGGAACTTGAAGCTTTTGGTATAAAGCACTATAAAGTGCCTTTGCAAAATAAACAGCCAAAGAACATTTTTTCTTCGGTTTCACTTTTGAAAAAGATAATAAGCGACGAAAAAATTGATATTGTTCATTCCCACGCGAGAATACCGTCCTTTTTGCTCGGAAAAATCAGGAAAAGTATGAAATTCCCGTTTGTGACGACTGCTCATTGGGTTTTTACAACAAAATACGGGCTTAAATATATAACCGACTGGGGACAAAAGA
>CAJOPD010000018.1 GCA_905236685.1 uncultured Clostridia bacterium
CGGGATTTCATAGAATCCGCCGTTTCAATTGCGTCCTCCAAAACCCAGGTAAGCATTGCCGACACGGCGGTAAGCCCGTTCTTTGCCCTTTTTACAAGATTTCCCGAATATGCATCTCTCCCCGCCGCCTTCTGCACCTTGATAATTTCTTTAAACTGCCTTATAAATTTAGGCACGGCACGGAGCGCCATTGAAAAAACAAGCGATATTGAAGGCGAAATTTTGCCGAAAAGGTATATGATTTTGTCGCTAGTCATAACCTCATTGAAACAGGAAAAGTACAAAATCATTGAAAGCACCATTGCTGACGCGATAAGTCCGAAACAGACCGATTCAAGCGTCAGCGGGTTGCCGCTCGGCAAATACGCAAGTATTGTCACGCCTCTGTGGTTAAACGCAGGGTTAATCAGCGCCATTCCGACGAACAGCACGGGCATAATCAGGAGGTTTTTTAAAAATGCGTCCCTGCCCTTTAAAACCGCCGAATATGTAAATGCCGCCAAAAACGCAACCGATACGGAAATCGGATTTAGGCTGAGGCAGGTAAATACAATGACGCAGACAAAGTACAAAAATGCAACTGTCGGGTGATAATTACAGAATTCTCGCATATCACCCTCCGTTATTTGATGTGTAGCTGTTTCCTACATCTTTTCCCAAATCACAGGTATAGACAAACTCTATCCTGTCGCCGTTTTTTAAAATATATCTTGAACAGCCGAAATTTGGGAATTCGCCGTTTACCTTATACATCCAGCCCGACAGTTCCCCTGCGTCAAATTCGTAAATGTTCCCTATGCCCTCAATATACACGCTTTTATATACGGGCGTATTCACAAATTCAAGATGGATTTTATTCTCTTTCATCTCGCGCAACAGAACATCAAAAACGCTTTCCCCTCCATTAAATTCCACCTGCGTCTGCGGAAAAATCACACCGTTTCCGACAAGACCGCGCTTTTCTTCATCTAAGCGGGATATGTCGTTTGCAAGAGTATCGCATCTTACCGACAGGGTACAGTAAAGCTCTTTTTTCTCCTCCGCCTGCGCCTCTTTTTCATACTCCTGCGGTTTTTGAGGAATATCTTCCTCTGTTTTTTGTTCCTCTATGGCGGGCTCCTCTTTTACCTCTGCCACCGTTTGCTCCGTCTGCTGTATCTTTTCGCCATTTTCCAATGTGGGCGTTTTACCCGTCATATTAAAGGCGGCTATAAGCGCCAAAATAACAGCAAAAGTTGAGAGCATTTTGACTTTATTCCGCTTTAAAAAATTCATAAAATCTCCGCCTTTTCGAGCATATTATATACCATTTGTGCGATTTCCGCCCTGTTTAAAACTTTTTTAGGCGCTTTATCCTTCTTTAAAATTCCTGCGGCAAGACAAAAAGCATATGCGTCTCGCGCCCAGTCCGATATTTCCGATGTTATCTCGGGATATTCTTCAAAATCAGCTTTTATGCCCGATATTTGCGCCGCTCTTTGAAGCATTGCCGCCGCCTCTTCGCAGGTTATTTCGCCCTGCGGGTTGAACTCAGTATCCGATATTCCGTAAACTATGCCGTTTTTATACGCAACAGCCACATAGGAGTAAAACCAGTCGCTTTTTGCTACATCGGAAAAACCGCAGTCCGCGTCCTCCGAAAGTCCGAGCGCCTTTACCGCAATAGTTGCAAATTCCGCACGGGTAACACGATTTTCGGGAGCGAAGATCCTGCCTCCCATTCCGTTTATAATGCCCTTTTCATTCAACGCCAAAATAGCGCCTTCGCTTGCATTTCCCGATATATCGCAAAATTTGTCGGCGACAAAAATCGTACTCTTGCCCTCTTGCCGTCTTTTAACCGCAGCCAGCGCATAAAGCGCCTGTTCCGTCGCCATAAGATTGCTTTCGCCGCCTGAGGTATGCGAAAATCCTTCGCCCTTTTTGCAGTACCCAAAAAGAGCGTCAAGCGGTGTCACATCGCTTTTTGAAAATTCTTCTATACCTATGCCGAGCGTTGAAATCGCCGTCAGCACCTGTGCCGTACTCTCTGCTGTTTCTTCGCCGTAGGTGGAAAATCCGCCGCCTGAATTCTGCATTTTTAAAAGGCAGTCTATACCGCGGTTTACCGCGTCTTTTACACTTCCTGCGTCAAGATGGCTTGAAAGTGCGGTTAGCGCCATTGCCGTAACATCGCAGTCTGCCGCCGTTTCATTCCTTGACAGCGACCAGCCGCCGTCTTCAAGTTCGCTTTCCAGAATTTTTGTTATGTACTTTTCCTTGATTTCGCCGTCTCCATAATTCCCGCTGTCAAGCGCTATAAGCGCCCATATGGCGCCGTTTAAGCCCTGACGAGTGACTGCGTCATAATCGCACAGTGGCGCAACAAGATTATATCCCGAAACATTTTCGGGGTCTTTGCCGATTAGCGTGAGCGCCAGCACAACCCTTGAATACTCGGTATATTTTCTGCTGCTTAGAACTCCTCCCTGCACCTTTACGGTACTTTCTACGCTTTCATAATAGGCATCAAGGTATTCCTTTTCCGCTCTTCCGCTTTTATAAAGACCTATTACCGCCCATTCGCCGCCGATTGAGGAAATCTGCGGATTTGGAACTGCGCTTATGACAAAGTCCGCCGTATCGGAAAGGATTGTGTCTATTTCCGCCTTTTCGGCGCGGACAGGAAAAGCACAGAGAGAAAAAGCGATTAAAACTGATAATACTTTTCGCATTTTACGTGATTGCTTCGCAGTAACGCATTAAAAGCGACGCAATTTGCGCTCTTGTGGCAAAGCCCTTTGGATTTAAGTATCCTGCGCCTTCTCCGCTTATAAAGCCCTCGGAATTTGCCCACAAAATCGCATTTTGCGCATAGTCCGAAACCTCGCCGAAGTCGTTGAATTCGGCAGTTTCGCCACTTTCTTTTGCCTCCGCCTGATTTTTATATTTGGCAAAATTATATAGGATAACCGCCATCTGCTCGCGGGTTATCTCGCTGTCAGGCGCAAAATTATTATCGCCGACACCGCTTACAATTCCGACCGATGCCGCCCACAAAATTCCGTCTGTATACCACTCGCCGCTTGCTACATCGCCAAAGCTTATGCCTGTTTCGGCTGCCATTTCACCCGAAAGCCTGAACAGCACGCTCACCAGCATAGCTCTTGTCATTTTTGCGTTCGGCTCAAAGCCCTTGTCTGTACCCGACATAATATTGTTTTCGTATACAAATTTAACCGCCTCACAATGCCAGTCGTTTTCCTTCACATCGGAAAAGGTATCATTTTGGAAGGTGCGCTTTTCGGGAGTTTCAACTGTCTCGCCGTCTTCATCATTGTCTGCTTTTTTTGTATCTTCTTTGTCATTATCGTTTTTCTGATAGTTTTCCGAGCCTTGTTCAAGAGTATAATCATCGGTATAAAACCACAAAACCGAAGAATTTTTTGTAAGCTCAATATCTTTACAGCCCTTATTTTGATGTTTTCTGTTTACCATAAACATCCAGCCCGAATTGTTGCCGTGGTCAAACTCTGCAAAGTCGCCTATGCTTGCTATATATCCGTTTCTGTCCTCATATGATATTCCGCTTTCGCTAAGCGCCTTTACCGTGGCGTCATAAACGGTCTGACCTTTTTCAATCTCTACTGTGGTTTCCGCCAGCGCACTGTATTTTGCGGAATTTGACTTATATGTATATGAATTATTACACTCATTTTTATTATGTGCCATTATGCTAACGGTGACGCTTATTTTCTCCTCTTTGGTTTCCTCCGTTTTAGAGGATACAGCGCCTCCGCCGCCTCCGCCGCCGCTTGATATTCTTGTTGCATATGCTACATTTTTAGGGTATTGAGAAAAATCAAAGAGTTGTTTCCCCTGCTTTGCGAGTTGCCATTCAATTAGTCCTCGCAATCCTTGCTCTGTTGACATCCAATTTGGTACGCCACGGTATACAAAGGCGTCAAGCTCTTCCGTTTTAATGCTCATAAGTCCGTCAAGAAGGGATTTACCGTTTTTTATTACAGTTTCCGGCTCTACCCCTATTGCTGAAAGTGCCGCTATTGCAAGACCTGTTGATTCGGCGGAATCGAACTCTTCTCCCGTCTCCCAGTCAACGCTTTGTATTGCTCCGCTGTCACTCTGCTTTTTCTCTATCTCTTCTTTAGCCTTTGAAAGAGCATCTTTTACGGCAGCATTTTCATTGTAGTACGGGGCTAACGCCATCATCATAAAGGTTGAAGCGTCAACTCCCCATGTCGAATTCTGCCAATCCTCCTTTTTTTCGATAGCCAAATTTATCAAATCTGCCATCTTCTCGGGGGTTAGGTACTCTTTCATAGAAATAATCACATAAGGAAGTGTATAAATACTTGTCACGCCGCCTGTTCCGCTGTCTATAAGACCGGAGAGCTTTGACACCAAATCAACTTTAACACTTGAACTGTTATAAGTATTTTCTGCGTCATATCCCATTGAACGAAGCGCTATTATTGATTTTGCAAGACTGCCCGCATCTTCTGTTTTTTCAGCATTTGCAATAATTCTATCAATACATTTTTGCTTATCCCGCTCCGATATTACATTTTTGCTGTCGGGATAAAGTTCAAAGTATCCAGCAATATCCGCCAAAAGCCACTCCATCTGCCCGTTTTCCGACAATCCCTCTGAAATTGCTTTTTTTGTGATATTATGAATGATTCTTATTTCGTCAGGTATTGTCACGCTTACAACGCAGACAGGTGCGGTCAGCGCATTTACGGTGCTTTCCTCCTCTGTAACCGCATTTTTGAGCGTTTTGGTCTTTTTTGCTGAAATAATATATTCTCCGCTTTCGTCGAATGCGAGTGCGCATTTTCCGTTTTCGTCGGTTAAAATATCGGTTTTTGTACCGTTTACGAAAATTTCCGCATTTTCACACGGTTTAAACAGCGTTTCCCAGTTCTCGCCGTAGTAGGACTCCAATAATGTCAGTTCGGTTTTATCGCCCGTAACCGATTTTTTGTAAGCGTCAAATTTGGCATAGCTTTCGGTATCGGGATAGTAATTTTCATAAACGGCAAGGTCGATATAATCGCCGTCATTTACCGCCTGTGTAGGTCCCCACACCGAAACGGCGGCAAGGTTCATCTGGTATCCGAATTTCCCGCTTGTATCGCCCCATACCTTTGTTACCGACAAGCCCCATTCGCTGTCGGCAGCGGCATAGCCCGCTTCCGCTCCGCCTTCATAATAAAGCTCGTGCGCTTCTTTAAAAGCATCATCTAAGGTGTAGCTCGACTTGCCTGTAAGCGTAACCTCCGCTTCCGCCACATATTCTCCGTTTTTGTCCTTTACAATTTCGCCGTACTTGCTTATCGTTATGTACGCCTTTACCGTGTTTTCCGCATAAACCGAGAAATTAAGCAAGCTTAAAATCATCGCCATACACAGAAAAATCGAAAGTCCTTTTAGTTTTTTCATTTTTTATCCTTCCTTTTCCCCGCAAAAAAACTGCGGCAATTTGTATATGCCACAGCAGATATTCCTGTGCTGCACAATCCGACCCGCGCCAAACAAAGCCCTGACATTTTTATCAGCGCAAATCTAAATCTGCCGAGCCTATGCAAAAGGCACTTACGGTTCGGCATCAAAGCAGGTCTTCTGACTTGTGCGTATAAGCCCCGTTCCGCCTTCTCAGTTTCCCAATGACCGACTTTCGTCTATGAACAAGGCAAAGCACATACAGCGACTGGTATCGTTACGGATTTTCACCGTATTCCCTTTTCACCGATTATGCCCGTACGGCTTAACCGACACTTTGTGTGCAAATATTAACTTATTTACCATTATAAAGCATTTTCGGCGCAAAAACAATATAAAATTCAAACATTTTCAAAAAAAACAGCCGATAAATCTTTAATTTACCGACTGCTTTTACTCTTTATTTATAAAGCCCTGCCCTGTCATTTATAACCAAAACGCGCATAAGCGTTTCGGGAAGGTCTAAATCGCTGTCGCTTACGCCCGAATATATGCCCCTGTCCAAAAGCTTCTGTACTGTCGGTCTTGCCCAGTCGGGAAGCTCCTTCGTATAGTGATATATTCTCTCCTTTGCAAGCGTCAGCTCCTCAACTTGCTTTACAAGAGCATTAAATTTTCTTTGTTCCTCTACCGTCATTGCATTATTCTCCCAAGTTTTGAAAAAGTTTTCAGGCGTTTTATACTCCGCCTTTAATTTTGCGGGCGTTACTCCCCAATCGGCAAGCTGAAAATGCGGCAAATCCTTGATTGATTTAAAGTCACCGCCCCAAAACAAGCCAAGCGATTTTCCGATTTTTCCAATCTTTTCAAAAAATTTGTCGCCATTTTCATACGCTCCGCTTCCGTCATTTCGGTAAAAATCAAAGGCAACGCCCCATTGGTGCATTGATGAATATGATGAGCCTTTGGCGTTCGTTACAATACTGCCCTTTTCCGTTCTGCCTTTGGCATAAAGCCTGTCCTGCTCCTCTTTCGTCCTCAAACATTCGCTTATACCTATTTTCAAGCCCTGCTTTTCACATTCGGCTTTTAAAGCATACAAAAGGTCTTGCAGTTTCGGGTGCAGCGTATTTATATCACGCATCGCCGCTATCCCCTTTATTTTTAAGAATTTCTATCGCCTTGGTTATGATTTTGGGCATAGGTATGCCTATAATCCCCGCATTTTCCACTATTGAAATCAGCTCATTCACTATAAATGCAATAACCGCGGCAGGCTTTATGTAGTCAGTTCCAAGCGAAATATCGAGCCTGTATGCAACAAGTACGAACAGCAGCATAGTGCATTTTTTGCATAGTCCCATAAAACAGCTTTTTGACGATATGCTCCCTGTTTCGCTTTTCGGGCTTTTATTGAAAAATGCGGCTATTAAAAGTCCTAAAATGAAGTCAATTGCCATTACAATAATCAGCGTAACCATATCCTCCGTCCAGCCGCCGAACAGCTTTATGAGCGCCGCTCCCGCCACGCCGAAAGCTGTGCATAATCCCGCTTTAATGCAGTTCATACTACACCTCCAACGCAGCAACTCTTGCTTCAAGGTTAGCAAGTCTATTATATACGCATTTAGCGCTCGGATATTGCTCGTCCGTTGACTGCGCGGTGAGCGCCGTTACCTTATTACTTGATATTTCTGGATAGATATACGGAATACCCCTTCTCTTGCAATAGCTTTGCGCATAGCTCCCGAAGTTGCAGTAAATCATCAAATTTGGCGAACCGAAAAATACCACATTTGCCTCACTGTTTCCCATATCCGCAACGCTGTCGGGAATAAACACCTTAGTCAGATTTGTGCAGCCGTTAAATGCATATCTTTCAATAGCCGTAACACCCTCGGGAATTACAATTTCCCTGATAGATGTACAGCCCGCAAACATTTCCGGCGTTATGGAATAGTTTCCCTTCGGCAGTATTATGCTTGCCAAAGAAGTGCAGTCGGCAAACAGATAATTCTGCCAAGCCGTAATGCTTGCAGGAATTATTAAAGATGTGATTGCCGTACAGGCTTTAAAAGCATTATTGGGAAGCATTGTCACGGGCTTTCCGTTATATTCATAAGGAATAACAATATTTCCGGAAATACTCGTATTTGCGCATTTTACTGAATATGCCGCTCCGCCGTTTATTTCGGTAAAGGTAAAATTGCTGTCGTTAGACGGCGCTATATCCTTGCCGTACATCGCTATCCGCATAGCCTTATCGGCGTCTGTGAGTGTGGTTTTCACACCTTCCGCCAAAGCCGACTTGGGTATATCGGTTATATTGACCTTTCCGTTTGCGTCGGGCATCAAGTCCGTGCCGTCTACCGAAACTGCCGAAATATCCCCGGTATCGCCTTTGTCACCTTTATCGCCTTTATCGCCCTTGTCACCTTTATCACCCTTTGGATTCGTTGTAAACTCTCTTCTTGGATCATATTCAATTTCTTTATTAATTATTTTTTTTATTCTTTCAATAATTTCTTTAA
>CAJOPD010000019.1 GCA_905236685.1 uncultured Clostridia bacterium
CAAGTGGCGGAATTGGCAGACGCCCAGGACTTAAAATCCTGTGGGACTTTTCTCCCGTGCCGGTTCGACCCCGGCCTTGGGCACCAAAAACGGAGTAAGCTTAGCTTACTCCGTTTTTATTATTTTAAGTTCAGTCCACTGTTCTATATCCTCATTCATCTTCTCGTTGGTTTCACGCACATAGCGTACATCTGTCGGAGTGCAGAACAGATATCATCAGCTTTTTCAAGCCATCTGTTATATTCCTCTTTGTGGTTATAATTACCCTATGTTTTGGATAAGTTTCAGCCACCTTAGCAGCAAGTTTGACCACACAGATACATATTTGCTTGTCTCATCTTCACCTTGCGCCAGTCCGAGCCCGTGCTTTCCATAAGGAAAAATATGCATTTCTGTCGGTATATTATATTCTTTAAGGCTTTGCGCATACATAAGACTGTTTTTAACATTAACTATCCCATCAGCAAATGTATGCCATATAAACGCAGGCGGCGTTTTGGACGATACTATCAATTGCGGGGAAAGTTCCTCGCATTTTTCAGGCAATAATTCTCCAAGGAGGTTCTTCCCTGAAAAAAAATTTGCCTCTTTTCCAAAAAGAGAAATTACGGGATAGCACAATATCTGATAGTTCGGGATAAAGTCCTCTTTATCAACTTCATCAATATTTTCAAACTCAATCAGCTCGAAATATGTAGAAAGGAGTGCCGGCAAATGTCCGCCTGCCGACGATCCCATTACTGCTATTTTGTTTTTGTCTATGCCATATTTTTCCGCATAGTACCTTACTGTCCTTACCGCCCGTCTTGCGTCCAAAAGCGGCAGCGGGAATCTATGAGGCGCCACACGGTAATCTACAACAAATGCCGTATACCCGTTTTCTGCCAAAAATTCAGCATATCTGCTGCCCTCATGTTCCGACCTGTTTACATATCCGCCGCCGGCAAAAACAATAATTGCCATATCCGAAATCTTATTTTCCGGCACATAAATGGATATCTTAGGGATTTCCTCACAAGCCCCCGGCGTCTGCTCCCACAAATACATTGTGTCAGTTTCCATACCTTCACCTTCCATTTATTATGATATATCTTTTTTCAACAGTATTTTTTGGGTACTCTTATTTCTTTCCTGCCTTCTTTGCCAAAGCATCATACCATTCCTGCATAACTTCTGTATTGTTTACAGTATTTGATAAACCGCGTTTATAGAAAGTTTCGTATTCACCGCGTACTTCACGGACAAGGTCTTTGTTTGCGGTAAAGAAATCGTAACGCACATTATCCTCCGGGAAATTGAGCACTACATACTCTCCGTCGGGCGCTTCCATATCCTCAACTAAAACAAAATTACCTTCAAGCAAAAACTCGGCATATTCAGCAGCGTCCACACCCTTTGGCTTTATAGGACCGAATTCGGTCGTGCTGACGGTGTAATCAGTATACTTATCATAGGCAATACGCGCAAGATACATATCAAGTTCTGTGTTTGTGAAGCTCACTGCGGTCAAGTTACTGTTTCTCTGAATTATTTCGTTACACAGTTCGCCTCTCGCCCACTCATTAAGTTCAGTCCACTGTTCTATATCCTCATTCATCTTCTCGTTGGTTTCACGCACATATCGTACATCTGTCGGAGTGCAGAACAGATAGTATCTGCCTTCCTCGTCCTCTGCAAATACCTTTATTCCCGACATATCTCCGCAAAGCAATTCGTGCAGTCTATCTTCACCGACACGCACAATTCTGAACAGTTCGCCTATTCCTTCCACATTTTCTTCGCCCATAGCCTCAGCTGCTTCTATTGACGCTAACTCTGATATGACTAAAAGCAATTCTTCGCCTGTTTCCTCATCTTCGCCATTGTAATAATAGTAATACAGGCTTTCCCAGTATTTCTGAGGAATGGGCAATACATTTTCGTCAAAATACACCTCTACGGGTGCATTTTTACGGTCATCTAACAGTTTTGTCTGATATAGGAAGGAAATCATATCTCCCCGAACACACGGATCTTCCGAGCGGAACAATGTATTTTCGTCCGTTATGCCGGAATTTTCTTCGTTTATAATTCCGTTTAGAATTCCCCAGAATACAGGTAGTTCAAAGTAGGAGCCTTCGGGAACATCGGCAAGCATTTCAGCTTGGCGGATAGATTTAACCATTTCCCTTACCATATAAAAGCCAAACTCCTCCATAGTTGCATTTTCGTCCGGCTCTGTTTCATCTTCAAAATCAATACTGTCAAACGGACAGTCCATAAGCCTGTAAAGCATAGTTATGCACATAGCACGGTCACAGATAACATACGGGCTGAACATACCGTCTCCCGTACCGGCTGTGATTTCATTTTCTACCGCCCACTTAACTGCGGTTTCATACCAGCTGCCCGCTTCAACATCAGTAAATGTCTCCGCAGCGGTTGGCACAGGCTCTCCCGCCATACGCCATAGGAATGTGACTGCCTGCGCACGATTAACCTCTCCCTGCGGGTCAAAGTGCTCCTCGTCCACACCGTATGTTATACCTGCCTCTTGTCCCCACTGTACCGCATCATAAAAATAGTCATTATCGCTGACATCAACAAATTCAGTTGCTTCTGCTAATACGGGAATTGCCGATATACTCATACAAGCAGTAAGAAATATTGCGCAAAATTTTAAAAATTTCTTCATCTTTTTAATTCTCCTCTTTATTTTGATGTTTATATTCTAAATTGTAGCATAAGTTTTTTTCTATTACAACATATTTTTTAAAAAAATATACGAGGGAAAAAACTTCATATTGAATTTTTAGCTAAATTGTTATAAAATATGAAAAAGCATTATGAAAGGAATGGTTTTTATTATGAAAAGGATTTTAGGTTATATTCTAAGTCTTCTATTGGCATTTTCGGCTGTGCCGTATGCATCAGCAGAAGCAAAATTTAACGATATAGACGGTCATTGGGCAAAGGATATAATTGAAAAATGGCAAGACTCGGGATATATAAACGGTTATCCTGACGGAAGCTTTAAGCCCGATAATCCCGTCACAAGAGCGGAGCTGTCACGAATACTTACATCAGCATTTGACTTAAAAGAAGGCGAACAGATAACATATGAAGATGTTGCAGATGGCGAATGGTTCTATCCTTACCTTGAAAAATCTGCAAAATTTATTCCTATCTACCCTCTTCCCACGGGTTTTGAATCAAATATGCCATATGTGGAAAATCGGGACCGCAATGCATTTCTGCCCGAGGAAAAGGCAATAAGGGGACATGTTGCGGAGGCGTTGGTAAAAATAAAAGCAGAAAAAGAAAATATTGATATCCAAAATTTGCATCGAGGTTTAATAACTTCCCAGCTGTCGAAAATTTTTAAGGACGCAGAGCAGATATCTACCACAAAAGGCGATGTTCCGCCAAATGTAGCGCGATTAGATGAATATATGTGGCTTGCTTATCATATGGGTATAATGATTGGAGATGACGGATATTTTAATCAGTACGGATATATGACCAGAGCAGAGCTTATAACCGCAATTGATAATATGAGTAATATGGATAATATGATAACTGCCCTCTATCTTGGCGTCGAGAATTACGGCGAACCCGAAACGAACAAGGATAATAAAAATGATTTCCGTTATCGGTTTTATACCTATCTTGACGGCAAGGAAAAGATTTTTACAATTGATAACGGTCCCGAATATGCTGAGGGAAAATACGACTACCCCATACAAAATATGCTTAAAGAAAACTATTCTTACCGTCTGAAAATTGACGGGGATACCGTAATTGCCGCAATGGAGCTCAAAGAAGATACGGAGGAATACACCCCTGTTGTATCGGGCGTCCCCGGCAGATTTACCCTTCTTAATTTCTTAAAAACCGCTATGGAGCCTGTCGGTACAACGCTTTACATTTACGGCGGCGGCTGGGACTGGCAGGACGAAGGCAGCAGCCGACAGGCGCGTACAATCGGCGTTTCGCCCGACTGGGTGCGTTTCTTTAATGAACAGGACGAATACTACACCTACAAAGAACAGGACGGCGACAAGGAAAAAGCAAACCCAAAAGAAAGCTACTACCCCTACGGCGAATACAACGAGTATTATTACGCAGGTCTTGACTGCTCGGGATATATAGGCTGGGTTATCTATAACACCCTTGAAACCGAGAATATGAAAAAAGGTTATGTTATGGGCTCGACGGGCACCGCCAAAAAGCTTGCTGTTGAAAGAGGCTTTGGCGAGTGGACGCAGGAAATAACCGAAATGAAGCCGGGAGAGCTTATGAGCATAAACGGGCATATATGGATTTCGCTCGGCACCTGCTCGGACGGCAGTACGCTGATTTTACATTCCACGCCGAGCCGCAGCAGAGCAAATCAGCCGGGCGGCGGAGTTCAGATAAGCGCTATCGGCAAATCAACCGAGTGCGAGGCATACAAACTTGCAGATGAGTATATGTCAAAATACTACCCCGAATGGTACCGCCGTTATCCTATTTATCTGTGCGACCCCGATGTGTATTTCACTTTCACGGGCGAAAATGCAGGTAAATTCACCTGGTCAGCCGACTTTTTGGCGGACAGCGAAAATGTGAAAAATATGACACCGAAAGAAGTTTTAGATATTATTTTTGAATAGTTATCTAACATATACGGCGGAGCAAGCATAGCTTGCTCCGCTTTTTTTAGAATAATTCTAAAATACCTCTTGACAAATGCTTGTTTTGTTTGGTATCATTATGTATATATTTTAAGCATTTATACAGCATATATTTGTTGCAGATAGCAACTTCTACTATTAGGAGGTACACATATGAAAAGAATTTCAAAATCTTTGCTCACAGATACCGTAATCGCAAAACGGAATGAGTTAAAAATGACGCAGGCACAGCTTGCCGAAAAAACAGGAATAAACCGCTCGGTGATTTCACGGATTGAAAACGGCACATACATTCCGTCTGTTGACCAGCTTATTGCTGTTTCCGACATACTCGGATTTGATATGACCGCTTTATTCATTGATGATGAAGTGCCTAAAATCACCGCCGTAAAAAGTTTTAAAATCGCTGTTGTCGGAACGGGCTATGTAGGGCTCAGCCTTGCCGTGCTCCTTGCGCAGAAAAACGATGTCACAGCTATTGACATAATTCCCGAAAAGGTCGAAAAAATCAATGATTTTATATCGCCTATTCAGGACGATTATATAGAAAAATACTTGGCAGAGGCAAAGGCAGGCTCACGCAAGCTTTCCTTAAAAGCGACTTCGGACGATACTTCTGCATATGCTGACGCTGATTTTATTATCGTAGCTGTTCCGACAAATTATGACCCGAAACAGAACTTTTTTGACTGCTCGGCGGTAGAAACCGTGCTTTCTCGCATAAAGGAAATTACCAAAAATAAAAAGAAAAAACCTACAATTGTAATAAAATCAACTATTCCCGTAGGCTATACCTCGTCCGTCCGCAAAAAATTCGATATGGATAATATCATTTTCAGCCCCGAGTTTTTGCGCGAGTCAAAAGCGCTTTACGATAACCTCTACCCCAGCCGTATCATTGTCGGCTGTGATGACGGAACTTCAAAAGCAGCGCATACATTTTCCGAGCTTTTAGAGGACGGCGCAATAAAAAGCCCAGTTGAAACTCTGTTTATGGGCTACACCGAAGCGGAGGCAACAAAACTTTTTGTAAATACCTATCTTGCGTTGCGCGTTTCCTTCTTTAATGAGCTTGATACCTATGCGGAAATGAAAAATCTTGACACGGCGTCTATTATAAAGGGCGTATGTCTTGACCCGCGTGTTGGCGATTTTTACAACAATCCCTCCTTTGGTTACGGCGGTTACTGCCTACCCAAAGATACAAAGCAGCTGCTTGCAAACTACAAAGATGTACCGCAAAATCTTATTCATTCTATCGTGGAAAGCAACAGAACGAGAAAAGATTTTATCGCGGACAGAGTTTTGGAAATTGCAGGAACCTATGGAAACAGCGAAAACTATTCCGAAAGCACGGAAAAGCATCAAAAAGAAGTTTTTGTCGGCGTATTCCGCCTTACTATGAAGTCTAATTCCGATAACTTCCGCCAGTCGTCAATACAGGGAGTTATGAAACGGATAAAGGCAAAGGGTGCAACCGTTGTTATCTATGAGCCTACTCTTCCTGACGGCTCCACATTTTTCGGAAGTCTTGTTGTCAATAACCTGAAAAAATTCAAAAAAATGTGCGGCTGCATAATTGCCAACCGCTATGACAGTATTCTTGATGATGTTTCGGAAAAGGTTTACACAAGGGACATTTTCAGGAGGGATTAACTTATGGGCAAGGTTAATATTGATATTAACGGCAAGACCATTCTTGTAACAGGCTCACCCGGTTTTATCGGCGCGGCTTTGGTTATGCGTCTTTTGAAGGAAATGACCTCAGGCACAGTAATCAGCCTTGATAATATGAACGGATATTATGATGTTGGTCTGAAAGAGTACAGGCTCTCGCTTATAGAGGATATTGCAAAAGGCGCACGGGCAAATCATATTTTTATAAAGGGTAATATTGCGGACAAAGCCCTTGTGGACAGCATATTTAAGAAGTATCGCCCGAGTATTGTTGTAAATCTTGCCGCGCAGGCAGGCGTAAGGTATTCGATAGATAATCCCGATGTTTATATTGAGTCAAACATAATCGGATTTTACAACATTTTGGAAGCTTGCCGTCATTATCCCACAGAGCATTTGGTTTATGCTTCAAGCTCCTCGGTCTACGGCGGCAATAAAAAAGTGCCGTTTTCCACCGACGACAAGGTCGACAACCCCGTTTCGCTTTATGCGGCAACAAAAAAGTCAAACGAACTCATTGCACATTGCTACTCAAAGCTCTATAACATTCAGACTACGGGTCTTAGATTTTTTACAGTTTACGGTCCTTGGGGCAGACCCGATATGTTCTATTTTTCCGCTACAAAAAAGCTTGCTTCAAACGGCAAAATTCAAATATTCAATTACGGCAACTGCAAAAGGGATTTCACTTACATTGATGATATTATAGAAGGCGTTTTCCGCGTTATCAAGGGCGCTCCCGAAAAGAAAAACGGCAAAGACGGGCTTCCGATGCCGCCCTATGCCGTCTACAATATCGGCGGCGGCACACCCGAAAATCTTCTTGATTATATCGATACATTGCAAAAAGAGCTTGTTGATACCGAAATTCTGCCAAAAAATTATGATTTTGAGGCACACCGTGAGTTAGTCGGTATGCAGCCAGGAGATGTGCCGATTACATACGCAGACAGCAGCGCTTTGGAAAAAGATTACGGTTTTAGGCCAAAAATAAATATTAAAGAAGGTCTGCATAAATTTGCAGTGTGGTATAAGGAATACTATAAAGGACAGAACTTTTAAAAAGTTCTGTCCTTTTAGTTATAAAAACTACCGATAATTTAAACTTTTTTAAGTTAAAAGAGTTTTGTAGCTTTAAGCCATTCATCAGCGATTATTTTGTGCCCTTTGACCGTTGGGTGTACTCCGTCTTTTGAATACAGGTCCAAATCCTCACTTATAGTTTTGAATTTACTGTTTAAATCTACAAGGCAGGTTTTGTACTTATCCGATAATCTTTCAACTATATCGGCTTTTTCCCGTACAGCCTTTTCCCATACATCAAAGTCATTATATATATCATTTGAAAATGAAAGGTCTTTGTCTTCCAAATTTACCCTTAACACAAACGGCGTCATCAAAACAATTTTTGCATTTTTGTTCTTTTTCAGCGCCTCGTAAATCATTCTGTCATATATGTACTCATATTTTTCATTATCAACGCCTATGCCTGCCCTTA
>CAJOPD010000020.1 GCA_905236685.1 uncultured Clostridia bacterium
GTATGTATTATATGAAGGAAACGGATTTTTATTCCTGTTCATATAAAAACAGCATATTTTGTGTAAAAAATTGAAAAAAATGTAAAAAAACCGCAATATTTTCCAAAAAATGCTTGCATTTTTGCAAAATATATGCTATAATAACAGAGAAGTAGAAGGAAATTACTTTCTACCCTTTATCCTATATAAATATGTTAAGCTGAGAAAACGCCGTGCAATCCGCGGTGTTTTTTCAGTCATATAAAAAATCCATCGGTGTCGCCGATGGATTTTCGGTTATTCATATTTATATATGCTTTTAATGTTAAAATCAATGGTGCATACAGGGGTAGTGACCGAAACGGTATCGCCCGCCTTATGCCCCAAAAGCGCTTTTCCTACGGGTGAGTTTACCGAAAGAAGTTCGTTCATATCTGCGTGCAGTATGGCGTACATTTCAATCTCATCGGCGCTTACAAAGGTGTATTTTTCCACCTCGTCCTCGCCGACCTCGATAATTTCCACCGTATTGCCGATACAAACTATGCCGTCATCTATCTCATCATCGGAAATGGCGCGGGCATATTTTAAGATATTCATAAGCTGATTTATTTTATTTTCAACCTCTGCCTGCTCGTTTTTTGCCTCGTCGTATTCCGCATTTTCGGACAAGTCGCCAAAACCGCGCGCGACCTTTATTTTTTCGGTAATTTCACTTCTTTTGGTTGTTTTCAGGTATTCAAGACCTTGTTTTAAGGCACACATTCCTATTTTTGTTAAAATTATTTCCTTTTCTTCCGCCATAATAATTTCCATAACCTTTCTGCCCACAAAGATAAATTAAGACTGTATATGTCTTATCTGTGGACCGATAAGGCGTACAGTAAAATTGTGCGCACCGCCGCTTTTTTGTAAAAATAAAAGCGATGCTTTCTCTATATAAAAATGCCGTATCCTTTTAAGTCAAAGTACATTATATCAAAATTTTTTGATTTGTCAATCCTTTTATTGTACTAAATAATTCTATGCAATACTGAGAATAATTATTATAAAAAGAAAAGGGAGAAATTATGAATTTTGAAAAAACAGCAAAAAGCTTCAATATGCATTTCGGAAGGGAATGTGAAGAAATATGCTTTTCAGGGATTAGTATGCCGATTATAAAAGGAAGGGACGCAAGCCTTTGCGCATCGCTTTCGGCGGGCGGCTGTATTGCTGTTGCAAGGCGGGTTGACGGCAGATTTACAGCGGAATTTGATGACAGCCCAAAATATGTAACTGCGAATGTGTCGGAGCTTATCTATCATAGGGGCGAGCCGATACTGGCATTTTTGGATAAAATAAGAACGCACGGCACAGCGCTCGGCGGTGCAGATGTTCTTTTTGAATACAGCACGGGAATATATGGGGATTACGAGCCGCTTTTGCTCTCGGCGACCTACCTTTTCTGCCCGAAAACAGTACCGCCTGCACAGCTGAAAAAATGTCTTTCCAATCCCCTGCGGGACTTTGCGTCAATGGCGGGAAGAAGGGAAACAATGCTTTATACGCAGGGAGAAAGGCATATTTATCTAAAATTTTCCGACAGTATTGCAAAAATTGTGCTTTGCCATATAAACGAAAAAAACAAATTGAAAGATGCGGAAAGCGTGGCTATAAGCGCTGCCGCGCAAAGCCTTTCGGCAGGGGATTATGCGCAATTCGGTAAATCGGTGACGGAGGAGTACGCAAGGCTCATAAAAGCGGGCGGTGCGGGCAGGCGCACAAAAAGTCTTTTTGAAACCGCCGTAAATTTAAAGGACGCACTCGGCTGCGGAGTTCTGGAAAAGGGCGGAATTTTCGCCATTACAGAGAACAACAAGGTTAATGCGTTTGTTCAGAATTTAAAAAGGGAATATGAGAACCACTGCGGTGCGTCGCCCGACTTTTATGTGACGCGCACCGAAAACAGCGGGATAAATTTTGTGATAAGAAAAAAGGACTTGTAAGCGATTTTACAAGTCCTTTTTGGTTTTTAATCATTCTTTTTGTTCCGAGTTAGGCGCTCCAAGCTGTCGCTGTCGTAACTGTTTCCCGAAAAAGCGGTATCCTTTGACCGTGCGCGGTTTTTGAATTTTTTATTGTCCGCCTCCGCTTCCGAAACGGTGCGTATTCCTTCGCTGTTCCAGCGGGATATGATTTTATCCATATACGGAAAGGAGAGTTTTGCGGTTTGGATTATGCAATACTCATATGCAAGCGCAATCATTTCTTCGCTCATCAGAAATTCGCTGTGCCATTTTGTGAGATACTGTTCTTCAATCTGGCTCAAACTTCTGTCGGCAATACCCATCAATCTGCGCACAGAATACAAAAATCCCGTTTTCTGTTCCTCGCTCTTTAAATAATTCGTAACAGCCTCAACATTGTTAAGCCCCATTTCGTTCCACGAAACAGCAACCTTTTCAATATAGCTTATGCGGTTTTTGCCCTTGGAAACACAGTATTCAATCAGGAGCAGAATAACCTCTATCGGCATTTTAAGGTCCTGATAAAACCAGTAAATTGTCTGCATATCCTTCTCGGTTATGGTCTTTCCCAAAATTTCCTGCGCAAACATAAACATATCGGAAAGCTCTCTATTTTCCGTTATTGCCTCGGCAACGCTTTGCGGTTCTGAAAGCTCGCCTTGCGTCAAATCGGAGGTAGCAGGCGCACCTTTCGTGGAAGGATTTACAAAATGCAGGTTTTCGCCGTCTGCTATGATAAAGCCCGCCTCCTGCCAATAGTCTGCGGCGTTCACCAAATCGCTTTCCAAAATGCCGAGCGTTTCGGCTATTTCCTTAAAGGATTTACGGACATTTTTCTGCGCAAGCATCAAAAGATATATGTATATTTTTACAAAGGTGGCGTTTGCTTTCGGCAGGTGGTTTTCAATAAAATAAAAAGGCACTTGCGCAAACGCATTTTCTGTCGTAAATTGCGGCATTGTTCACACTCCTCAAAATAGGTAAAAAAGTTAAAAAAAATAAATATACCTGTTGACATATTGGAAAAAATATGATAACATTGTATATTGTACTAAGATGATAATATGGGATTTTGTTCGCTACCAAACTTTTCGGTTTCAATTATAGCATACCGAAAAGCAAAAATCAAGAGCATATTTAAAAAATCCTGTAAAAGAAAATTGACGAGGTGATAAGTTGATGGTACATGAGGTTCAACTTGGGAAAAACACCAGACTCAGCTACTCCAAAATCCACGAGGTTTTGGATATGCCGAACTTAATCGAAGTTCAGAAAAAGTCTTATCAATGGTTTATCGAGGAAGGTTTAAAGGAAGTATTCCACGATATTTCTCCGATAACCGACCATTCGGGACATTTCTGTCTGGAATTTTTCGATTATACGCTGGATTACAACCCCAAGTATTCCGTTGAGGAATGTAAGGAAAGAGATGCAAAGTATGCCGCGCCGCTTAAAGTAAATGTGCGGCTTATTAACCGTGAAACCGGGGAAATCAAGGAACAGGATATATTTATGGGCGATTTCCCGCTTATGACCGAGCAGGGCACCTTTATAATAAACGGTGCTGAGCGTGTTATAGTAAGTCAGCTGGTAAGGTCTCCCGGTATGTATTACGAGTTCACGAGGGACAAGACGGGTAAACCGCTTTATGCAACCACAGTAATTCCGTACAGAGGCGCGTGGCTTGAATATGAAACGGATTCCAACGATGTTTTTTCTGTAAGAATTGACCGTACGAGAAAGATACCCGTTACCGTTTTAATTCGTGCTATGGGTATTCAAACAAATGCCGAAATACTCGAAAAATTCGGCGACGACCCGCGTCTTACCGCTACCTTTGAGAAGGATTTGACCGATAACCGTGACGACGCGCTTTTGGAAATTTACAAAAAGCTCCGTCCCGGCGAGCCGCTTAATGTCGAAAACGCAGAGAGCCTTATAACAAATATGTTCTTTGACCCCAAGCGTTACGATTTGGCGCATGTCGGAAGATATAAATACGATAAAAAGATGGCGATGGCATCAAGAATAAAGGGAAAAATCCTCGCAGATAATGTCGCAGACCCAAGAACAGGTGAGCTTATTGCAGCAGCGGGCGACGAAATATCCGAGGAGCTTGCAGAGAGAATTGAAAGGGCAGGCGTAAACAGCCTTGACCTTTTGGTAGACGAGCAAAAGGTAAGGGTTATCTCGAACGATATGGTATATATTGACGAGTATGTATCCTTTGATGTCAGCGATGTTCACTATAAAAAGGTAAGAAGAAGTGTTTTGCAGGAAATTTTGGATAGTGCCGAAAATGACGAGGACGCAAAAGAACAGATTTTAGCAAGAATTGACGATTTATCACCCAAGCATATCACAACCGACGATATGTTTGCGTCAATCAACTATGTTATGTGTCTTGCAAGCGGTATCGGCGATATCGATGATATTGACCATCTCGGCAACAGACGCGTAAGAAGCGTAGGCGAGCTTTTGCAAAACCAGTTCAGGATAGGTCTTTCCCGAATGGAAAGGGTTGTCCGAGAGAGAATGACTATTCAGGATCAGGATATTATTACTCCGCAGACGCTTATAAACACAAGACCGATAATGGCTACCATAAACGAATTTTTCGGCTCATCTCAGCTTTCGCAGTTTATGGACCAGCCAAATCCGCTCGCGGAGTTGAGGCACAAAAGGCGTATTTCCGCATTGGGTCCCGGCGGTCTTTCAAGAGAGCGTGCGGGCTTTGAGGTGCGAGATGTCCACTACTCACATTACGGAAGAATGTGCCCCATTGAAACACCGGAAGGTCCGAATATCGGACTTATCACATCGCTTGCAACTTTTGCAAGAATAAATGAATACGGCTTTATTGAAGCGCCTTACAGAAAAGTTAACAAGAAAAAAGGCGTTGTTACCAATGAAATCGTTTATATGACGGCGGATACCGAGGACGAATTTGTTATAGCACAGGCAAACGAGCCTTTGGACGAAAAGGGCAAATTCCTTGATAAAAGGGTTTCCGCGCGTTACCGTGACGAAATTATCGAGGTTGAGCCGTCGCGCATAGACTATATGGATGTATCTCCGAGACAGCTCGTTTCGGTTGTTACGGCTTGTATTCCGTTTTTGGAAAATGATGACGCGAACCGTGCGCTGATGGGCTCTAATATGCAGTGTCAGGCAGTTCCTCTTTTGACTACCGACTCGCCTATTGTTGGAACGGGTATGGAATATAAGGTAGCAAAGGATTCGGGCTCTGCGGTAGTTGCCAAAGAGTCGGGCAAGGTTATAAAGGTTTCGGCGGACGAAATCGTTATAAAGGGCGAGCATACGGGCACAAAGCATACCCAAAAGCTCATTAAGTTTGCACGCTCAAACCAGTCGACCTGTATCAATCAAAGACCTATCGTGTCTGTCGGAGATAAGGTTAAGCAGGGCGATATAATCGCAGACGGTCCCGCTATGGATAACGGCGAGCTTGCACTCGGAAAGAATGTCCTAATCGGCTTTATGACTTGGGAAGGCTATAACTATGAGGACGCCGTTTTAATTTCCGAGGAGCTTGTAAAAGAGGATATGTTTACTTCAATTCATATTGAAGAATATGAATGTGAGGCAAGAGATACAAAGCTCGGTGCAGAGGAAATAACAAGGGAAATCCCAAATGTTTCCGACGACGCATTAAAAGACCTTGACGAAAACGGTATTATAAGGGTCGGCGCAGAGGTAAGAGCGGGAGATATTTTGGTAGGTAAGGTAACGCCTAAGGGCGAAACCGAGCTTACTCCCGAGGAAAGGCTTTTGCGCGCAATCTTCGGCGAAAAGGCAAGAGAGGTAAGAGATACCTCACTCCGCGTGCCTCACGGCGAAAACGGTATAATAGTAGATGTTAAGGTATTTACCCGCGAAAACTGTGAGGAGCTCGGCGCGGGAGTTAATAAATCGGTAAGGTGCTATATTGCCCAAAAGAGAAAAATCTCTGTCGGTGACAAGATGGCGGGCCGTCACGGAAACAAGGGTGTCGTATCCCGAGTGCTTCCGCAGGAGGATATGCCCTTCTTGGAGGACGGAACACCGCTTCAAATAGTTCTTAATCCTTTGGGCGTACCGTCCCGTATGAATATAGGTCAGGTGCTTGAAATGCACCTTGGCTATGCGTACAGAACGCTCAGCTTAAAGACCCGCAAAGAGCTTGAAAAGATGAAGGTCGACGAGGAATATAAAAAGGCAATTCTCGCAGCGAAGGACAGACAGGAAAAGGAAGGCAAACAATACATCAAGATTTCAACACCCGTATTTGACGGTGCGAGAAATGATGATTTGAAACAGGCGTTTGAGCTTGCAAATCTTCCCGATACCTTCAAATCGGTGGTTTATGACGGAAGAACGGGCGACAAGTTCGACAATCCTGTTACTGTCGGCGTGATGTACTACTTAAAGCTCGACCATTTGGTTGACGATAAAATCCACGCGCGTTCAACGGGACCGTATTCGCTTGTAACTCAGCAGCCGCTCGGCGGTAAAGCGCAGTTCGGCGGTCAGCGTTTCGGTGAAATGGAAGTTTGGGCGCTTGAAGCATACGGCGCAGCATACACGCTTCAAGAAATTCTCACCGTAAAATCGGACGATATTGTAGGGCGTGTAAGGACATATGAGGCAATCGTGAAGGGCGAAAATATCCCAAGGTCAGGAGTTCCCGAATCTTTCAGAGTGCTTGTTAAGGAACTGCAAGCATTGGCGCTTGATGTGCGGATTTTGGACGCAGACGGCGAGAGCATAGATATTGACGCATCGCTTGACGATGACGATATAATTCCGAGAGACAGCGAAATCGTAAAGACTATGGAAGAGGGCGACGCTCCGATAGACTTTGAGGAGGACCTTGAAGATGATATGCTTATTGAGGGCGAAGACCTTGACTATATAGACGATTTTGAGGAAGAAGAAGTTGCAGACCGTGATATACTCACGCCTGATGATTTTTAAGGAGGGGTTTTGATATGTTGGAATTTAATAGCTTTGAAGCAATAAAAATCGGCTTAGCCTCTCCCGAAACGATAAGAGAGTGGTCTCACGGCGAGGTAAAAAAGCCTGAAACAATCAACTACCGTACCTTAAAGCCTGAAAAGGACGGTCTTTTCTGCGAGAGGATTTTCGGACCTACTAAGGATTGGGAATGCCATTGCGGAAAGTATAAAAAGATAAGATATAAGGGCGTAGTGTGCGACCGCTGCGGTGTTGAAGTCACCAAAGCGAAGGTAAGGCGCGAAAGAATGGGTCATATCGAGCTGGCAACCCCCGTATCGCATATATGGTACTTTAAGGGCGTGCCGTCGGCTATGGGCTTGTGCCTGGACATATCCCCGAAAAATCTTGAAAGAGTGCTCTATTTTGCAAACTATATAGTTACAGACCCGGGAAAAACCGAGCTTAAAGAAAAGCAAATCCTGTCCGAAAAGGAATACAGAGAGGCTTACGAAAAGTACGGCGACAAATTCAAGGCAGGTATGGGCGCCGAGGCAATTTTAGAGCTTTTGAAAAAGCTTGATATAGATGAGCTTTCACAAGAACTCAAAGACGAGCTTGAAAAATCGCAGGGACAGGGACAAAAGCGCTCAAAAATCATAAAGAGGCTTGAAGTAATCGAGGCGTTCCGCACATCAGGAAACCGTCCCGAATGGATGATTTTGAGCGTAATCCCCGTAATTCCGCCCGATTTAAGACCTATGGTACAGCTTGACGGCGGAAGATTTGCGAC
>CAJOPD010000021.1 GCA_905236685.1 uncultured Clostridia bacterium
ACTCTAATAGTTGTACGGCTCCTTGGTCAAGTGGTTAAGACTCTGCCCTCTCACGGCAGCATCGGGGGTTCGAATCCCCCAGGAGTCACCAAAAATCGGCAAAATGCGACAGAAGATTGCCGATTTTTACTTATTACCTATTCACTATTCACTCTTTACTGAAAAAGCTTGCCGAGTTTTGAAGTAATAGGTAATAGCGAATAGAGAAGAAGTTCGGTACAAAATCGCAGGAGCGATTTTGGTTGAACAATTGCATCTAAACAGTTCGGCTTTTCTCTGTTGCAACGGACTGCGCTGCAATCAAAAGGTCGCAAAAAATTGCGACTTTTTTTCTTAATAATTATGCTAACATAAGGAGGGTTTCTTTATATGATAAAACGGCTTTTGGCATCTTTAAGAGAATATAAAACGCCGACAATACTTACGCTTATTCTTATAACAAGCGAAGCGGTTATTGAAACCTTTATACCGTTTATCACGGCGGAGCTGGTGAACAGAGTTCAGGCGCAGGCGGAAATAATGGAAGTGATAAAAACGGGATTTTTGCTTATCGTTATGGCGGTTTTGTCGCTTTTGTGCGGCGGCGGAGCTGCATTTACAAGCTCTTATGCTTCTACCGGCTTTGCGAAAAATTTACGGCACGATATGTTTGGGAAGGTACAGAGCTTTGACTTTGAGAATATCGACAAATTTTCGTCGTCATCACTCGTTACGCGAATGACAACAGATGTAACAAATGTCCAGATGTCCTTTATGATGATAACGCGTATAGCGCTCAGGAGCCCGTTAATGCTGATATTTTCAATAATAATGGCGTACATAATGGGCGGTGTGCTTGCCTCTGCGTTTGTTGTTGCGATACCTGTGCTTGCAATAGGGCTTTTCCGAATTGCACAAAAAGCAATGCCTGCTTTTCGCAGAGTTTTCAAAAAATATGACCGTATGAATGAATCAATCGAGGAAAATGTCCGTGCGATGCGTGTTGTAAAGGGCTTTTCACGAGAGGAATACGAAAAACAAAAGTTTTCCGCGGCAGCGGAGGATATTTGCATCGATTTCACAAAGGCGGAGCGGCTTGTTGCTCTCAATATGCCGCTTATGCAGCTTTGTATGAACTTCAATTCGGTGTTCATTCTGTATGTCGGCTCAAAGCTTGTCATAAACCGAATGGGGAATATCGGCATAGGTCAGATTTCCGCTATGATTTCGTACGGTATGCAAATCCTGATGTCGCTTATGATGCTGTCAATGATATATGTTATGCTCATAATGTCGGCGGAATCCGCAAAAAGAATAGCCGAGGTATTGGAGGAAACGCCGTCGCTTGCACAGCCGGAAAATCCAATAAAGAGTGTTGCGGACGGCTCGGTTGAGTTTAAGAATGTCAGCTTTAAGTACAGCAAAAAGGCAAAGCTTTTTGCGCTTTCGGGCATAGATTTAAAAATCCCGTCAGGAATGACGGTGGGAATAATCGGCGGTACCGGTTCCAGTAAATCCTCTCTTGTTCAGCTTATACCGAGGCTTTACGATGTTACCGAGGGAAGCGTTTTGGTAGGCGGAGAAGATGTGCGGAATTATGATGTGGAAACGCTTAGGAATTCCGTTTCAATGGTTTTGCAGAAAAATCTGCTCTTTTCGGGCACCATAAAGGAAAACTTGAAATGGGGAAATGAAACCGCAACAGACGGGGAAATCAAAGAGGCGTGCGCTATTGCCTGCGCTGATGAATTTATCGATAAATTCCCCGACAAATACGAAACGAAAATTGAGCAGGGCGGAACAAATGTTTCGGGCGGTCAAAAGCAACGCCTTTGTATAGCGAGGGCGCTTCTTAAAAAGCCTAAAATTCTCATTTTGGACGACTCCACAAGTGCGGTTGACACAAAGACCGACGCGGTAATAAGAAAAGCCTTTGCCCAATATCTGCCCGAAACGACAAAGATTATTATTGCACAGCGCATATCATCTGTTCAGGACGCGGATATGATTGTAGTTATGGATAACGGCAAAATTTCCGATAAAGGTACGCACGAGGAGCTTTTGGCATCAAGCGAAATTTACCGCGAGATATACCACCAGCAGACAAACGGGGGTGAAGAAGATGAATAAAAAATCCAATCCCCATACAATAAAAAGAGTTATAAAAACGCTGTATTCCTTCTATCCCGTACTGCTTCCCGTGACAGTTGTATGTATTTTGCTTTCGTCAGCCGCGGCGGCAGTACCCGATGTGTTCATTAAAAAGGTAATCTCCATAATAGAAAAATGGGGCGAAACGGGCGACTGGGCAGGCGCAAAAACCGAGCTTGTGCCCACTATGCTTATTCTTGTAGCTATTTATGTTGTCGCACTCATAATGGTGTATGTATATAATCAGTTTATGGCAGTAATAACTCAGGGCTTTTTGTCAAAAATGCGTAAAAAAATGTTTGACGGTATGCAAAATTTGCCAATCAAATACTTTGATACCCATAAAACAGGCGATATTATGAGCACATATACAAACGATATAGATACTTTAAGACAGCTCATATCGCAGGCGATACCGTCGCTTTTAAGAGCGGGCGCGGTAGTTTTGTCCGTTTTCGGCGTAATGCTTTATTACAGCATATGGATGACGCTGATACTTGTTGTCGGCGTAATATTTATGATGTATGTGTCAAAAAAAGCAGGCGGGGGCTCGGCAAAATACTTTATAAGACAGCAAAAGTCCCTCGGAAAAGCAGAGGGCTTTATACAGGAAATGATGAACGGGCAGAAAATTATAAAGGTATTCTGCCACGAAAATGCCGTAAAGCAGGACTTTGACAAAATAAATGACGAACTTAAAAATGACAGTTTCAGGGCACATTCCTATGCAAATTCATTAGGACCCGTAATAATGAACATAGGTAATGTTTTGTATGTCATTATGGCGGTAGCAGGCGGACTTTTCTACCTTTTGGGCATACGCAATTTTGCGCTTTCCTTCAATCCCGTATTTTCGCTTGCGATTGCCGTTACCTTTTTAAATATGACAAAGCAGTTTACGGGCAATATAAATCAATGTTCACAGCAGATAAACGCTGTTGTTATGGCGCTTGCAGGCGCAGAGCGTATATTTACGCTTATGGACGAACTTCCCGAGACGGATAACGGATATGTGACGCTCGTAAATGCCGAGATTGACGAAAACGGGAATATAACCGAAACCGATAAGCATACGGGATTATGGGCGTGGAAACACCCTCACGGCGACGGAACGCTTACCTACACCAAGCTTTCGGGCGAGGTTACGCTTGACGGTGTTGATTTTGAATATGAAGAAGGCAAGCCTGTGCTTCATAATGTAACCGTCTATGCAAAACCTGGGCAAAAGGTCGCATTTGTCGGTGCAACGGGCGCGGGAAAGACGACTATAACCAATCTTATAAACAGATTTTACGATATTGCCGACGGTAAGATACGGTATGACGGCATAAATGTCAATAAAATCAAAAAGAGCGATTTAAGGCGTTCGCTCGGCATAGTTTTGCAGGAAACAAATCTTTTCACGGGAACGGTTATGGATAATATCCGCTACGGCAAGCTTGACGCAACGGACGATGAGTGCATAAGTGCGGCAAAGCTTGTGGGCGCGGACGATTTTATAACAAGGCTTCCCGAGGGTTATGAAACCTTGATAGCCAATAACGGCGCAAATATTTCGCAGGGACAGCGCCAGCTTATCGCAATAGCGAGAGCGGCGGTTGCCGACCCGCCCGTTATGATACTTGACGAGGCGACTTCAAGCATAGACACGAGAACCGAAGCAATCGTCCAAAGAGGTATGGACAGCCTTATGAAAGGTAGAACGGTATTTGTTATTGCGCACAGGCTTTCAACCGTTAAAAATTCCGATGTCATAATGGTTATGGAACAGGGAAGAATTATTGAGCGCGGAACGCATAAAGAGCTTATAGAGAAAAAAGGCAAATACTATCAGCTTTATACGGGCGCATTTGAACTTGAATAGCAAAAGGACTGCCGAGGGGCAGCCCTTTTACTTTTTTAAGAGGCAGTTTACAGCACCGCCGCCGATTTTAGCGCTGGCAGCAGCATGAGCAGCGATTTCCGCAACAATTTTGGCATTGGCAGCCGCAAGAGCTGTTACTGTTTTGATTGCAGCAGTTTGAGTTGTTATTGCCGAAAATGCTTTCTACCAGGCTGTTATTGCCCGAGCCGCATCTTCTGCAATTACAGCAGTTGTTATTTCTGCGACACATATTATTCACCTCCCCCAAATATGTAACGAAATACGCTGCTTAGTACTATACTATTCGTAAAATCTCATATTGTGCGCCTTTTTTCATATAGATAATATGAGAAAAAAGCGGAGAAAAACGGCTGTGATACTTGTATGAATTAAAGTTATGTGATATACTGTTTCATTGAAAGGGCGGTGACGGAGTTGGAAATGGTTTTAAATCATTCTGCGGAGCAGGTATTAAAAACGCTGGAAAACGCAGGGTTTAAGGCGTATATTGTCGGCGGCGCGGTCCGCGACAGCATTATGGGAATATCTCCGTCAGACTATGATATTGCAACAAACGCAAAGCCTTATCAGGTAAAATCACTTTTTCCAAGAACGATAGACACGGGCTTAAAACACGGCACCGTTACGGTGGTATGCAACAAGACGGGCTTTGAGGTTACTACCTTTCGCACAGAGGGCGAGTATAAGGATATGCGCCACCCCGAAAGCGTTTCCTATGTAGATGACATCGAAACCGACCTAAAAAGGCGGGATTTTACCGTAAACGCTATGGCGTACAGCTTAGACGGCGGATTTTTAGACTTCTTCGGAGGGATTTCCGATATAGATAAAAAGGTTATAAGGTGCGTGGGCGACAGCGAAAAACGCTTTAAGGAGGACGCACTCCGTATGCTCCGTGCCGTGCGGTTTGCCGCCTGCCTTGACTTTGAAATAGATGAAGATGCCGTAAGCGCAATCAAAAAGTGCTCGGTGCTCATAAAAAATGTGAGCGGCGAGCGGATTTTGTCCGAGCTTAATAAAATCCTTTTGAGCGATAATCCCGAAAAGATATATCTTCTTTATAAAACGGGGCTTATGCGGTATGTGCTTGACGATCTTTTCCCCTGTTTTTCCACCGAGCAGAACAATAAATACCATATATATAATGTCGGGGAGCATATAATACAGTCGGTAAAAAATACGCCGAAGGACCTGATTTTAAGATGGGCGGCGCTTTTGCACGATGTAGGCAAACCCGTGTGCCAGAGCCGTGACGCGAACGGGATATATCATTTTTACGGACATCATAAAGAGAGTATGCGTATAGCAGACGACCTTCTGCACAGGCTCAGAATGGATAAGGACTCGATACACGATATTCTTGTGCTGATAGAAAATCACGATGTGCATATGGACACCTCATCGACCGCAGTAAAACGAATGCTTGCAAGAACGGGAGAAACATTGTTTTTTAAGCTCTTGGAGCTTCAAGAGGCGGATAATAAGGCAAAAAATCCGCTTTATATAAATGACAGGCTTGCAAAAATAAGAAAGGTCCGCGAAAGAGCACAGCAGATTATCGCAGAGGGTCAGCCCTATACCGTGTCACAGCTCCAAATCAACGGCAGAGACCTTATCAAGCTGGGATACAGGGCGGGGCGCGAGATAGGCGATGCGCTTAAATATCTTTTAAATGAGGTTTTGATTGACCCGTCATTAAATAACAGAGAATATCTTATAAAAAGGGCGATTGTTTTAAAAAGAGGGCGTCAGCTCAGGTAATGGGCGGGCGCTTTTATATTTATGTAACGCTTAGTGAAAATAAATAGCATAAAAAGCTCGGCAAAGCTTGATATTACCGCCGAAACAGCCGTGCCGAGAATGTTAAGACACGGAATTCTTATAAGAAGTGCGGACAGAATAATACTCAAAACCGAGGCGGCAAATCCGCACAAAAAGGGCGGAAAGGTTTTGCCGCAGGCGTACCAGAGCATCGACAGCAGTTCACAAAGCGGGGCGGAAACGAGCAGAGGCGCGGCAAAGGCAAGC
>CAJOPD010000022.1 GCA_905236685.1 uncultured Clostridia bacterium
ATCGCCTCATAGTTTGCGCCTTCGCTTAAAAGGAGCTTTGTATGCAAAAATCTGTCAAAATTTGAGGATAAAAGATAAAGAATACCAAACGCTGACGCCTTGCTGTCTTTGAGCCGCAACAGGATTTCCACCGCCTTATCCCCGTCCCCCGCCGAAATGGCGTCCGAAATATCAAAAATGATAACCGAAAGAGGCTTGGAAACAACCTTGTCAACATCGCTTTCGTAAATTTCATCACCGCAGTAGTTGAAAAGTTTATACAGTTCGTTTCGGATATTGTTAAGACCGGGGTCGCAAAGCTCCAAAAGATGTTCGGCAACCGATTTTGATATTTTTTTG
The DNA here is from genome assembly GCA_905236685.1 of uncultured Clostridia bacterium. Taxonomy (GTDB): domain Bacteria; phylum Bacillota; class Clostridia; order UBA1381; family UBA1381; genus UBA1738. The sequence continues at coordinate 340 of CAJOPD010000022.1, forward strand.
CCGTTTTTCTGTGCCTCGCGCACCACCCACGCAGTCAGCTCGTACGGCTTTAAGTAGAGAAACTCCACCGCAAGACCGTGCTTTGCCGCCGTCTTGTAGGCGCTGCTCCGTTTATCCACATCATATTCGTCAAAAACGACTATCACAAAATCGGGCAGATTTTTCAGCTTATTTGTCCAAAAGGACACTGCGTCCGCAGGGAGTTCGGGTTTTGCCTTAAAAATCCCGCTGTCTTTTACCAAAACTATCTTTTTTTCCGACATAACGGGGAAAGCGTCTAACGCACCGTCGATTTTATCCGCGTCAAAGTCCTTGCCGTCAAGAAAAACCCTGTTAAAATCCGAAAAATCATCGTTTGGCACAAGATTAAGCATATAATTTATGTAGGAATCCTTGACAAAAGTTTCCTCACCGAAAAAGAGGTAGAGATTACCTATCTTTTTCTCCTTTAACTGCTTTTTTAAGAGCAGGAAATTATCTTCTTTTTGAGGCATAATGCTTTCCTCCCAATAATGAATTGTATTTTATATTCCCCTTTTTATCGGTAGTACACCGTATGTCGCCCAGATAATCGGTACGAAGTACGGCGGTGCCCATATTTTCAAGCTCCGCAGTAACCGACTTTGCGGGAAGTCCGTAGCGGTTGCGCTTTCCGACGCTTATTACGGCAATCCGCGGGTTTACGGCGTGTAAAAATCCAAAATCGTTGGCGTCCTTTGAGCCGTGATGTCCCACCTTTAAAATATCAATATTTTGAGGCGCCGAAAGGTCCTCCTCTGCCTCAAAATCGCCTGTAAAAAGAGCGGAAAAGTCGCCGTAGGAGACTTTTATTACCAAAGAAGTGTCATTTTCATTGTCCTTATCGATGAGAGCGTTGTTCGGTGCGATTACTGTCAAATCAAGCCCCGAACGGAACCGTATTTCATCGCCAAGCCCCAAATACTCTATTTTTATATGCCTGTCCCTTGCGATTTCTTCAAGCTTTAACCTGTACTTGTTTTTCGGCATACAGTCGGGAAGAATGAGGGTGTTTATCTTCAAATTTTCCGCGGCGGAAATGATGCCTTCCGCGTGGTCCTTGTGATAATGGGAAAGAATGGCGGTGTCTATGCGGGTAAATCCGTGCGAAATGAGATAGGGAAGAAAAATGCTGTCCCCGACATTGTAGTTTTCCTCATAATCGCCTGAGCCGCCGCCGTCAATTATGACGGTTTCGCCGCGGCTTGTGTGCAAAACGGCGGCGTCGCCCTGACCGACATTTATAAAGTAAAGACCGAGAGAATTTACAGAAAAATCAAGGGCAATACATATAAAAATCCCCGCCGCCGCAGACAAGATAAGCTTTGTCTGGTAGGTGTTGAACTTTGATTTAAGCGCCCTGATAAACGCCCACCACAAAAGGAGATAAAATATTATCTTTATAACCGAGGGCCGCGGCAGCATTACATAATATAAGGGCAGCCGCGACACCCAAACGGGAATAATCCTCAAAATCATTATTACCGTGCGGTAAAGGGGCATCAAAAGTGCGGTAAGACCGCTTTTTGCTATGAACATAAAGGGCGCAAGAAATATAATAATTGCGGCAAAGGGCAGCACCAGCGGTATCAAAAATACCGAGTAGAGTGAAACGCCGTTAAAATAGTACGCCGCAAAGGGCATTGTGCCCAAGGACAAAACTGTCCAGAGCGCAAGCGGTGAGGCAAGCCTGCTTTTCCACAAGATACGGCGCTTTGACAAAAATCGGTATACGGGCTTAAACGAAACGCATAAAAGCGCTGTGGCAATTACCGACATCATAAACCCGCCGTCAAAGCACAGCAGAGGATTTATGAGAGTGAGCAAAAATGCCGTAAAAGCGACTATGCTGAGCTTGTCGGAATATCCCTTTGTTTTGTTCATAACCAATGTCAAGCAGATTATAATAACTGCCTTTAATGCGACTGAGGAGCTGTTTACAAACAAAATATAAATAACGAGAAGTATTACAAACAGTATGTTTCGGCGCTTTTTATTCGCAAAAATAAAGGAACAAACAACAAGCATAACCGAAATATGTGAAAAGGGCGAATAAAGTATGCGAAAAATCCCCGTCCGCGTCAAAAGAGTGCGGTAAGGCTTGTCAAAATGGCTTTTATCCCCAAAGAGTACGGCGCTTGAAAAGGCGAAATCATCGGGGCTTAACACGCCTTCCATATTTTTGTAAATACGGTATTTTACCCTTTCTGCCCAAAATGACGGGGAAATTGATTTTGCTGTTCCGTCCCTTGATATTTCCAAGGCGGTCAGCCGTGAAAGAATACCTCGGCTTTGATAGTACAATTTGTAATTAAACTCAAACTCGTTTTCGGCTCCTTTAAAATCGGTCAAAAATCCCCAAGCCGTTATAGTATCGCCGCAGCGGAATTCTTCCTTTGTATTGAGAAGAATTTTTGCGTTCGTGCCATAGGTGTCGCCGAGATATGAGATTGAATTGAGGCTGACCTCATACCGATATTTATAAGCTGACGGCGACATCTTGGGAAGCGAGCAAATAACGCCGTGCACCTCCACATATTTTTCGGGAAAGCTTTCAAAAAGTGTGTTGTCCAAGGCGATATTGTATCTTGCGCTTCCGAAAATCAGCATAACCGCCGCAAGAGCAATCATTGAAATACGGACTTTTAGAAAAAGCTTTACAATAATTGCTGCCAAAAGTAAGGAAAGAACAAAAAGCACAAAATAAGGGAAGTTGATAAGGGGTGAGAGCAGTATCCCGAATATGTAAGAGGCGGCACATACAAAGATGACGGAAAACATCGACAATTACCGTTACAGCTGCAAAACCGAACGGTTTTTACGCTTTTTTACCGCCATTTTCGGTACAATAGGCAAAAAGCTCGCCCGAAAAAAATCTGCCATACATATTACCCCCTAAAACCATATTCATTTTATCATAAAAGGCAAACTTTTACAACAGCAAATGTTGACATTCAAAAAAAACTTTTATATAATATTAAGATAAAATGGCGTAGAATGATTTTAATCGAGGAAGGTTGAAAATAAAATGCAGAATTACGGAGTAAACGAAATAAGAGAAAAGTTTTTGAGCTTTTTTGAGTCAAAGGGGTGTTTAAGGCTGGGCAGTTTTTCGCTTGTGCCGAAAAATGACGCAAGTCTTTTGTTAATAAATTCGGGTATGGCGCCTATGAAAAAGTGGTTCACGGGCGCGGAGGTGCCGCCTAAAAAGCGTGTAACCACCTGCCAGAAGTGTATAAGAACGCCCGATATAGAATGTGTGGGAAAAACAGCACGGCACGGCACTTTTTTTGAGATGCTCGGCAATTTTTCCTTCGGCGATTATTTCAAGCACGAGGCGATAAGCTGGGGCTGGGAGTTTTTGACCGAGGTTATGGGAATTCCTGCCGAAAAGCTGTGGATAACCGTCTATGAAGAGGACGATGAGGCAAGGGATATATGGATAAATGAAGTGGGCGTTGCTCCCGAGCGTGTTGTGAAAATGGGCAAAAAGGACAATTTTTGGGAACACGGAACAGGTCCCTGCGGTCCCTGCTCGGAAATTCATGTTGACAGGGGCGAGGAATACAGCTGCGGTCCCGACTGCAAATTAGGCTGTGACTGCGACCGGTTTATGGAGGTCTGGAACCTTGTATTCACGCAGTTTGACAAGGACGAGGACGGAAACTATAACCGCCTTTCGCACCCGAATATAGATACGGGAATGGGATTGGAGCGTTTGGCGGCAATTATGCAGGGTGTTGACAATTTGTTTGAGGTCGATACCGTAAGAAATATTATGAACCATATTTCAAAAATCGCGGGCGTTACCTACAAAAACAACGAAAAAACCGACATATCGTTAAGAGTAATAACCGACCATATCAGGAGTACCGTTATGATGGTTTCGGACGGTGTTATTCCTTCAAATGAAGGAAGGGGCTATGTTTTAAGAAGGCTCCTGCGGCGTGCGGCACGCCACGGCAAGCTTTTGGGCATTTCGGGCGAGTTCTTGTATGAAGTGGCTGACACCGTTATCGACGAATCAAAGCAGGGCTATCCCGAGCTTGCGGAAAAACGGGAATATATCAAAAAAATAATACGCATTGAAGAGGACAGATTTGCAAAAACGATTGACAACGGAATTGCGATTTTAAATGACTATATTTCAGAAATCAAAAAGAGCGGAAACGCTGTTTTGTCAGGTGACAAGGCATTTAAGCTGAACGACACCTACGGTTTCCCGATAGATTTGACGGTGGAAATATGTGCGGAGGCGGGAGTTTCCGTTGATTTGGAGGGCTATCAAAAGGAACTTTCGGTAGCCAAGGAAACAGCGAGAAATGCGCGGAAGGACGGGTCAAGCTGGGAGGATAATGAGAGCTTTGTCTTTGAAAATGCGGGCGTGACCGAGTTTTTTGGTTATAACAGCTTAAAGCTTGATGCGCAAATCGTAGGTATCGCCGCAGAAGGCGAGGTCTGCGCGGAAATCCGCGAGGGCGAAACGGGGATAATAGTAACTGACAAAACGCCGTTTTATGCGGAAATGGGCGGTCAGGCAGGCGACATAGGCTTTATTGAAAAGGCGGGCGCAAAGGCAAGAGTTACCGACACCAAAAAGAACGGAAACGGTATCTATATGCATATTGTCGAAGTGGAAAGCGGAAGCTTTTCGTCGGGCGATGCCGTAACTCTTTGCGTGTGCGAGGAAAACAGAATGGCAGTTTGCCGCAATCACAGCGCAACGCACCTTTTGCATAAGGCGTTAAAAGAGGTTTTGGGCGGTCATGTTGCACAGGCAGGCTCGGAGGTAAATTCAAAGCACCTGCGTTTTGACTTCTCGCATTTTGAGGCAATGACCAAAGAGGAACTGGAAGAAACAGAGCGGAAGGTCAATGCCGCCGTTTTAAAAGCTATGCCGATAACGGTGCAGGAGCTGCCCATAGACGAGGCGAAAAAGCTGGGCGCAGAGGCGCAGTTCGGCGAAAAATACGGCGATGTCGTGCGCGTTGTTTCAATGGGTGATTATTCGGTTGAATTCTGCGGCGGAACTCACCTTGAAAATACGGCAAATGTGGGACTTTTCAAGCTGATTTCAGAAGGCGGAGTTGCGGCAGGAACGAGAAGAATTGAGGCTGTGACGGGCACAGGCGTTATGGAATACATCAAAAACAAGGACGCGCTTATCGAAAAAACAGCGTTGGCGCTGAAAGCAAACAATCCTTTGGAAATTGACAAAAAGGCGGAACAGCTTGCAGGAGAGGCAAAGGAATTAAGACGGCAGATTGAGGCTATGAACGCAAAGCTGGCGCAAGGCAAGCTCAGCGAAGTTTTGGAAAACAAGGTTGATATAAAGGGAGTATCGGTGATTTGCGCAAGAGTTGACGGACTTTCGGCAAACGATTTAAGAACGCTCGGCGACGACATAAAGGCAAAAACGGAGGGAGCGGCAGTTGTTCTTGCATCAGATATCGACGGGAAAATAACCTTTTTGGCAACAGCGACAAAAGCGGCGGTTTCGGCAGGTATTCATTCGGGAATGATAATAAAGGAAATAACAAAAATAGCAGGAGGCTCGGGCGGCGGAAAGCCCGATATGGCACAGGGCGGCGGCAAGGACGCGTCAAAAATAGATGAGGCGCTCGGCGCGGCTTTGGATATTGCGGCTGCGCAGATAGGATAAAATGAACGGGATTATTGTAGTCAATAAGCCGCCTTCCAAAACCTCGCACGATATGGTGAATTTTGTGCGGAGGCTTTTCGGCATAAAAAAGGTGGGACATACGGGAACGCTTGACCCCGACGCAACAGGCGTTCTTCCCATATGCATAGGCAAGGCGACCAAGGCGGCGGATATGCTGACCGACTCGGACAAGGAGTATAAAACACAGCTTGTTTTGGGAAAGACTACCGATACGCAGGACGCATCGGGGAAAGTTCTTGCCGAGCAGCCCGTTAATGTTACAAAGGAAGAAATTTTGGCGGCAGTATCACATTTTACAGGCGAAATCACACAAATTCCGCCTATGTTTTCTGCCATAAAAAAGGACGGAAAAAAGCTTTACGAGCTTGCAAGACAGGGGATAAGCGTTGAGCGGCAGCCGCGGAAAATAACGGTTTACGGCATAGAAGTTACCGAAATTGATCTTGAAAATCACACGGTGACGCTTTTGGTAAGCTGTTCAAAGGGAACATATATCCGCACGCTTTGCGAGGATATAGGAAAACGGCTCGGTTGCGGAGCGTATATGAACACGCTTGTGCGCACAAAAAGTGCGGGCTTTACCTTGGAACAAAGCTTTTCGGCAGATGAGCTGACAAAATTAAAGGAAGAAAACGGGCTTGAAAAGGCGGTTTTGCCGCTTGACAGCATTTTTTCGGCGTACGATAAAATCAAGCTGTCCGCAGTTCTTGCAAAAAAGGCTAAAAACGGCGTAAGGATAAGGCACGACAAAGCGGAAAACGGCAAAATATACCGAATTTATGATGAAAACGGAGCGTTTTTGTGCTTGTCGGAAGGCAAAAACGGCGAATTAGTCCTGAAAAAAGCTTTTTGGGAAGGACAATAACATAAAATAATTGTACCTCAAAAGAGGGGTTTTAAAATGGAATTATATAATTTTTACGGCACAGCCGAGGGTACGGCAATCTGTCTGGGCGATTTTGACGGAGCGCATTTAGGGCACAGGCAGGTGTTTTTTGAGGCGGCAAAGACGGGCGACTGGGGAGCGCTGCTTTTTACGCATAACTCAAAGGGTGAAAAGGAAATCCTGACCCTTTCGGAAAAGCTTCAAATTTTAAAAAATTTGGGTGCGCGATATGCCATAGCGGCAGATTTTAAAAAGGAATTAAAGGAAAAATCGCCCGAGGAATTTGTTGAACTGTTAAAATCGTTAAAGGTGAAAACGGTTGCGGCGGGATACGATTACCGTTTCGGTAAGGGCGCGGCAGGCAATGCGGAATTACTTAAAAAGCTTTGCGAAAAAAACGGAATGAATGTGGTGACGGTTGCGGCAAAGGAGATTGACGGCGAGCCTGTAAAAAGCACAAAAATACGGAGGCTGATTAAGGACGGCAATATTAAAGAGGCAAATATCCTTTTGGGAAGTCCGTATATAGTTTCGGGCAAGGTCTGTAAAGGGCTCGGAAACGGCAGGCTTTTAGGATTTCCGACAGCGAATTTGGAATTTTCGGAGGATAAGCTTTTGCCTAAGGACAGCGTATATAAGGGCAGAGTGAAAAAGAACGCTGCGGTTATAAATGTAGGCAAAAACCCGACTTTTTCGGCAAGCAAAAGAACCGTTGAGGTACATATTATCGGCGAGGAAAGGGATTTGTACGGAAAAACGGTCACGGTGGAGTTTTTGGACAGAATACGGGACGAAATAAAGTTTGATGATAAAAACGAACTTATTTCACAGATAAAAAGAGATATTGAAACCGCCAAGGAGGAAGAATAAATGGCAAAGAGAACAATAACCGAAATGAGCTATGAAAGAGCGAAAAAGAATATTGAAAAGCGCAAGGAAACCATTGAAAAACTGACAAAATCGGGAGTTCTTTTTATAAACCCCGAAAGCTGTTATGTTGAGGAGGGCGTAAAAATCGGCAAGGGCACGGTGGTTGAGCAGAATGTTATGCTTCAAGGCGATACGGTAATCGGCGAAAACTGCGTAATAGGAATGGGCAGCAAGCTGGTCGATACCGAGGTCGGAGACGGAAGCGAGCTTTTGTCCGTGGTTGCTGTTGACGCAAAGCTTGGTAAAAATGTTCTGGCAGGTCCGTTTTCCTATATCCGTCCCGAAACGGTGATTTGCGACAATGTAAAGGTCGGCGATTTTGTTGAGGTTAAGAACGCAGTTGTCGGCGAAGGCACAAAAATTGCGCACCTTACCTATGTGGGCGACAGCGATGTAGGCAAAAATGTCAATTTTGGCTGCGGTACTGTAACGGTAAATTATGACGGAAAGAAAAAATTCCGCTGTAAAATCGGTGACGATTGCTTTATCGGCTGTAATACAAACCTTGTAGCGCCTGTTGAGATTAAGGCGGGGGCATATACGGCGGCAGGCTCGACAATTACCGATGAAGTGCCTGAAAACACTCTCGCAATAGCAAGAGCAAGGCAGATAAACAAAAAGGGCTGGAAGGACAAGAGGGAAGACTGATGTATCTTATAGCGGGGCTTGGAAATCCCGGCAGGGAATATGAAATGACTCGGCATAACATAGGCTTTGAGGTCATAGATTATATTGCCGATAAGTATAAGGTCAAGGTAAAAAAGCTCAAATTCAAAGGTCTTTATCAAAAAACGGAAATTGAGGGCGAGGAAACGCTTTTGTTAAAGCCGCAGACCTATATGAATTTGTCGGGCGAGTGCATAAGGGATTTTGCGGCATTTTACAAAATCCCGCCTGAAAAAATCATAATAATAAATGATGATGTATATCTTGACGAGGGAAGACTAAGAATAAGAAAAAGCGGCTCGGCGGGCGGACATAACGGTTTGAAATCAATCATATACCAGCTTAAATCCGACAACTTCATAAGAATACGCGTAGGTGTCGGGAAAAAGCGGCAAAATGAGCAGGAGCTTGCCGATTTTGTGCTGTCGCGGTTTACAAAAGAGCAGATACCCCTGCTTGAAAAGGCGATAGTAAACGCGGCGGACGCCGTATCGGAAATCATCAAAAACGGTACGGAAAGCGCTATGAACAAATTCAACGGCGATAAGCCAGAATAATAGATTTTTGAAAGGATTTATCGGTGTAAAAAATGAATTTCAAAAATTTGCTGTCGGAATATCGTGAATATTCCGACTTTTCGGCTGCTCTGAAAAATGGCGAAACACCTATTTCCGTTGCGGGAATTGTGGATTCGGCGTGGGGGCAGTTCATATACCAGTCAAAAGACGCAAAACGCGCTCTCGTGATTGCCGCAGGCGACAGGGAGGCGGAACGCATAGCGGAAAATTTGCGTCTTTTTTGTGAGCGCGTTTTTGTTTTTCCGAAGAAAGAGTATGTCTTTTTTGATATTGACGCGCAGGACAGAAACAGCGAAAACGAAAGACTTTCCGCACTTTTTGAAATTCTTTCGGGCGGGATTTTGGTTGCGTCGGCAGAAAGCATTTTAACCTTTACCCTGCCTTCCCGTGCACTCAAAAAATATACGCTAACCATAAAGCAGGGCGGCGAGTACGACAGAGATGAGCTTATCGAAACCCTTGTCATTATGGGTTACAGCAGGGAGGAAGAGGTTTCGGGAAAGGGACAGTTTGCCGTAAGAGGCGGGATTTTAGATGTTTTTTCTCCGCAGTCGGAAAGTCCTGTGAGGATAGAGTTTTTTGATGTTGAGGTGGATTCGGTGCGCGAATTCGACCGAGAAACCCAGCGCTCGACTGAAACCTTGAAGGAAACGGTAATAATACCGTGCACCGAGCTTGCCGATTTTGATAAAGAAGCCCTTTCGGCAAAGCTTGCGGAAATCTTGAAAAAGATAAAGCGCAAAAAAAGCGACACCTCCGAGCTTAAAGAACGGATTGAGGGCGATATTGACAGTATAAAAAACGGCATAATTCCAAAGTCGATATCAAGGTATATCGGTGTTATTTTCGATGAAATACCGACAGCTTTGGAGTATTTTGAGAAAAATGATATGATTTTTCTTGCCGAGCCGAAAAGGATTGCGGAAGCGGTAAAAAGCCTTGAATATGACTTTTCCGAAACAATGCGGGATTTGACCGAAAAAGGCTTGTTTACTAAGGAAATGAAAAGACCGTGGGCGAGCTATCAGGAGCTTTCAAAAATTTTGCAGACAAGGCGGCTCATATCCTTAAATACGCTCACACATTCAAGTATAAATTACACATATAAGGCGATATTCAATTTCAATACAAAAACGACGGTGTCGCTGCACGGGCAGGTCGGCTATCTTTTTGACGACCTCCAAAAAAGCAAGGGTACGGATAAGACCACGGTTATTTTGGCGGGCAGCCGCAGCCGAGGCGAAAACCTTGCGGGCACACTTTGCGAAAAGGGCATAAACTGCCGTTATATCGGAGATTATATCGAGTTCCAAAAGGGCGAAACGGTGATATTAAAGGGCGATTTGCCGAAGGGCTTTGAGTACCCCGACATAAACTTTACCTTGATTTCGGAGCAGGAAATTTTTGAAGGCACACAAAGGAGCACGCGGAGAAAATCGGACGCAAAAAACCGCATAAAATCCTATACTGACATAAATGTCGGCGATTATGTGGTGCACCGCGCTCACGGTATAGGCAAATATATGGGAATAAAAAAAATTACCGTTTCGGGAGTTACCAAGGATTATCTGCATATAGCGTATCGCGGCACGGACAGCCTTTATGTACCAGCCACACAGCTTGATATGCTTTATAAATATGCGGGGTCTTCCGACAAGGAGCTGCGGCTTAACAAGCTTGGCGGCAGCGAATGGGACAAGACAAAGCAAAAGGTAAAAAAGGCGACGCGGGATATGGCAAAACAGCTTACCGAGCTGTACGCGCAAAGAGAGTATACCAAAGGCTTTGCCTTTTCGCCCGATAGCGTGTGGCAGAGAGAGTTTGAGGACACATTTCCGTATCAGGAAACGGAGGACCAAATCCGTTCAATCGCCGAGGTAAAGCGCGATATGCAAAGCGATAAGCCGATGGAAAGACTGCTTTGCGGAGATGTCGGCTACGGCAAAACAGAGGTCGCAATCCGCGCGGCGTTCAAGGCGGCGATTGACGGGAAACAGGTTGCATACCTTTGTCCGACAACAATCCTGGCTATGCAGCAGTATGAAACCTTTGTTTCGCGTATGAAGGCTTTTCCGATAAAAATCGAAATGCTTTCGCGGTTTTGCACCGCGCGCGAGCAGTCAAAAACGATAAAAAAGCTGAAATCGGGCGAAACGGATATAGTAATCGGCACGCACAGGCTTTTGCAAAAGGATATTTCCTTCAAGGATTTGGGGCTTTTGATAATTGATGAGGAACAGCGGTTCGGCGTTGCGCATAAGGAACAGCTTAAAGAACTTAAAAAGAATGTAGATGTGCTTTCAATGAGCGCAACCCCCATACCGCGAACGCTTCATATGGCTATGGTGTCGGTAAGGGATATGAGTATACTGGAAACTCCGCCCGAAAACCGCTATCCCGTAGCGACATATGTTCTGGAATTTAATGATGATGTCATTTTAAGTGCTATAAAAAAGGAACTGCAACGGGGCGGACAGGTGTTCTATCTCTTTAACAGGGTAAAGGGCATATACAGAGTTGCGGAATGGCTGAAATCACAGCTTCCCGAGGCAACGGTTGCCGTAGGTCACGGCAAAATGAAGGAGAACGAGTTAGAGGACATAATGTACGATATGGTTAACGGGAAAACCGACATACTGGTTTGCACGACCATAATCGAAACGGGGCTTGACATACCCAACGCGAATACGATAATTGTGGAAAATGCCGACAGAATGGGACTTTCACAGCTGTATCAGCTAAGGGGCAGGGTAGGAAGGTCTGAAAGAAACGCGTATGCGTATTTCACATACAGGCGCGACGAACTTCTTACAGAAACTGCGGAGCGGCGGCTTTCCGCAATCAAGGAATTTACCGAGTTCGGCTCTGGCTTTAAAATAGCGATGCGCGACCTTGAAATAAGGGGCGCAGGCGATATTTTGGGTGCGGAACAGCACGGGCATATTGACTCGGTGGGATATGATATGTACTGCAAAATCCTGGAAAACAGCGTAAGAGAAATGCAGGGACTTCCCGAAAAGCAGGAAACGGACACAAGCATTGACCTTAATATCGACGCATATATACCCGAGCGGTATATAAAAAGCGCAAATATAAGGATTGACGCATATAAGCGGATTGCTGTAATTGAAACGGCGGAGGACGCGTCCGATGTTACCGATGAACTGATTGACAGGTTCGGGGAGCCGCCCAAGCCTGTACGCAACCTGATAGAAATTGCACAGATAAAGGCTTTGGCGGCAAATGTCGGTATAACGGAAATATCGCAAAAGGGCGACAGCATTTTGCTGACCTTTGGAAAAAACGGCATAGAGGACAGCGTTTTGGACATTATTATGAACGAGTATTACAGCGAATGTTCGATAAATCCCAAAAAGCCTGTCATAACTTATCGCCCGAAGCAGAAAAAACTCGACAATATTAAGTTTTTATTACAACACCTAAATGAATTGCATAACCCCGAAAAATAGGTTATAATTATATGCGATAAGAGGTGTTTGTTATGAAAAAAATGCTTGTTTTGATTATTTCGCTTTTTCTGCTTACCGCCTGCGCGGACGCGGATACTGTTGCAACGGTGGGAAAAACCAAAATCACAAAGGGCGAATTTGAGTTTTATCTGTCGTCAATAAAGAGCCAGCTGAGCGGTACCGAGCTTAAAACGGACGAGGATTGGCAAACGCAGGAAATAGAGGGCGAAAAGGCAATAGATGTCGCAAAGCAGAGGGCTTTGGAGATAGCGGTCAATAACGCCGAATACTGCGAGCTTGCAAAGGCGCAGGGCATACAGCTTGACAGCAGTGAAAAAAATCGCATAGAGGAAATGAAAAAGCAGGTAATAAAAAGCTATGGCGGAGAAAAGGCATACAAAGAATTTTTAAAGCAGAATAATATAACAGACAGCTTTATTCAGATGATGTGCGAATCGACGGTTTATTATGAAAAAATAGCGGACAGGATTAAATCGGAAAATCCCGTGACAGAAGAGGAAAAAGAGCAGTATTTTGAAAAGGAAAAGGCAGCGCTGGGCGCCGAATACAAAAAGGCAAAGCATATACTTTTTCTTACAAAGGATATGACAAGCGGCGCAGAATTTTCGGAAGAGGAAACGGCAAAGGTAAAAGAACTTGCCGAGGACATATACCGTCAAATAGAGGACGGCGCCGATTTTGACGCGCTTATGCGCGAGTATTCCGAGGACCCGGGGCTCGAAACAAATCCCGGCGGCTATGTTTTCACGGCGGGACAAATGGTTTCCGAATTTGAACAGGCGGTGGATTCCGTTTCCGCAGGAGAAATCACCCTGTGCAAATCGGACTATGGCTACCATATAATAAAAAGGCTTTCGATAGAGTATGGCGATATAGCGGACAATATTGATGAGCTTGTGCTGAAAGAGCGTGTGCAGAAAGAAATCAAGCAGTGGGAAAAGGACTACAATCTTGCGGTCACCACAAACGAGAACCTGATAAAAACAATAAAATAGCAAAAGGGGTGCGGATTGCGGCACCCTTTTGATTTATAGGTTATTGAAAAATTTTTAAAAAAGTGGTATAATTACGGCATAGTCTTGCGAAAGGAAAAATCGGGTGCAGTTATGAAAAAGAGAACAATATTTGCGGTTATGGCGGTAGCTATGACGGCGTTTATATTCTACAATTCTGCACAGCCTGCGGTTGAGTCGGCAAAGTCGAGCGGAAGGATTACAGGGAGCCTGCTGTCAATGCTTGCGCATTTCGGATTTGAAATAAATTATGATACGCTTGAAACAACAATTCGCAAAACAGCGCATATCAGCGAGTTCTTTTTGCAGGCGGTGCTTGTTGCCAACAGCTTTTCGGGGCGGTACAAAAACAGGATTGTTTATATACTCTTTTTGGGGCTTTTAACGGCTTGCACGGACGAATATATACAGCTGTTTTTTGAAGGCAGAGGCGGTATGGTAAGCGATATTTTCATTGATTTTGCAGGAACGGCGCTCGCCGCCGCGGCTTGCGGGATTTTCAGAAAAAAAAGGTATTAAAGGCGGTTATCTTCCCTTTGAGGAAAGGAATGTGTGCGTAAAATGAAGAAAATTCTGACATTTTTGCTCATATTGTCTGTAACGCTGCCCTGTTATGCGGCAGCGCCACGCGATGTGTCGGAGTACTTGTTAAAGGCGCAGGAGGACGGCATAATTTTCGGCGACGAAAAAGGCAATCTGCACGGCGATAACGAGGCGACAAGAGCGGAATTTTTGGCGATAGCTGAAAGATTTTGGGGGCTTTCGGGCGGAGAAAACATCTTTTCCGATGTTACCGAAAAGGATTGGTTCTGCAAAAGCATTGCCGCCGCAAATTTTTGCGGGATTTTTTCGGGAACGCCGGAAGGCGAGGCGAAGCCGCGCGAGCTTATCAAAACCGAGGACGCTGTTGCAATAATAGGCAGGTACTACAATGCATCAGCCTGCAAGGGCAGGTATCTGGGGCTTTCGGAATATGCCGAGGTATATTTTGGGTATGCCTTTGAAAACGGTTTTTTCTCGGGCTGGAAACATCTGCCCAACGCAAAACAGGGAATTACCAAGGAGGAAATCGTTTCGCTTTTTTACAGGTACCGTGAGAAAAATGAAGAAACAGAGTGTTTTGCCGAAGGGTACCCCAGAATATCGTCCAATCAGCAGTTTAACTCGCTTTCGGTAGAGGTTATGACAAAAACCGACTGCGACATTTCATATGCACTGAACGAAAAAGACAAAGAGGACTATGTGTGGATAAAAGTACCCGAAACGCAAAAAGCGGGGGAAGTTAACGCTGTCAGCATAACCGCAGACATAGGAAAAACATATGATTTGTATGTAAAAGCGGTATCAAAGGAAAACGGCGTCAGCAGAATAAGCGGGTTTGAGGATATTGCGCCGCTTGCTTTTATAAAGGGTAACGGGAGCAGTGCCCAGCCATATGTGATTTATACCGAAAATCAGCTGAGGCAGACAGAGATGTTCCCCGAAAAAGCGTATATTTTAGGCAGTGACATCAAGGTGTCGGAAAGCTGGAAACCTATTAAAAAATTCAGCGGTAGCCTTGACGGTGGCGGTTACAGAATAGAGGGCATAGTTATAGATGGCAACCTTCAAAGAGCTGGGCTTTTTGAGAGCATAGAAGGCGGAACGGTTAAAAATCTTACGGTAGACGCAAATATTTCGGCGAAGGAAATCGCGGGCGTAATCGCAGGCGAAAATAACGGCGGAAATATAGTCAGTTGCTGTGTTACGGGCACGGTCGGCGTTTCGGGCGGAAACGGCGGCGGAATTTGCGGTATAAACAGAGGAAAAATAAGCGACTGTCTGTCCTGCGTTTATTCGGTAAAAGCGGGAAGCTTTGCGGGCGGAATTGCAGGCCAGAACCGCGCGGATATAGAAAACTGCCTCTCGGCAGCCGAAACGGTCGCCTCCGATATGTATGCGGGCGGAATTTCGGGCACAAATGACGGCGGGCATATTTCGGGCTGTGCGGCGGTAAATGTTGCGGTTTATAACACGATGACATATAACGGCGGAAAGATTTCCACAAATAAAAACAGCGGCGTGATGGAAAACAATTACAGCTTTGCCGATATGGTTTCCAATGCGGCAAGGACGGAAATGAGCGAAAATTCAAGGAACGGACTTGAACTTTCGTGGGACACATTTTTTGACGAAAGCTTTTATACTGAAATCGGCTGGGACGGAAGAAAATGGAGAAAGGCGAGAAACGGATTTAAGCTGATATGCCCAAAAAATGCGGCGGAGCCGGAAATGGAACGCGGAAAAACGGCATATTTTCCGCAAAAAATATCCTCGGCGGACGAGCTCATAGCAATAGGCAAAAATGCAAAAGGGCACTATGTTCTTACAAAGGACATAACCCTCCGCGCGCCGTGGAAAACGATAGATGTAAAGGAAGGCTTTTCGGGTACGCTTGACGGTGACGGACATACCGTCTATAACCTTGTTTTGAAGGGCGAAACGGGAATGTTTTCCAACATAACAGGCGGAACGGTTAAAAATCTCAATCTGAAAAGTGTAAAGGCGGCGCTGAATGCAAGCGGCGGGGTTATCGCGGCCTGCAATTACGGATATATTGAAAATTGCTCCGTTTCGGGAGAACTTGAAACAGCCGCAGCCGAAAAAGCAGGCGCAGTAACGGGCGAAAATAATGGCAGAATTGAAGGCTGTTCTGCGGAAATGGCGGTAAAGGTGAGCGGAAAATCGGTCACGGTCGGCGGAATTTGCGGCACAAATAGCGGAACGGTAGGCAAAAGCTCCTTTTTGGGCAGTATAGCGTCAAATTCGGAAAACTCGGTAATAGGCGGAATTTGCGGTGCAGACGCCGAGGGATATATTTTCGGAAGCGCTGCGGTTTTGGAGATTTCGACGGAAAAGGGGAGTTCTGTTTCGGGCGGAGTGTGCGCCGTATCGGAGGGTACGCAGATTTATAAGTGTGCCTCTATGGGCACGGCATATCAGTCGGGAGATGAAATCCTGGCGGGCGGAATTTGCGCAAAGCAGGAGGGCGCAACCGTGTATAACTGCTTTTCCCAGGAAAAAATAAGCGTTTTTGCAAAAAAGGCTTTTGCGGGCGGAATTTGCGCAGAAGCGACAGCCTCAAATATTCAAAACACCTATTCCTCGGGTGAAATAAGCATAACGGGCGACAACGGCTTGGCGGGCGGAATTTGCGGATATGCGATTGATTCCTTCATAACGCAGAATGTGGCGCTAAATCCTGTTATTTTTGCAAAAAAGACGGCGAACGCGATAATCGGTGATTATAAAAATTGCGATGTAGCAGATAATTATAGCTGCCAGAGTATGCAAAAAGGCACAAAATCGGCTGAGTACGGCGGCAAGAACGGAACGGTGAAATCGGCAGCCGAGCTTTTGAAATCGGATTTTTATTTGAAACAGCTTTCGGAAGGCGGACTTTTGGGCTGGGATAAAGACGCGTGGACGGAAAAGCGGGGCTATGCGCTCCCCGTTTTGACCGACACACCGCTTATGGAAAATACAAAATCCCCGATATATAAGTAACCAAAATAATAAAAAGCAGGTAAATGCTTCAAAAAGGGGGCATAATTACCTGCTTTTTTCACAGTTTTTTTACAAAATATCTCTTGAAGTTTACATTTTGGTATGCTAAACTTAAAATGTAAACTTGGAAAAAGGGTGAACTAAGGTGAAAAAAATTCTTATTGCGCTGTTGCTGTCGGTATTTGTGCTTTCGGGAACGGCGAACGCGGCAGAAATGTCCGAATGGGCAAAGGACGACTATGCGTCCGCAAGCGAGAGGGGGCTTATACCTCTCAGCATAGCGGTAAATAATCTTACCGACAATGTTACGCGCGGCGAATTCTGTAATCTTGCGATGAATATGTTTGACGCGCTGTATTCGGGGAATGTGACGCTTTTTGACTGCCCCTTTACCGATTGCAATGATGATTTTATAGTAAAGGCATATTCTCTCGGCATAGTACACGGCAAAAGCGAAACCGAGTTTTGCCCCTTTGATACGATAACAAGGCAGGAAATGGCAAAAATCCTCGTAAATACGCTCGAAGTTGCGGGCAAAAAGCTTACCGTTTCAAGCAAAAAGGACGAAAAAGCATATGAATACGCTGATTTTTCCGACATAGACAGCTGGGCGGTGCTTGATTTTGTAAAGGTCATAAAATACGGGATTATGAGCGGAATGTCGGAAACAGAGCTTTGTCCGCACGCAAATGCGACGAGGGAGCAGGCTGTCGCAATCGTGAGCCGCAGCACAGAAAAATTCAATCCGAAAGCAGCGGTTTATGAAAGGCCGAAGCTTACAAATATGGAAAACGGCGCGGAGGTTTCAAACAACCTTTCGGTCACCTGGGATAAAAACTCCGCCGCAGAGGAATACATAATAATAGTAAAGGACGAGAACTATAACTGTATAGATATATGCGCGTCTGTCACGAATACGGCGGGCATAAGCACCGAGAACTTTGACAAAGGAAAGCGATACACCATAAGGCTCGCGTCAATTTCCGAAAATCCAAAG
>CAJOPD010000023.1 GCA_905236685.1 uncultured Clostridia bacterium
CTCATAGACGCGCTCCATTCCGCCCACAATAAGTCTCTTTAAATGCAATTCTGTTGCAATACGCATATACATATCAATATCAAGCGCGTTATGGTGCGTTATAAACGGTCTTGCCGCCGCACCGCCGGGAATAGTGTTAAGCATTGGAGTATCCACCTCCAAAAATCCCTGTCCGTCAAGGTATTCCCTGATTGAACTTACAATCCTGCTGCGCTTAATAAAGGTATTTTTTACATCTTCATTCATAATGAGGTCAACATACCTCTGGCGATAGCGGAGGTCGGGGTCTTGCAGTCCGTGGAACTTTTCGGGAAGCGGCAAAAGCGACTTTGAAAGTATCGTCATCTTTTCCGTTGCAACCGATATTTCGCCCGCGTCGGTCGTGAAAATACTGCCCGTTGCACCGACAATATCTCCTATATCAAGCTTTTTGAAAAACTCATACTCGTCCTCGCCAAGCGTATCCTTTTTTACAACAAGCTGAATTTTGCCCGTTAAATCCTGCAAATGTGCAAATCCGATTTTGCCCATTCTGCGCTTGGACATAACTCTGCCACAAACGGTGACAGTTTTCCCGTCATATTTACCGTAATTCTCCTTTATTTCCTGCGAATGAACCTGTCCGTCAAATTTTGTTATCTTGAAAGGGTCCCTGCCGCAGTCTTGAAGCTCTTTCAGTTTTTCGCGCCTTACCTTTAAAAGCTGTGATAATTCGTTTTCCATTATTTTTTTATCCTTTCCAAACTCAATTGCTATGATTATATACTATTTTTTGGAATTTTACAAGATTTTTTAACAAAAATCCCATTTTAAAGGAAAAAATGCGGTTTTTTGATGTGATTTTATCTTGAAAACCTACAAAATCTATGTTATTATAGTATTATCAAAAGGAGTGATTTTCTTGAAAATTTCAACCAAAGGACGCTATGCCATTAGATTGCTTTTAGACCTTGCTGAAAACAAAAGCAGATTTATTTCTTTAAAAGAGATTGCCGAAAGGCAGAATTTATCGAAAAAATACTTGGAGCAGATTGTTCCGCTGCTCACAAATTCAGGATATTTAAAGACGAACAGAGGCTATCAGGGCGGATATATGCTTAGCAAAAATCCCCAGGAGTGTGTAGTAGGGGAAATACTTAAAATCACCGAAGGAAATCTCGCGCCCGTTGCCTGCCTCGAAAACAATCCCATAGAATGCGAAAGAAGCGAAACCTGCCTCACTCTCCCGTTTTGGAAAGAACTTTATAAATTGATTTCCGATTATTTAGACGGCATAACCCTGCAAGATTTATTAGACGGAAATATTAAAAATACCCGAAAATAATTTTCGGGTATTTTTTTACTCTATCGCCGCAAAGGCATCGTCAAGCGCTTCTATCAAATCTTCTATATTTTCTATCCCTATCGAAAGCCTTATTGTATTAGGCTTTATGCCCTGATTTAAAAGCTCCTCCTCCGAAAGCTGCGAATGTGTTGTAGATGCAGGGTGGATTACGAGTGATTTTACATCTGCAACATTGGCAAGCAGCGAGAATATTCTCAAATTATCAATGAATTTTTGCGCCGTTTTTGAGTCACCGTCAATTTCAAAGGTGAATATCGAGCCGCCGCCGTTTTTCAAATACTTTTTATAGAATTTATGGCTCGGCTCTGTTTCAACAGACGGGTGATGCACCGCCAAAACCTTTTTATGATTTTCAAGATAGCGGACTATCTTCAATGCATTTTCGGTATGCCGCTCCACTCTCAGCGACAGCGTTTCAAGCCCCTGCAAAAATATGAAGGAATGGAAGGGCGAAAGCGTTGAGCCTGTATCTCTCAGTAAAATCGCGCGGATATATGTCACAAATGCCGCCGCTCCGACCGCCTCCCAAAAGCTTATTCCGTGATATGACGGGTTTGGCGCGGAAATCCACGGATATTTACCCGATTTGCCCCAGTCAAACCTTCCGCCGTCTATAATAACTCCTCCGATTGCCGTGCCGTGACCGCCGATAAATTTTGTTGCGCTATGAACGACTATATCGGCACCGTATTCTATCGGGCGCACAAGATACGGAGTTGCAAAGGTATTGTCGACAACCAGCGGTATGCCGTGATTATGTGCAATTTTTGCAATTTCTTCAATATCCGCTATATTTGAGTTGGGATTGCCGAGCGTTTCTATGAAAATCGCTTTTGTATTCGGTTTTATCGCCTTTTCAAACGAGCCCTCCTCATCGGGATCGGCAAAGCTTGTCGTTATTCCTGCGGTCAAGGGAAGGGTATGCGCCAACAGGTTATATGTTCCGCCGTATATCGTTTTTGACGCAACAATATGCTCGCCCGCTTTCGCCAATGCCTGAACCGCATAATTTATCGCCGCGGCTCCTGCCGAAACGCCAAGAGCGGCAACTCCGCCCTCCAATGCCGCAATACGCTCCTCAAAAACGCTTTGCGTCGGGTTTGTGAGGCGGCTGTATATATTGCCCGCGTCTTTTAAACCAAATCTGTCTGCCGCGTGCTGTGAATTATGAAAAACATACGATGCCGTTGCATAAATCGGCACGGCTCTTGCATCTGTTGCTATATCAGGTTCCTCCTGCCCCGAGTGAACCTGCAAGGTTTCAAATCTGTATTTTTTATCTGACATTTTAATAATCTCCTTTTTATTACTGAAAATTTGTATATGATTTAAAAACAGCCGTGTATCACATTCGTTCCGCAAATCTTCCGTTTTTCCTTGTTTTATGTATCAGCATAATTTCGTTCTCCGTTTTTTCATATAAATCCTATATGTTTAGTATGTTTTAGATTATAGCACGCTCTTTCGCTCTTGTCAACAGGTTTTTGGCAAAAAAATACGCCTTTTTTTATTTAAGGCGTATTCCTGTTCAGTTTGCAAAAAATACTCTTGCAGTATTTTTCGGTATTTTTATAAAGAAAATACCGTCTTTCGATGTGTGTTTTTCCTCATATGCACTTATTCGGGAAACATTATAACGCGCTACATCAAGGCGTATCTCCGTATCATCGCCGAAATTCACAAGGACAATGATTTTGTTATTATTATCAAAGCGTATAAACCCGTAGCAATTCTCATACATATACACGCTTTCAAATTCGCCGTTTTTCAAAACATCGTTTTCGTTCCGCAAAGCGATTGCGCGCCTGTAATGCTCCAATATTTCGCCGTTTTCATTGCCCCAAGGATAGCACAATCTGCAAAATGGGTCCGCATAACCCTCAACGCCCGCTTCATCGCCGTAAAATACAGTAGGAACGCCCACAAGAGTAAACTGCATTGTGACAAGGCATTTTAACAGTTTTACTGCTCTTTCATAATCTGCTCCCCAGAGCCTCGTTTCTGCACATTCGTCCCTGTTGTCGCACTCTTTTCCGCCAAGCGCGGTTAAAATACGCACGGTATCGTGGCTCGACAAAAAGTTCAGCGCCGCATAAAAGGCAGGGCGCGGATAGTTCTCTTTAAGGCTCATAATACGCCTGTTAAATTCCTTTGCATCTATCCGCAAAAGCGCAAAATCTATCATTGCATTTTTTAAAGGGTAGTTCATAACCGAGTCAAGCTCGTCGCCGTAAAAGTACTCCCTGAGCTCACCGTAGGAAACCTTATTTGATGCGTCCTCCCAAACCTCGCCGATAATCACATTGTCGGGATTTTCCTCCTTTATCGCCTTTCTTAAAAGCTTTACGAAAAAGTCGGGAAGCTCGTCCGCAACATCTATGCGCCAGCCATATGCCCCGTTTTTAAGCCATTTTCTGACGACCGAGTTTTTATCCTTGACCATAAAATTCTGGTAAGACGGCGACGCCTCATTTACCTGAGGAAGTGTGTCTATCCCCCACCAGCTCTCATATTGATATGGATATTCTATAAAATTAAACCACTCATAATAGGGCGAATTTTTTGACTGATAAGCGCCGACGCTGTCATAACTGCCCTTTTTGTTGAAATATATGCTGTCGCTGCCCGTATGGTTGAAAACACCGTCCAAAATTATGCGTATGCCCATATCCTCCGCCTTCCTGCAAAGGCGCACAAAATCCTCCCCTGTGCCGAGCGTTTCATCAATTTTTTTATAATCGCCCGTATCGTAGCGGTGGTTTGAAAATGCTTCAAAAATCGGGTTTAAATATATACTGGTAATACCAAGATTTTTAAGATATGCGAGCTTTTTTTCTATCCCCAAAAGGTTTCCGCCGAAAAAGTCGTTGGCAAGGTAACTACCTCCGAACTGTTCCGCCTTATAGTATGGCGTGTCGCCCCAGTTTCTCTTGATTATATCCTGCCTGTTACCCAAAAATTCTCCCGTTTCGTTTCCGTTTTTAAATCTGTCGGGAAAAATCTGGTAACACACGCTCTCGCGCCACCACTCAGGCGTTTTATAGTTCTCATCATAAACGGTAATCTGATATTTTTTTTCGGGAACATCGTCATAAAATCTACCGATACCGCCGAGATTTTCGTCATTATTCCCGTAGTATACAGGCTCAAAATCTGCCGCTATCTGAAACCAATAGTGCAAAAGTCCCGATTTTTGCGGAAGTGTTACGGTTGCCTCATAAAAGCACACGCCCGCGGCTTCAAAAACATAGTGCATATCTATGCGCTCCGTTTTCCCCGCAAAAATATAGAAAAGCCTTACATATGTCGGTATTCCCGCGTCGGCAAGGGAAAGCCTAAGGGTTACCTTGCTGCCCTTTGTCGCCGCGCCGAAGGGATTTCTGTAAATGAGCGACTGCGAATTATGTTCTGCTTTCATACTGTCTCCTTTAACCAAAACGAAGGACGCAAAACTGCGTCCTTATTTTATAGCCTTTAAGTGCCAGATTTTATTATTGTAATCGGCTATGGTCCTATCCGATGAGAAATATCCGCTCGATGCAGTATTCATTATCGCCATATGCCACCACTTTGCCTTATTATTGTAGTCCTCGGAAATCTTGTCCTGTATATTACAGTACGCCTCAAAATCACGCAATACCATATAGGTATCGGGATAGCCGTAATCGCCGAAGAGAAGCGTTTGATAAAGGTCGCGGAAAATCTGGGTGTTTTCCGGCTCTATCTCGCCGGAAATCAGCTGTTCCAAAGCTCTCCTCAAAACCTGATTTTGCGAATAAATTGTTTTCACTTCATCGGAATTGTTAAATTTAAGTCTTGCGGCAACCTCGTCCGCTTTAAGTCCAAAAATGTATATGTTATCGCTGCCGACCTGTTCAAGCATTTCGACATTTGCACCGTCCAAAGTTCCGCAGGTTACGGCACCGTTTAACATAAACTTCATATTTCCCGTTCCGGACGCTTCCTTGCCCGCTGTTGAAATCTGCTCCGAAACATCTGCCGCCGTGACTAACAGCTCCGCTATCGAAACGCCGTAGTTTTCAATGAAAACTACCTTGATTTTTCCGTCTATACGGGCGTCGTTATTTATCATATTTGCAATAGAATTTATTAGCTTTATTACAAGCTTTGCACGCTTATATCCGGGCGCCGCTTTTGCTCCGAAGATATAGGTTTTGGGCGTAAATTCCCTGTTCGGATTTTCAACAAGCATATTGTACTGAGCCAAAATATGCAGTATATTCATAAGCTGGCGCTTGTATTCGTGCAGACGCTTTGCCTGAACATCAAAAATAGAATCGGGATTTACATCAATTCCATTATGTTCCTTTATATATTTGGCAAGGCGCACCTTATTATTGTGCTTTATCTTTGCAAATTCAGCCTGAAATTCCGGGTCGTCCGCATATTTTTTAAGATTTTTAAGCTTTGTATAATCCTTTATCCAGCTGTCGCCTATTTTCGATGAAATAAGCTCGGTAAGTTCAGGGTTGCAGTTTGCAATCCAGCGCCTCATAGTTATACCGTTTGTAATTGCGTGAAATCTCTTGGTGTCAAGTCTGTAATAGTCGGCAAAAATATCGCTCGTCAGTATCTTTGTGTGGAGCGTCGAAACGCCGTTTACCGCAAAGCAGGTGGCAAGGCAGAGATTTGCCATAAATACCTGATTATCCGAGATAATCGCCATCCACTTTTGTTTTCCCCAGTCGTTAGGATAAACTACTTGCAAGTTTTCCATAAGCCTGCGGTTGATTTCCTCAACAATCATAGAAATTCTCGGCAAAATGCGTTCAAACATATCCAAAGGCCACTTTTCGAGAGCCTCGCTCATTACGGTATGGTTGGTGTATGCAAAGGTGCGTCTTGTAATATCCCACGCCTCGTCCCAGCCAAGACCCTTTTCGTCAACCAAAAGGCGCATAAGCTCAGGTATTGCAAGGGTCGGGTGCGTATCATTTATATGAATTACCGCTTTTTCGGGCAGTTTTTTCCAGTCATATCCATATCTGTCCTCATACTCACGGAGTATCCATTGAAGCGTTGCGGAAACCAGGAAATACTGCTGTTTAAGCCTCAGTTCCTTACCCTCGGTATGATTATCCTCGGGGTATAAAACCTTTGAAATAAGCTCGGCAAGCTGGCGTTCTTCTGTCGAACGGATATAATCGCCGCTGTTGAATGCCTGCATATCCATAACATCGGGAGCCTTTGCCGACCACAGTCTCAGCTTATTTACTATCTTTGAATCGTATCCGACAAGCGGAACATCATAAGGCACTGCCGTTATCGTATGTGCATTTTCATAACGGAAGGAAAAATGTCCGTCATTCCAGTCGGTATGCACTTGTCCGCCGAATTTTACCGTTACTGCCTCCTCAGGTCTTGCAATCTCCCACGCATTGCCGTTTTCAAGCCAGGTATCAGGGAGCTCGGTCTGAAAACCGTCCACTATTTTTTGACGGAAAAGTCCGTATTCATATCTTATTGTACAGCCGTATGCCGGCAAATCCATTGTGGTTAAAGAGTCCATAAAGCAAGCCGCAAGTCTTCCCAGACCGCCGTTTCCAAGTCCTGCGTCATTTTCAAGCTCTGCTATATCGTAAATGTCATAGCCGAGCGCCTTAATTGCATTGGTGTACTCCTTTGTCTGCATTAAGTTTAAAACATTTGTCCTGAAAAGCCGTCCCATAAGAAATTCAAAGGAAAGATAATATAGCTTTTTTGAGCCTTCCTTTTTCACTTCCTTATGCGACACCGCCCACCTTGCCATTATTTCGTCTCTTGCCGTAAGTGCGCAAGCCGTATAAACCATCTTAGGTGTAGCGTCTTCCATCGATTTTCCGAAATGGCGCGCTATTTTACCCTCAATCTCTTTTTTTAATTCTGCTTCCTTTGCCGTCAATTTGATTTTTTCCATTATCTTGTTGTTCCTTTCCTGCCCTTTTTAGTAGTCGGTTTGGTTGTTTTTTTATCCGCCAAAGCCTTTGGTGCATTTTTTTCTATGTCCTGTTTGAGCTTTTCAAGACGCTCAGTTTTATCCTTTTCGCTCAGGCTTTCAATCACAGCTTTATCCTTTGATGCCGTTTCCTCAGCCCACGCCTTTTCAGACGCGTCCTTATCGGAAATTATCGCCTTTTCAAAGGTGGAGCTTTTTTTGACGGGTTTCTTTTTCGGCTTGGACGCCGCCTTTTTTATGCCCGTTATATTTCTATACATTTCTAAGTATTTATCCGCAGATTTTGACCACGAAAAATCCTTTTCCATCGCATTTTTCATAAGCTTTTCCCAAGCCTTAGGGTTATCGTAATAGGTACGCATTGCGTAATTTATAACATAATACATATCCTCGGAATTATATGCGCCGAAGGAAAAGCCCGTACCCTCGCCTGAAAATTCATTGTACGGCGTTACGGTGTCCTTTAATCCTCCCGTTTCACGCACTATCGGAAGCGTGCCGTAGCGCATAGAAATTATCTGCGAAAGCCCGCACGGCTCAAAGCGCGACGGCATCAAAAATGCGTCACACGCCGCATAGATTTTATGCGAAAGCTCATTTGAGAAATATATATTAGCAGAAACTCTGTCGGGATATTTACCCGCAAAATACCTGAACATATTCTCATAGTTTTGGTCGCCCGTGCCAAGCACAACCACCTGATAACCGCCTTCGCAAATCCTTTCCATTACGCAGGAAATAAGGTCAAAACCCTTTTGGTCGGTAAGCCTTGACACAATTCCTATCATAAATTTGTCGGGATTTACTTCAAGACCGAGTTCCTTTTGAAGTTCTGTTTTATTTACTTTTTTATCATTTAAAGTTTCTATTGAATACTTCTTTGCGATAAAGCTGTCTTTTTTTGGGTTCCAATCGTCCGAAATCCCGTTAACTATGCCGACAAGGTCATTCTCCCTTGCTCTCAAAAGTCCGTCAAGTCCTTCGCCGTATTCCCTGGACATTATTTCCTTTGCATAGGTTTCGGAAACGGTGGAAATTTTGTTTGCATAAACAAGTCCGCCCTTTAAAAGATTCGCGTCCTTATAATATTCAAGCTTATCGCTCGTGAAATAGTAATCACCGATTGCCATCGCGTCCTTGATTTTTTCCATATCCCAGCGGCCCTGGAATTTGAGGTTATGAATTGTCATAACCGTTTTTATTCCGCGGTAGAAAGGATTGTCATAAAAGGTGTCCAAAAAGACAGGGATAGGCGCCGTCTGCCAATCGTTGCAGTTTATTACATCGGGACGGAAATCCAAAGTCGGCAAAAGCGAAAGAACCGCTTTTGAGAAGAATATAAATTTTTCGCAGTCCAGATGTATAAAATCGTAAGGCTTATCTCCGCCGAAATAGTATTCGTTATCGACAAAATAGTATGTTGTTCCCTCATATTCCATTGAGAACACACCGCAATACTGGCTCCGCCAGCCTATGTTTACATATATGTTCGTTATATAATGCATCATCTGCCTGTATTTTCCGTCAATACACTTGTAGAGCGGCAGCATTACCCGCACATCTTCGCCCTTTTTTTTGAGCGTTATAGGCAAAGAACCCGCAACATCGCCAAGTCCTCCCGTCTTTATAAAAGGCGCAGCCTCAGATGCGACATACAAAATTTTCATACAATCACCCCTTAATCAATTATAATACAATAATTTTGAGCTTTTGTCAAATAAATCTACATATTTATCATTGCATATTTTGCATAAAATAATCTTGACCGTAATTGACAAAATCGCTAAAAATTGCTAAAATGAGAAATGCATAAGCTTATGAAAGGAAGTTTTGTATGATACTTTCAAGTGCAAAAACAGGATTTAGCTATACAATAGAGAAGATAGAGCTTGATTTAAGGGTAAAACGCCGTCTTGAAGTTTTGGGTATGACGCACGGCACAAAAATCAGCGTTTTGAACAAAAAGGCGTTCGGACCTATGATTATCAAAGTACGCGGAACACGCTTTGCCGTCGGCAAAAGGTTTTGCGACGGGATTTTTTTGGAGGACTAACTATGGCGGAGCTGAATATTGCATTTATCGGAAATCCAAATTGCGGAAAAACAACGCTTTTTAACGCATATACAGGCGCTAACTTAAAGGTTGCCAACTGGCCCGGTGTTACCGTTGAAAAAATCGAAGGAAAAATGAAATTTCACGGGCACACCTTTAATCTTGTGGACCTGCCAGGATTATACTCCTTAACCTCCTACACTATGGAGGAAAAGGTCGCAAGAGAGTACATATTGGGCGACAGCGTCGATGTCATAATAGATGTTGCGGACGCGTCCAGCTTGGAGCGCAATCTATACCTCACATTACAGCTTATAGAACTCGGAAAGCCCGTTGTCCTCGCGCTTAATATGATGGATATTGTCGAAGAGCGCGGTATGGAAATAGATATGCACCGTCTTCCCGAAATGCTTGGAATACCCGTAATACCCGTGAGTGCAAGAAAGCGCACGGGACTTGATATTTTAATGCACGCGGCGGAGCACCACGCAGGCAGACCGCACGATTTGACCGAGCACCATCATCACGAAAGCCCGCGTTTTGAGTTTTCCGACGACTCAGGGCAAAATCTCAGCATACAGCTTACATCAAAGCATCACCGCTATGTTACCGTCTATTCCGATGTTATTGAGGAAAAAATCGACATTATTACCGCTATGCTGAAAAGAAAATATCCCGACATCAAAAATTTCAGGTGGCACGCAATAAAAATTCTGGAAAATGACGAAAGCATAATAAATCAGTATCCGCTTGACCTTTCGGGCGTTATTGACAAGGATTTTGAGTCGCGGATAATCAATGAAAAATATGACTTTATCCAGGAAATTATCGATGAAACGCTCGTGAACAAGGAGGCAAAGAGCGCATTTACCGACAAAATTGACAAGGCGCTAACGCACAGGATTTGGGGCGTTCCCATTTTTTTA
>CAJOPD010000024.1 GCA_905236685.1 uncultured Clostridia bacterium
ACGGTTTCCTTTGCCGATTTCGTAGGTCATACTGCCGTCACAGCTCCACAAAACAGCCTCGGCGCCGTCTTTGTAGGAAAGCGTTTCGATTTCCACCCTCTCGCTCGGCATAAATGCGGAGTAAAAGCCAAGACCGAAATGCCCGATTATCTGCGCGCTCTTGTCGTTTTCGTCCTTATACTTTTCCAAAAACTCGGCAGCGCCTGAAAAGGCGATGTCGGTTATGTACTTTTCTACCTCCTCCTTCGTCATTCCTATACCGTTATCCTCAAAACAAAGCTGTTTTTTGTCCTTGTCAAGCGTAACCGTTATTTTGAAATTTTCGTTTTCTGCAAGCGTTGCTTCGCCTATGCCTGCAAGCTTTTTCATTTTGGTTATCGCGTCACAGCCGTTGGACACAAGCTCTCTTATAAATATATCCTTATCGGAATAGAGCCATTTTTTTATAATAGGAAAGATATTTTCCGAATTTACCGAAATATTGCCCTTTGACATTTTAAATCACCCTTTCAAAAGTTTTAGGGGCGGATAAAAATCCGCCCGTTATTTTACTACAATATTTACAAGCTTTCCCGGAACGGTAATCACCTTCAAAACCGTTTTCCCCTCGATAAACTGCTTAACCTTTTCGGCACTAAGCGCCGTGTTTTCAAGGTCTTCCCTCGGGATATCCTTTGAAACGGTTATTTTATCCTTGATTTTTCCGTTAACCTGCACAACGATTTCGACCTCGTCATCAATTGTTTTGTCCTTATCAAAGTCGGGCCATTTTGTCGTTGCCAAAAGCGGAGTATTGCCGTATTTTTCCCAAAGCTCCTCGGTTATGTGCGGTGCTACGGGGTTTAACAGCGTAATCAAAACGCGGTATTCGCCCTTTGTAACGCTGCCCTTTTTGTAGAAATCGTTGACAAGGCTCATCAGGGTAGCAATAGCGGTATTATATTTCATCTTTTCATAGTCGTCGCTTACCTTCATAATCGCCTTGTTTACCGCTTTTTCAAGGTCTTTTGAGATTTCCTCGCCGCTATTTAGCATTTCCTGCAAATTCCAAACGCGCTCCAAGAACTTGTAACAGCCCTTTAAGCCCTTTTCCGACCAAGGCGTTGACTGGTCAAATGCGCCTATAAACATCTCAAAGGTGCGCACCGCGTCTGCGCCGTACTGGTCAACAACTTCGTCGGGATTGACTACATTTCCTCTCGATTTGGACATCTTTTCGCCGTTTTCGCCCAAAATCATTCCGTGAGATGTGCGCTTTTGATACGGCTCTTTTGTCGGCACAACGCCGATATCATAGAGGAATTTATGCCAGAACCTTGAATATAAAAGGTGCAGGGTTGTGTGCTCCATACCGCCGTTATACCAATCGACAGGCGACCAGTAACCGAGCGCCTCTTTTGACGCGAGCGCCTCGCTGTTATGCGGGTCCATATACCGCAGATAGTACCAGCTTGACCCTGCCCATTGAGGCATTGTATCGGTTTCACGGGTGGCTTTTCCATGACATTTGGGACAGGTGGTATTTATCCAGTCTGTCGCCTTCGCAAGCGGAGATTCGCCGTTTTCGCCGGGCTCAAAGGTGTCAATTTCGGGAAGTTCCAGAGGCAGTTCGCTCTCGGGAACGGGCACCCAGCCGCATTTTTCGCAGTAAACAAGCGGAATTGGCTCGCCCCAGTAACGCTGGCGCGAAAATACCCAGTCGCGCAGTTTGAAATTAACCTTTTTCCTGCCGATACCCTTTTCTTCAAGATATTCTATCATTTTCGGGATTGCGTCTTTGACGCTCATTCCGTTTAAAAAGCCTGAGTTAACCATTGTTCCGCTCGCAACATCGGTGTAGGCTTCCTCATTAACATCTCTTCCGCCTGCAACAACCTCGATTATCGGGAGATTGAATTTTTTTGCAAAGTCCCAGTCCCTGCTGTCGTGCGCGGGTACTGCCATTATTGCGCCCGTTCCGTAGGTTACAAGCACATAGTCGGAGATGAACACGGGGATTTCCTCGTTTGTTACGGGGTTTATCGCATTGACGCCGTCAAGTCTTGTGCCCGTTTTATCCTTTGCAAGCTCAGTTCTTTCAAATTCCGATTTTTTTGCGGCGTCTTCTATATATTTTTTGACCTCATCTGCATTTTTGAGTGTAGGCAAAAGCTTTGCCACCATACTGTGCTCGGGCGACAAAACAACATATGTAGCGCCGAAAAGCGTGTCGCATCTTGTGGTATAAACGGTGATTTTATCGCCCGTTGTCAGCTCAAACTGCACCTCTGCTCCTTCGCTTCTGCCAATCCAGTTCACCTGCTGGGTTTTGACTCTTTCGATAAAGTCAACTTCCTCCAAATCGTCAATGAGGCGCTGTGCGTACTCGGTGATTTTGAGCATCCACTGGCTCTTGCGCCTTTGCACAACCTCGCTCCCGCATCTTTCGCAAACGCCGTTTACGACTTCTTCGTTGGAAAGCCCGACCTTACAGCCTGTACACCAGTTTATCGGCATTTCCTGCTTATACGCAAGCCCGTTTTTGAAAAGCTGCAAGAATATCCACTGCGTCCATTTATAATAGTTCGGGTCGGTTGTGTTTACCTCTCTTTCCCAATCAAACGAAAAGCCCAGCATTTTGAGCTGTCTTGTGAAATTGTCAATATTCTTTTTGGTGACAATCTTCGGGTGTATTTTATTCTTTATCGCGTAATTTTCGGTCGGAAGCCCGAAAGCGTCCCAGCCGATAGGATAAAGCACATTATACCCCTGCATTCGCCTTTTTCGCGCCAATATATCAAGCGCCGTATAGCTCCTCGGGTGCCCGACATGCAAGCCCTGCCCCGACGGGTAGGGGAACTCGATTAGCGCGTAATACGGCTCCTTTTTGCTGTTATTTTCGGCGTGGAAACAGCCCGCTTCCTCCCATTTTTTCTGCCATTTTTTTTCGATTTCCTTGTAGTTATATCTGTCCATTTTTCTTCCTCTATTCTATATTGATTTCAATCTTTTTCGCGTCGTCCCACAGGCGTTCCAAGGAATAAAACTCTCTCGTTTCGCGTTCCATAATGTGCACTATTATATCCCCGAAATCTATCAGTATCCAGTTTCCGCCGCGATAACCTTCGATATGCTTTGGCGGAAAACCGTTTTCCTTCGCCTTTTCCTCCACCTCATCGCTTGCCGCACGGACCTGAACGCCGGAGGAACAGGTGCATATGATGAAATAATCGCCCAACGATGTGAGATTTGAAATGTCCAAAACATCAATATCTGTCGCGCGTTTATCGTCTAACGCTTTTACTATTACTTTTAATTTTTCCATAAACAAAAACTTGTCCTTTCAGTCATAACACTACAAACTATATAATACTACATTTTTTGCAAAAAGTCTATATAATATTAGTAATTTTTTGACAGTTTTTAAACGCGAAAAAATAACGGCAGACGATAGCGTCTGCCGTTTTGTGATTTATACTGTTAATCAGATATCATACCTAAATGAACAGAAGTTTTTTCTGCCGTATAAAGTCTTTTGTAATTTGCGTATGTGACATCTGCCACTATATAAGGCTGTATAATGCGGATTTCATTATAATCGCCCGATATTGATATGCCGAAGCTTTCATTTTCGGGGGTTTTATCATCTTTAAGAGGTGTTGCGCAGCCCCTGACAACAAGTCTGTCTGCCGTAACATCGTTGATTTCGATTTTGCTTTGTCCCACGCAGTCCGCAATAAATATGTCGGCGTCTGTGGTAACTTCATTTAAAATAACACCGTCACATCTTATTATCGTATTTCCTTCGGGCAGCTTGTCATAAGTGCCGGGCTCATCAATATAATTCTTAATAATATTGTCAACAACTATTGCAAACTGAGCTCTTGTTATATATCCGTTGGGAGAAATGGAAATACCCTCACAGCCGCCTTTTGCAATAACTCCCGCAACAAAGATTTTAGCCCAATCAGCAGTGCCTTCCGTATCGGAACGGGCATTAAATGCGCTTATGTCATAAAGGCGGGAGTTGATGGGGGTATATACCGAGTTCTCGGGGAGCGGTTCCGGCGCAGGTGAAGTTCTGGTATACGGGGGCAGCAAAGCAAACACCTGTGACAATATGGTAAAGGTTTCCTGAAAAGTTATATTATTGTTAGGAAACATATGACGATTGCCGTCGCCGTTCAATGCACCCATATAAAACGCCTTAGAAAGTTCGGGATAATACCAGGCATTAGGGTCAACATCTTCAAAATCGGAAATGTCGGCTTTGGTTGTTGCACCAAGGGCTCTTGTTATAATTGAAGCCATCTCGGCACGGGTTATATTTGCGTCAGGGCGCACGGTTCCGTCCTCATAACCGAACAGAATTTTGTTTGAAACGGCGTTTGTTATAGCGGTTTTCGCCTTTTCGTCCTGCGGCATATCCGGGAAATCAGCCGATACTGTTACCGTGAAAAGCAAGCTGACAGCTAAAAGAACAGAAAAAAATCCAAATCTTCTCATAAAGAAGCTCCTTCCATACATCTTAAAATGTAACATAATAATACCTTTACATTATATCATAGATGATACAGTATGTCCAGTAGTTTTTTTGGATTGTAGCTGAAAATTGTTGACAATAGCAGGCTGATTTTATATAATATTTCCATAAATACAGAAAACGGCGGTGATTGAATGAACAAAACCTATAAATTTTTGGCTTTTGATTTCGGGGCGTCAAGCGGAAGAGCGATGCTCGCAAAATTTGACGGCGAAAAGATTGTCTTAGAGGAAAAACACAGATTTTCCAATGATCCTGTAACGGTAAACGGAGGAATGTATTGGGATATTTTAAGGCTTTTTCACGAAATAAAGCAGGGAATTTTAAAATGTGCCAATTCGGGCGACAGAGATATTGACGCAATAGGCATTGATACTTGGGGCGTGGATTACGGCATTTTGGACAAAAACGGAAAGCTTTTGGGCAATCCGCACCATTACCGCGACACAAGGACGGACGGAATGTATGAAAAGGCGTTTGAACTTGCCTCAAAAGAAGAAATTTTCAAAAGCACGGGTATAGCTTTTAACTGGTTTAATACCCTCTATCAGCTGTTATCGGAAAAGCTGTCGGAGGACACGGTGCTTAAAAATGCAGATATGCTTTTGTTTATGCCCGACCTTTTCAACTATTTCTTAACGGGCGAGAAAAGGTGCGAATACACAATAGCTTCAACCTCGCAGATGCTTGACCCGAAAGAGCGCATCTGGGCAAAGGACCTGCTCGGAAAAATGGGACTGCCCGCCGACATCTATGCGGATATGATTTACCCCGGCGAAAAGGTGGGCGTTTTAAAGGAAGATTTGGCGGAAGAACTCGGAGTGGGCAGAATTCCTGTCGTTGCCGTTGCTTCGCACGATACAGGCTCAGCCGTTGTGTCGGTGCCTGTCGAGGAAAACAAGGATTAT
>CAJOPD010000025.1 GCA_905236685.1 uncultured Clostridia bacterium
AGAAGTACTCAAGAGGCCGAAGAGGCGCCCCTGCTAAGGGTGTAGGTCGGGCAACCGGCGCGAGGGTTCAAATCCCTCCTTCTCCGCCAAAAATGCGGTCAATTTAGATGCGTGTCATATTGACCGCATTCACTTTTTGGGTATTTAAAAAACGGGTGTTTAACCTGTAATGATACCAACACATATTATACGACCGATTTTTAATAAAATTTGACAGGAGGAAAAGGATATGTCAGAATTGCTTGAAATAATAATGATAGTGAGTTTTGGTGTTTCTTGGCCGATGAATGTTATAAAATCATATAAGGCGCGTACGACAAAAGGAAAAAGCTTGGCCTTTTTATATTTGATTTTTTTCGGTTATGTTGCAGGAATTGCATCAAAATTTGTAAATCCTAATTATATGGAGAATATCTCGGAAAAATGGTATGTATTGTTTTTCTATATGCTAAACTTTATTATGGTAGGTCTTGATTTGTTGATATATTACAGAAATAAAGCACTTGATAAGCGTAATGAAGCGTAAATAGTTGATTAGTTTAAAAATACGATGTGTTAAAATACGCATCTGTATCATTCGAATTTTCTATAAAAACAGGACACCTGCGGTGTCCTGTTTTTATGTGTAAAATGAGCGGATTTGAACCTGAGCGCCGGAGGCGCGCGTGGGGGGGACGGTTGCGAGCGCTGCCTGCGGCAGAGAAGGCTGGTAAAATTTAAAAATGTTTGGCGACAAAATGGAGATATGCGTTTTACTCTATATAAATGAGTGTTTACTCAATTGTATCAAGTTTTATTTTGATTGTCAATAGTTTATAATAATATTATTGAATAAATATTTGATGAGGTTGAGTAAAATGTTGAATGAAAATGAATATAAGGGCATACTTTTAGACATAGGAATAAAGATAGGATATTATAGAAGAAAAGCGGGAATGACGCAAGCAGAGCTTGCTGAAAAGACAGGCTTAACTCTCTCTTATATCAGTCAATTGGAAAGTCCAAATCTCCCATATTGTCCATCAATAAAATCTCTTTTTTCTATTGCAAAAGTATTGGGCGTTAAAGCGTCAAAAATAATAGATATTTATGAAGATTAAAACTGCTCTTTTTAGGGCAGTCTTTCTAATCAAAGCATATGTATTTACATAACAGCCAAAGTATGATAATATGTTTTTATAATAACAATGACAGGAGCAAAATAAAATGCGAGAGATAAACGGCAAGGTATATGAGGAAAAGAAACCGCACGATATGGCGGAATTGTTGGAAATAGTAGCAGTTTTGCGAAGTCCCGAGGGTTGTCCGTGGGACAGAAAGCAGACGCACGAAACTATGAAAAAGTGTCTTTTGGACGAAACCGAGGAGGTAATTTCGGCAATAGACAAAAAGGACGATGGGAACTTGTGCGAGGAGCTGGGAGATGTGCTTTTGCAGGTGCTTTTGAACTGTGAAATCGCGTCGGAAAGGGGAGCTTTTGCATTTTCCGATGTAGTGCAAATGCTTTCGGAAAAGCTGATAAGGCGTCACCCGCATGTTTTCGGGGACATTGAGCGTCCCGAAACGCCGGAGGAAAGCCTTGCACTATGGCAGTCGGTAAAGAAAAAGGAAAAGGAGCAATAAAGTGAAAAATATATCTTTATCCTCAATAAACTTAAACACAGCAATGCCGATTATTAAAATGCTTTTGATTTTAGTAGTCGGACACTTTGCAGTAGTGTATATTCTTAAATGGACGCGGAAAGCTTTGCAAAAATCGAATGTTGACGAATCTTTGGCGCGGTTTTGCGCAAAGGTCATAAATATTGTACTCCACATATTTATAGTTCTTTCGGCTTTAAACAGTATCGGAGTATCGACAAACGGCATAATTGCGGCATTTTCAGCGGCGGCAATAGCCGTGTCGCTCGGTTTAAAGGACTCGCTCAGTAATGTTGCGGGCGGAATACTTTTAATTATTTCGCCGTGCTTTTCCACCGGCGATTACATATCGGCAAACGGGGAAGCGGGAAATGTCCTGAGCATTGACCTGTTACATACGCGGATACAGACGGTCGACGGAAAAATAGTAAATATACCCAACGGGGTCCTGATAAATCAGTCGATAGTAAACTATTCGCGTAACGGGGTAAGGCGGGTTGACCTTTTGTTTTCCGTGCCGTATGATATAGATGTTGAGATTGCAAAACGGCTGGCACAAGAGGTGCTGAAAAACAACAAAATGGTGCTTTCAAAGCCTGACGAGCCGTTTGCGCGGGTGATGAATTACGGCGACAGTGCGGTAGAGCTGGCGGTAAGGGCGTGGTGCAGTGCGGAAAATTACTGGGCGGTATATTTCGATTTGACCGAACAGGTGCGCGCAAAGCTTGCTGAAAACGGCATTGAAATACCATTTAATCAGTTAGATGTGCATATAAAAAACAGTTAAAACAAAAACGGCATACTATCGTATGCCGTTCAGACTGTCGAAAAAGTCGCCAGACCGCAGAAATTTATTTACTTCTGTGTTTGGTGCCTTTTTTGATTTTTACTTTTATGAAATGTGTCACTTCTTTAAAAAGCGCTTTGTCTGCTGCTTTTGCCGATTTCAAGCTCTACCGTACCATCGTACGCCGACGAGCCTGAAATCGACAAATCTGCCTTCCTTTTTCGGCATCTGCGTGCGTGCCGAAGGTTTTCGACACGCAAAAGCGGCATACTATCGTATGCCG
This sequence comes from uncultured Clostridia bacterium, assembly GCA_905236685.1. Lineage (GTDB taxonomy): Bacteria > Bacillota > Clostridia > UBA1381 > UBA1381 > UBA1738. Next base: position 2,712 of record CAJOPD010000025.1, read on the forward strand.
TTTTTCTATTTTTTTCCGTATCGGTCGAAGGAACGGGAACGCCCCGACGGTGTGCGGTTTGTCTTATGCGGGCTCTGCGTCATATTTGACCCGCCCTGCGAAACAAGGCGCTTTCTTCTTATACGGCGCTTTCTGCTGCGCACAACATTGAGCCTTACCCATACCGCAACAATTAAAATAACAATCAAAAGTACAATCGGGTTAAATATAAAGTGGAATATGGACGAGGTTATGTGCAGGAAAAAGTCCCGCTTTACCTCATTTGCGGCAACAACATTGGCGGTTTTGACAGCCTTGCCGTTATAAGAGTAGGTTATTGTACCGAAGTAATCACCCTGGTGAATGGGCGCTTTAAGCTCCTGAATGATGCTAACCTCGCTGGTAATCAAATCGGGGTCGGCGGTGTTTTTAAGAGTGATATAAACATCGTCCTCAACGGTAATCGCAACACGGGTGGAGTCCTTTGCCTGCGCGACCTTGGAGTCATAAACTATGTCGCCTTTTTTTGCAAGAGATATAGATTTATAATTCTCGAAAACATAATCGAGCATTTTTGCGGTATCTATAAAAGAGTATGCTCCGTCCTTTGCATCGGTGTTGTCACAGCCCATAACCACGCTGATTATGGCAAGACTGTTCTTTTCCGCCGCAGTAACAAGACAAAAGCCTGCGTCGGTGCTGTTGCCCGACTTCACGCCGATTGCCCCACTGTAAAAATGATACGGGTATTTGTATCTGCTTACCAAGTGGTTTGTGCTCAAAAGCGTCTGCGAGCCGTGCGGCGTCTGCATATCGTATTTCGGCGTTTTTACAATGTTTTTAAACTCGGGAATTTGCATTGCATACCTTGCAAGAATTGCCAAGTCGTAGGCGGACATATAATGATTTTCATTTTGCAGTCCCGTCGGGTTTGCAAAGTGGGTGTTGGAAAGCCCCAGCTCCTCCGCCTTTTTGTTCATTTCATCAACAAAAGCGTCTATTGTTCCCGAAACGCCTATTGCTATTGCGTTTGCCGCGTCATTGTCCGAGTTCAAAAGAATGGCGTAAAGCAGCTGTTCCAAAGTATATGCCTCGCCGACCTTTATGCCAAGCTGCGGCTGGTCATATCTGACATTTTCGAGAGCCTCCGCCGTTACCGTAAAGGTGTCGCCCAATGAAGCCTTTTCAAGAGCAATAACTGCGGTCATTATATTTGATGTACCCGCAGGGTAGAGCTTTTTATCCGACTCCATCGCATATATCGCGTCGCCCGAATTTGCGTCAATCACAATCGCTGAATTGGCGCGCGGCTTTGGGAATTCGGATTTTTTCGTTTTTGTTTCGGAGGTTTCCGCTTTTTCGGAAGTTTCTGTTTTTTCGGAAGTTTTAACTTCTGTTTTTGTTTCGGATTTTTCTGCAAAAACCGTAGAAACGCCAAAAAGCAGCATTGCGGCAATCAGCAGTGAAGAAAATTTTTTCATAATAATATCCTCTCTCGGCACAGCAAATCTTAAATGCCGTTTATTTTGGCAGAAAAATTTGCATAAATATAGGTGATAATTGCAATTCAAGTAAAAGTACCATAATTCGATATAATTATATATAAATCTAAAAAATTTTGCAAGAAAATTGATAAATTTTGTAAAAAAAGTATAGAAAAAATATTTTTTTATGTTATACTAAATATAAAACGGGTTAAGGTGCCGCCTATGAAGATATTGAAAAGATACTATATTTTTATATTTGTTTTCGCTTTAATTCTCGGACTTGTAATAAGGGACATCAATACATCACGGTTTGCCGTGGTAAAAATCTCGCAGGCATATGCACCGCCTGAAGTGAAAACCGATACCGAATCTGACGCAGAAGGCGAAAAAATAAATATAAACACGGCGTCGAAACGGCTTTTGATGACCTTGGACGGCATAGGCGAAAAAATGTCGGAGCGGATTGTAGAATACCGAACGGAAAACGGTGCCTTTGAAACAATACAGGATATTATGAAGGTGAGCGGAATAGGCTATGACACCTTTTTGAAGTTAAAGGACTATATAACGGTGGGCGGCGAATAGATATAACACAAAATTCTTTGCATTTTGTTTTGGAAAGGAATGTTTGCAAAAAAATGAAAATTTTGGTAGTAGACGACGAAAAAATAATTGTAAAAGGTCTTAAATATAACTTGGAGCAGGAGGGCTATCAGGTTGTTACGGCATATGACGGCGAGGAAGCGGTAAAAATGGCGCAGGACGCCAGCATTGACCTTATTCTTTTAGATGTTATGCTGCCGAAAACCGATGGGCTTACGGCGTGCCGCACGATAAGGACATTTTCCGATGTTCCCATTATTATGCTTACGGCGCGGAGCGAAGATATAGACAAAATTCTGGGCTTGGAATACGGCGCGGACGATTATATAACAAAGCCGTTCAATGTGCGCGAGGTGACATCGAGGATAAAGGCTATTTTGAGGCGTGTAAATCCGTCCTCATCAAAAAGCCGCGATGTTCTGGTTTCGGGCGATATAAAGCTTGACTATAACCTGCGTCGCGTAACGGTCAAGGACAGAATTATAGAGCTTACAGGAAAGGAATTTGACCTTTTGGACCTCTTTTTGAAAAATCCCGGAAAGGTATATACAAGGGAAGGACTTCTCGACATAGCGTGGGGAGTGGAATACCCTGGTGATGAACGGACGGTAGATGTGCATATAAGGCGCTTGCGCGAAAAGATAGAGGAAAATCCCGCGGAACCGTCATACATTAAAACAAAATGGGGTGTTGGATATTACTATAAAAAAGATTAAAGAATTCTGCCTGTCGCTGCGGTTTTCTATGATTGCTACATATGTTGCAGTAATCCTTATAGCGATAACCCTACTCAGCGTATATATTCTGGGCGTTTTAGCCGATAGCTTTTACAGCACCGAAAAGGTCAAGCTTTTTGCCAAAGCAAATATCGTTTCGGGACTGATAACCGAGCCTGACGGTATGACTGATGAAACGCGTGACAGTATAGCAAGAACTCTTTTGGGAAGCAATATACGCTGTATAGTTGTGGGCAAGGATTTGAGAGCGCTTTTTGACTCGAACAGCGACTCGGATATTGTCGGCAAAATTGTTATACGCGAAGCAATAAATAAGTGTATATTAAAGGGTGAAGAGGCCTATGTTATAGGCGAGGGCATAAACGAAGTAAAAATGCTTTCGGCTGCCGTGCCGCTTATTTCGGGAACACGCACCTTTGGCGCGGTGTATCTTGCCGAATCGATAGCAGGAGCAGATGCGGCGGTAGGCGATATACGCAGAAATCTTATTATATTTGCCATAATTACAAGCGTATTGGTTGCGATGCTTAGTCTGGTGCTTTCGCTTATGACGACAGCGCCTATTGATAATTTTATTTCTGTTTCAAAAGAAATTTCCAAAGGAAATTTCAGTATAAGGGCAAAGGAAAAGGGCGCGAGCGAGCTTCAAGAAATGGCGAAGGCGCTAAACTATATGTCGCAGGAGCTTGAAGATTTTGAGCAAAACCGAAAAAAGTTCGTGTCCGATGTTTCGCACGAGCTTAAAACTCCGCTTGCTACGATAAAGCTGATATGCGACAGCATTGTCACGACAGATAACCCCGAGCCTGATATGGTCAAGGAGTTTTTGGGAGATTTGAGCGAGGAGGTAGACCGCCTGACACGCCTTGTGGAGCGGCTTTTAACACTCACGAAAATGGACGCAAACCAAAAGGTGAAGGAGGCAACCCCCGTTGACTTTACCGTTATGTTAAAAGCAATTATCCGAAAGCTTATGCCGAATGCACACGCTAAAAATATTATGCTTTATGACGATTTCGGAGATATAAGCTTGGAGCCGGTTATGCTCGATTACGACAAAATCTGGGAAGCGGTTTACAATGTGACAGACAACGCCATAAAATATACGCAGGAAGGCGGTTTTGTGCGCGTAGGGCTTGGCATAAAAAATCAAATGATAGTTGTGACGGTGGAGGATAACGGTCAGGGAATTCCCGACAGCGAAAAGGAGCATATATTTGACAGATTTTACCGTCTTGATGATTCACGGGCGAGGGATACGGGCGGAACAGGACTGGGACTTGCCATCGCCAAGGAAGCGGTGCTCTTGCACGGCGGGGAAATATCGGTGAAGGACGCGAGGAACGGAGGCAGTATTTTTACCATAACAATCCCGTATATAAGAGAAACCGCCGTATGACATCTTTAAAAAAAGGGGTATGATATGTTAAGAACAAAAAAAATAGCAGTTTTAATAACCGTATTTGTTCTTGCGGGCGTTGCGGTATTCACCATCGCAAACAAAAACAAAAACAGCGGCAAAACAGATGTTACGCTATATTTTTTGAATTCAACGGGAAGCACCGTTTCAGAATGTAACAAGGCATTTTCGGCAGACAGTAATGATGAACTCTATAAACAGGTTGCCGAAAGTCTGTTAAAGGGAATAAAGGGCAAAAAGTATACCGCGTTAAGCGAAAAAGGCACAGAGGTTAAAAAAATCGAAAATGACAGCGGAAATCTTACGATTGATTTTTCCGGCGAGTATTTAAAAGCGGGGATTATATCCACCTATGCTGTGGTAAAGACCTTTTCACAGCTTCCCGAGGTAAACGCGGTTATGGTTACCGTTAACGGACGGGACATTTTGGGACAGGGATATATAACGGGCGATGAAATCAATTTGGAGTCTGATGATGACTGCGCAACAACGGTAGTATTATACTTTGCCGATGAGGATAAGGAAAAACTGGTCTCAGAATACAGAAAAATAAATGTTTTGGATACTCAGCCGATAGAACAGTATATTTTGACCGAGCTGATACGCGGACCGAAGGTGAAGGGGCATACGGCGCTTTTGCCGAAGCACACCGATATAGTTTCGGTGGAAACGACAGAGGGCACCTGTTATGTCAATTTCAAAAAAAGCCTTGCATCAAAGGAGCAGCAGGAGCTTATGATTTATTCGATAGTGAATTCGCTTACCGAGCGCGGCGGCGTTGAGTGCGTGCAGTTTTTAATCGACGGTAAAAAAAGCGATAATGCGGGCGCTCCCGATATAAGCGCGCCGCTTTACCGCAATGAAAGTCTGATTAAATAGGCTAAATGTTTTTGAATTTGAGGATATTCAGGTCCTTTCCTACATAACCTTCAATATAGTCAAGCATACTGTCAATGTCGGAAAAAACACGATAGAGTTCGCGGCATTCGGCGCGGATAAAGTTTTCGGAAACGGCTTTTTCCATAAGCTCAATAAGGCCGTCATAGTATCCGTGCGCATTGAACACGGCAATCGCCTTGGTATGCAGGGAAAGCTGTTTTAAAGTCAGGATTTCAAAAAACTCATCAAAGGTGCCGATACCGCCGGGCGCCATAATAAAGGCATCAGATTTTTCCTCCATAAGCAGCTTTCGTTCGCGCATTGTGTTGGTCCTGATTATCTCGTCGCACTTGTCGTAGAGCATACCGTCAACATTGAAAAACTTTGGCACAATGCCTATTATTTTTCCGCCGCCGGCTGTAACGCCTCTTGCGGTCCCGCCCATAACGCCGTTACCGCCTGCGCCGTAGACGAGGGTATGCGAGCGCTGCGCCATCTTTTTTCCGAGCGTTTCTGCGGCGGTTATGAAGCGTTCGTTTATATCGCTGCTTGATGCACCGTATACACAAATATGCATATAATAATCTCCTTTCGGGTAATCACTTTTAGTTTATGCAGATATTTTACAATAAATCAAAACAAATTGCAACATATTTAATTTTTAAAAGAAAAGAGGAACATTAAAAAATGCGAAAAGCAGGTATTCTAATGCACATATCGAGCCTTGGCTCAAATTACGGAATAGGCACCGTGGGGCAGGAGGCGTTTAAGTTTGTGGACTTTTTGAAAAAGACAGGACAGCATTACTGGCAAATACTGCCCTTAAATCCCACAGATTTCAATAATTCGCCTTATCAGAGCCCCAGCGTTTTTGCGGGAAATCCGCTCTTAATAGATATTGACGAGCTTAAAGCGGACGGGCTTTTATACGACTCCGATACGGAAGGCATATATTTCGGCAGCAATCCCGAGCAGGTAGATTTTGAGGCGGTAAAGGGCTATAAAAAGGAGCTTTTAAAGCGAACTCTGTCGAGATTTCAAAAGGATAATGAATATATGATGTTTGAAGCGCAAAACGGCGGCTGGCTCAACGACTATTCGCTGTTTATGGCGCTGAAAGAACACTTTGACGGCAAAGCGTGGTATGACTGGGACGAAGATATAAGAAAGCATACAAAAAAAGCAATAGAAAAATATACAAAAGAACTTTGGGAAAGCATTGAATATTACAGATTAGAGCAGTTTTTGTTCTATAAGCAGTGGGATAAGCTGAAAAAATACGCAAACGAAAACGGCGTTGAGATAATCGGGGATATACCCATCTATGTTGCGCTTGACTCCGCTGATGTATGGGCAAATTCAAACTTGTTCCTTTTGGACGAAGGTTATATGCCGAAGGCTGTTGCGGGCTGTCCGCCCGATTTGTTCTCAAAGGACGGGCAAAAGTGGGGAAATCCTTTGTATGACTGGAAAGCTATCAAAAAAACCGGTTATCTGTGGTGGATAAACCGCCTGAAAGAAACACAAAAGCTTTACGATATTGTGCGTCTTGACCATTTCAGAGGCTTTGAGGCGTACTATGAGATACCCTATGACGCCGATACCGCGCGTGAGGGAAAATGGCAGAAGGGACCGGGGATTGATTTCTTTAACGCAATAAAAAAGAATGTTCCCGATATAAAAATTATTGCAGAGGACTTGGGGCATTTAACGCCCGAAGTGTATGAGCTGTTGGAAGCCTGCGGTTTCCCCGGTATGAAGGTGTTGCAGTTCGCGTTTGACCCCTACCGCGACAATCCGTATCTGCCGTATAATTATCCCAAAAACTGCGTTGCATACACGGGCACGCACGATAACGATACCCTTAAAGATTGGTATAAAAACGAGCATAATAAACCCTTTGTCCGCGACTATTTAAATGTTTCGGAGGACGAGTGGGTGCCTGCCGCGATGATACGCACGATTTTGGCGAGCCGCGCCGACACGGTAATAATACCCATTCAGGACTATCTGGGATACGGACGGCGTATGAACACGCCCGGGACGGTAGGACCTGATAATTGGAGCTACCGCATAAGATGCGATGCGTTAAATGATAATCTTGCATACCATATCGGGCATCTGACAAAACTATATAAGAGAAGTGCGGAAGAATAAATAAATCCCCATGTACCAAGTCCTTTAAAAAGGAGCGTAAGTGCATGGGGGATTTTTGTGGACAATTTTTAATCTAAGCTTTGTTCAAACGCCTTTGCCGCACTGACAAGCTCGGGAGCTGAAAGATAGGGAAAAAATCTGTTTGCAAGCTCATCGAGCTGTTTCCTTTTTTCGTCTGTTTTTTCTTTAACATTCGTCATTTTTACCCCTCCTCCTGTTCTTGACTACAATTTATCACACCAAAACTTTCGTGTCAATACAAATTTACATTTTTTGCCAAAAATCGTTCGACTAAAAGCAACAAAAAAATACCGTTTACGCTAAATCAAAGGGCGAAAATCCGAAAAATAAGGGGGAAATGCGCGATTTTGCGCAAAAAAACCGCAGTAGAAAACTACTGCGGTTAAGTTTTTGACTTATCAAACGCAACCTTGCGCCTTCATAGCCTCTGCAACCTTTAAAAATCCTGCAATATTTGCGCCTGCCATATAGTTGCCTTCCATACCGTATTCCTTTGCAGCGCTTTCGCAAGCCTTGAAAATGCTTACCATTATGCCGTGAAGCTTTTCGTCAACTTCCTCAAATGTCCAGGAAAGTCTTTGAGAATTCTGGCTCATTTCCAAGCCTGATGTTGCTACGCCGCCTGCGTTTGCAGCTTTTGCGGGACCGTAAAGCATATTGTTTTTGAAGTAAACCTCAATAGCCTCGGGAGTGGACGGCATATTTGCGCCCTCCGCAACTGCATAGCAACCGTTTTTAGCAAGGATTTCAGCACTTTCGCCGTCAATCTCATTTTGGGTTGCACAAGGAAGTGCAATATCGCAGGGGATAGTCCATATGCCCTTGCATCCATCGGTATATGTAGCGTCGGGGTGATAGTTTAGGTATTCCTTAATTCTCTTTCTTTCTACTTCCTTGATTTGCTTGATTGCGTCAAGGTCAATGCCGTTTTTGTCATAGATATATCCGTTTGAGTCGGACATTGCAACTACCTTTGCGCCCATCTGCGTTGCCTTTTCGTTAGCGTAGATAGCAACATTACCTGAACCTGAGATAACAACGGTCTGACCGTCAAAGCTCTTGCCGTTGGCTTTTAACATTTCGTTTGTGAAGTAGCAAAGACCGTAGCCGGTAGCCTGAGTTCTTGCGAGTGAGCCGCCGTAGGTAAGACCTTTACCTGTCAAAACGCCTGTAAATTCGTTTCTTAATCTCTTGTACTGACCGAACATATATCCGATTTCTCTTGCGCCCGTGCCGATTTCACCTGCGGGAACATCAA
>CAJOPD010000026.1 GCA_905236685.1 uncultured Clostridia bacterium
ATGTTTTGAAAACACTATCGCGCCGTCAGCTTATGGCGGGGCTTTGCGAGGCAATAAAAATGGCGCTTACCTGCGATGCGCAGCTTTTTTCGCTGATTGAGCATAGCGATGACATTTTTTGCGATTTGGAAAATATAATTCAAGCGGCTATTATGATTAAGAAAAATGTTGTGGAAAAAGACCCAAAAGAGAACGGTTTAAGGCGCGTTCTCAATTTCGGGCACACGGTGGGTCACGCGGTAGAGGCTTTGGAAAACGGGCGGCTTTTGCACGGCGAGTGCGTGGCGCTCGGTATGCTCCCCTTCTGTTCGCCTGATGTGCAGGCAAGGCTTTCGGCTGTTCTTAAAAAATACTCCCTGCCGACCGAAATCACAAAAAAGGACGAGCTTATACCATATTTAAATCACGACAAAAAGCTGACAAGGGACGGCATTATTACTGTATTTTCAGAAAAAATCGGAACTTTTGAGTTCCGCAAAATGTCGGCTGCGGAAATAATAAGCCTTTTATAAATCGGAGGGAAAGATATGAAAAACACTTTTGGAAACAGCATTTCAGTTACTGTTTTCGGCGAAAGCCACGGGGCTGCCATCGGTGCTGTAATTGACGGGCTGGCGGCAGGAATACCTGTAAGCGACGACAGAATAAAATCCGAGCTTTTAAGAAGGCGTCCTTCCTCCGCGATTGACACGCCAAGGCGTGAAGCGGATAATTTTCAAATAATAAGCGGAGTTTTTAACGGCAAAACGACAGGAACGCCGATTACAATTATAATACCTAACGAAAATACCAAAAGCGGTGATTATACCTACGGAATAGCAAGACCTTCACACGCCGATTATGCGGGTTTTTGCAAGTATCACGGGTTTGAGGACTACCGCGGCGGCGGACATTTTTCGGGAAGGATAACCGCCGCAATCGTGGCAGCAGGCGGAATACTCCTTCCTGCCCTTGAAAATTTGGGTATTAAAATCGGCACGCATATTTTAAAGTGCGCAGACCTTGCCGATGACGGTTTTGACAATTACGAAAAGGACATTGACGCCCTTCGTAGTGCTGAATTTCCCACAATCTCTAAGATTTGCGGCGAAAAAATTATTGAAAAAATTTCCGAAACGGCAAAAGAGGGCGACAGTATAGGCGGAATTACGCAAACCGCAATTTTCGGAATACCGAAAGGCGTTGGAGAGCCGTTTTTTGACAGCGTTGAAGGTATGCTTTCGCACGCGCTTTTCGCAATAGGCGGAATAAAGGGCGTTGAATTCGGCAAGGGTTTCGGTTTTGCCGATTGTGTCGGCTCTGAGTGCAACGACGCATTTAGAATAAAAGACGGCAATATTGTCACAGCCACCAACAACAACGGCGGAATTAACGGCGGTATAACAAACGGTATGCCGATACTCTTGAATTGTGCGGTAAAGCCCACCCCGTCCATTTCAAAAGCGCAGAAAACCGTTGATTTTATAAAATCGGAAAACACGGAAATTTCGGTAAAAGGCAGGCACGACCCCGCAATAATACGCCGTATCTGTCCCGTCATTGACAGCATTTGCGCAATTGTTACCGCCGATTTGCTCGCGGGAAGATTTGGAACGGACATATTTTTAAAGGGAGAAAAGTAATGCAGTTCGGTTTGATTGGAAAGCATCTTTCGCACAGTTATTCTGTGGAAATTCACAAATTGATTGCCGATTATGATTATGAGCTTTTGGAGCTATCAGAAGTTGAGCTTTCGGATTTTTTGAAAAAGCGGGATTTTTGCGGCATAAATGTTACTATCCCCTACAAGGAAGCCGTTATCCCATACCTTGACGAAATTTCTGATAACGCAAAAAAAATAGGCGCCGTGAACACCGTTATTAACAAAGGCGGGCGTCTTTTGGGATACAACACCGATTTTTACGGTATGCTCGCGCTTATAAAGCACGCAGGAATTACATTAACGGGCAAAAAAGTTTTGATTTTGGGCACGGGCGGTACTTCAAAAACCGCTTTTGCAGCAGCCGAAAGCCTCGGCGCAAGGGAAATTTTATTTGTATCGCGCAGCAAAAAGGCGGGCGCTGTTACCTTTTCCGAGGCATATGATTTTCACGGCGACGCAGAAATCATTATAAATACAACCCCCTGCGGTATGTTCCCGAACACCTGCGAAACGCCCATTTTGATTGACGCATTTCCTCACCTAAAAGGACTTATCGACGCGGTTTATAATCCGCTTAGGACAAATCTTGTCCTTGACGGGAAAAGCAAAAATATCTTGGCAGAAGGCGGACTTTATATGCTTTCGGCTCAGGCAGTGTATGCCTCGGCATTGTTTTTGGATAAAAACGCCGATGACGGTTTAATTGATTTCGCTTTTAAATCGGTAAAAAGAGAAAAGGAGAATATCGTTTTAATCGGTATGCCGTCAGCCGGAAAGACAACTGTCGGAAAAATGCTTGCAGATAAACTCGGCAAGGACTTTTTTGACAGCGACACGGAAATTACGAAAAAAACAGGTATTCCGATACCCGAGTTTTTCCGAAAATACGGAGAAAAAAAGTTCAGAAAAACCGAAAAGGAGGTTATCTCCTCCCTCTCCCTAAAAAGCGGCGCTGTAATAGCCACGGGCGGAGGTGCAGGTATCGACCCCGAAAATGTGCGCGCTTTAAAGCGAAACGGAATTCTTGTCTTTTTAAACCGACCGCTTGAACTCCTGACGCCCACCAACGACCGACCGCTATCTTCAAACCGCGCCACTCTCGGTCGGCTGTTTGACGAAAGATACCCGATTTACAAGGCTTGTGCGGATTTTGAGATTTCGGCGGCAAAATCGCCCGAATATGTTTTGGATAAAATTTTGAAGGAGCTGGTTTGATTGAAAATTCTTGTTTTAAACGGACCTAACATAAATATGCTTGGTATACGCGAGCCCCATATCTACGGCAAAAAGACATATGATGACCTGAAAAATCTGATTTTGGACTATGCTAAGAAAAAGAATGTAGAAGTTGCGTTTTTTCAATCCAATCACGAGGGCGATTTGATCGACGCAATTCAGCGTGCATACTTTGATAAAACCGACGCCATTGTCTTTAACCCTGCGGCATATACGCACACAAGCATTGCAATCGCAGATGCGTTAAAAGGCACGGGAATACCTACTGTTGAGGTGCACATAAGCGACCTTTCAAAGCGGGAGGATTTCCGCAAGGTAAGTTTTATAAGAGATTATGTTATTTCAACCGTTTCGGGCAAGGGGCTTGATGGCTACAACGACGCAATTGACCTGATTTTGCGGCATTTTGGGAAATGAGAAGGGATAAACTATGAGGGTTAAATTCAAACCGTCAAAACTAAACGGCGATTTTACCGCACCCCCGTCAAAAAGCTTTGCTCACAGAGCGATAATCTCTGCGGCTTTATCGGGCGGGACAAGCAGGATTTTTAATATATCAAAAAGCGAAGATATACTTGCAACTCTTGACTGCATTTCGGCTCTGGGCGCTTCCTTTTCCGAAATTGACGGCGGCATAGAAATTTTGGGGATAACAAACTCCAAAAACGCCGTTTTTCCCTGCCGTGAAAGCGGCAGCACGCTCAGATTTATCTTTCCGATAGCGCTCAGTCTTTGCGATAATTCTGTTTTTACGGGTAGCAAGCGGCTTATAGAGCGCGGAATTGATGTTTATGAGGATATTTTTACAAAAAAAGGGATTGAGATTTCAAAAACCGACACCGAAATTTCTGCTTTTGGAAGGCTTGTGGCAGGAAACTATGAGGTTTTGGGAAATATCAGCAGTCAGTATATAAGCGGACTTCTCTTTGCACTTCCCCTTCTTGACGGCGACAGCCGCGTGACTGTAATCCCGCCCTTTGAGAGCAAGCCTTATGTTGACATAACTGTCAGTGTTATGGAAAAATTCGGCGTAAAGACAGAAAAGGAAGGCGAAAACTGTTATTTAATAAAAGGAAATCAAAAATATTCATCTTGCGACACAGAAGTAGAGGGCGATTGGTCAAATTCCGCAGTATTCTTTGCACTTAACGCTTTGGGCTCGGATATTTCAATTTCAGGACTTGACGATAACAGCCTGCAAGGCGACAAAATAATAACCGAGTATATAAAGGAAATTGACAAATCGGAGCCGAAAATCGACCTTTCCCTATGCCCCGATTTAGCGCCCGTGCTTTTTGCACTTTCCGCAGCCAAGGGCGGCGGTGAATTTTCGGGAACAAAGCGGCTTAAAATTAAGGAAAGCGACAGAGCCGCGGCTATGAAGGCAGAGCTTTTAAAATTCGGCATAAAAACAGAAATTTTTGATAACAGAGTAAGGATTTTTGAAGGAAAACTAAAAGTCCCCGATACCGTAATTTCCTCGCACAACGACCACCGTATAGTTATGGCGATGTCCCTTCTTTTAACCCAAACAGGCGGCGAAATTGACGGCGCAGAAGCTGTTTCAAAGAGTTTTCCCGACTTTTTTAAAGTATTAAAATCCTTAGGCGCGGAGGTTAGTTATGAAGATTAGCAAGGACACAAAAATTCTCATAATAGGACTTGGGCTTATCGGCGGCAGTTATGCAAAATCTTTGACCGAAAAGGGCTATTTTGTCGGCGCTTTGGACACAGACAGCAATGTTATTGACTATGCCTTAAAAAACGGAATTGTAAAGTGCGGCAAAACCTTGCCCACGCGTGAATATATTGCCGATTTTGACTTAATTATTTTTGCGGTTTATCCGCATACTATTTTGGAATGGATTAAAAAGTATCAGCAATTTATAAAGGGTAATGCGCTTATTTTTGATGTCACGGGCATAAAAAGCTGTTTTATCTACGAATTGCAGGAAATTCTGCGTGAAAATCTTGAATTTGTCGGCGCGCACCCAATGGCAGGCAGAGAATCAAGCGGCATAGAAAACGCCGCGGCTGAAATTTTTTTGGGTGCAAATTACATCGTAACGCCCACCGAAAAAAACACCGCGGGTGCAATAGAAACTTGCAAAGAGTTGGGAAAAATCCTCGGTTTTTCAAATATTTCGGTATTATCCCCCGAAAAGCACGACGAAACAATAGGATTTTTGTCACAGCTAACGCATTGCATAGCGGTTTCGCTTATGACCTGCCGCGATATGAAGGCAATGGCGGAATACAGCGGCGATTCCTTCCGTGATTTAACCCGTATCGCCAAAATAAATGATGAAATGTGGAGCGAGCTGTTTTTGCTGAATAAGGACAAACTGCTTTCGCAAATGGATTTATTTAAAAATTCTTTTAACACACTCTATGATTTAATCAAATCGGGCGACCGTGAAAAAATACAGGAAATGATGAAACTGTCAACTCGCGAAAGAGAGTTGTTTGATTTAGCAAAAGGAGATTAAGACTATGAATATGGAATTTAAGCGTGAAATGCCGACCGCTGCCGTTATCAAGGAGATGTATCCCCTATCCGCATCAATGGCAGAGCAAAAGCGCAAAAATGATGAGGAAATTTTAAAGATTTTTTTGGGCGAAAGCAAAAAGCTTTTGCTTATAATAGGTCCTTGCTCCGCTGACCGCGAGGACGCCGTTTTGGACTATATCGGAAGGCTTCGGCTGCTTCAAGACAAGGTAAAGGACAAAATAGTTATGGTGCCGAGGATATACACCAACAAACCGCGCACCACAGGCGACGGATACAAGGGTATGCTGCACCAGCCGAACCCGACAGAATCGCCTGATATGTTAAAGGGACTTATTTCGATACGAAAGCTGCACATAGACGCTTTGGACAGGACAGGATTTTCCTGTGCAGATGAGATGCTTTATCCCGAAAACCACCGATATCTTTCCGACTGTCTTTCCTATGTTGCGGTCGGCGCTCGGTCAACGGAAAATCAGCAGCACCGCCTTACCGCAAGCGGTCTTGACATTCCTGTCGGTATGAAAAATCCAACGGGCGGGGATTTGTCCGTTATGATGAATTCCATAACTGCGGCACAGCACCCGCACACCTTTGTTTATTCGGGCTGGGAGGTCGAAAGCAAGGGAAATCCGCTTGCTCACGCTATTTTGCGCGGATATTCCAACAAACACGGCCGCTCTGTTCCCAACTATCATTACGAGGATTTACAGCTTCTTTGGGAAATGTACGAAGAAAGCGGGCTAAAAAATCCCGCCGTTATCATCGACACAAACCACGCAAATTCAGGAAAGCGCTGGGAACAGCAGCCAAGAATTGCAAAGGAAATTCTGCACAGCGCGCGACTTTCGGAAAATATCAGAAAAATGCTTAAAGGACTTATGATTGAGTCATATATCGAGGACGGAAACCAAAAGCCTGACGGCACGGTTTACGGCAAGTCGATAACCGACCCCTGTCTTGGCTGGGACAAGACGGAAAAGATGATTTTGGAAATCGCAGACCTTATTTAGCCGCTCGCAGATGCCGAAAAAGGAAGGCAGATTTGTCGATTTTATGCTCGTCGGCGTACGGTGGTACGGTAGAGCTTGAAATCGGCAAAAGCAGGAGAGAAAGCACTTTTAAAGAAGTGGCACATTTCACAAAAGTAAAAATCAAAAAAAGGCGCCAAATACAGAAGTAGATAAATTTCTGCGGTCTGGCGACTTTTTCGACAGTCTGAAAAGCTCCCTTTTAAAAAAAGGGAGCTTTTTTACAGTATTTCTTTGTCATCTGCCAAGATTTTTACTCTATGCGAGCATGAAAAGGTGATTTTTAGACCTTGCGAGTATTTTTCCATAGCCAAAAGCACCGTTTCCACCTTCAAATTATAATCATTCCCTGCCGCAATACACATTTTTACCTTCATTTTGTCCGTATCTGTTTTCTCCGCCGAAAAATCGTATATGTAGGGGCGTATATCCGCCTCCTTTTCCCCGCTCTTTGTCTTTTTCATAACCAAAAGCGATTTATTGTTCAAAAAATCAGCTTCGGAAAACAAACCGCAGTCATTACATTCAAGTTCCGTTTCATAAACCACTTTATTGATTTTTGCAAATTCCGTTTCTTTTCCTTCAAGTTTTTTGACTGCGATAACCGAAAGCCCGTTCGGAAAAGCAGAATTCAGCCCGCTTTTTACCTCCTCCTCGGTATACTCCTCAGAAAAGGCAATTTTCATATACTCGGTCTCCGATGTCACACCGACCGACAGCGGCATTGCGACCGTCATAATCGGGTGCGGATTAAAACCGCTTGTATACGCCATATTTAGACCGCATCTTCTTGCCGTCCTATAAAAAGTGCGCATAAAATCAAGGTGCGAAATATAGCGTACACGCTCGTCTTTTGCGTATTTTATTATATAATTACTCACAGCACACACCCGCCCCAAAAGTTTTCATACCGCAGCCTGCGCATTTTTCTCGGCAATTCGGCGTTGTTTCGCCCTGTTTTGCCTTTTCATTTTCACGCATAAAGAATTTTTTTGTTATACCTATATCAATATGCTCCCAGGGCAAAATTTCATCATAAGACCGCTCCCTTAAATACCAGTCAGGGTCTATACCGCAGGTTTTGAACGCCTTTAACCACTCGTCAAACTTATACTGCTCGTCCCAGCTGTCAAACTTACAACCGTTTTTTACCGCCTCGATTATCGCGGTCAAAAGACGCCTGTCCCCCCGTGCAAAAACGCCCTCCAAATAGCTTGTTTTGTTGTCATGCCAGATATAGCGTATTTGCTTTGCGCTAATCGACTTTTTTAAAATGTCCTGCTTTCTTACAATTTCGCCGCGCGCGTCCTGCTTTGCCCATTGAAATGCGGTAAAGGGCTTGGGTATAAAGCTTGATGTACTTACCGTTATATTGATGTTTTTGGCGCGCATTTCCTTCGGTATCGAAAAGTATTCGTTCAAAACCTTGCCCGAAAGCTCGGCAATTCCTAAAATATCCTCGTCAGTTTCCGAGGGAAGTCCTATCATAAAATAAAGCTTTACATTAGTCCAGCCGCCTTCAAAAAGCATTTTTGCCGATTTTAAAACATTTTCCTCCGTAATGTTTTTATTTATCACATCACGGAGCCTCTGCGTACCCGCCTCGGGCGCAAAGGTAATACCGCTCTTTCGCACCTTTTGGACTTTATCCATAAGCTCCAAAGAAAAGTTATCAATCCTGAGGGAAGGCAGCGACAGCCCGATTTTCTTTTCCTCCGTCATTTTAAGAAGATTGTCGGTAAGTTCTTTAAGCTCGGTATAGTCGCTCGTGCTCAAAGATGAGAGGGATATTTCATCATATCCGCTGCAACCCAAAAGTTTATCGGCAAGCTCTGTAAGCCGTTCGTGGCTTCTCTCCCTCGCGGGACGGTAAGCATATCCCGCCTCGCAAAAGCGGCAGCCTCTTATACAGCCTCTGAAAACTTCAAGCATAACGCGGTCGTGCACCACCTCGCCAAAAGGCACAACAAGTGTTTCGGGAGTATATGCCCTGTCAAAATCGCGCATTATGGTCTTTTTTATTTTCGGCTTCGCGCACGGGTCATTCGGGGTTATACTTTTTATCGTGTTATCCGCATTATATGTAACATCATAAAAGGACGGCACATAAACCCCGTCAAGCCCGGCAATTTTCCTTAAATACTCCTTCTTGTCCTTTTTACCGCTCTTTTTCCATTTTATATATTCATCGGTTACGAGATTTATAAGCTCCTCGCCTTCGCCAAGCATAAAAAAATCAAATATTTCCGCAATCGGCTCCGCATTATATGCACACAGTCCGCCGCCGCAGATTATGGGAAAGCTTTCGTCCCTATCCTGCGCCAAAAGCGGAATATCCGCCAAGTTCAGCATATTAAGCACATTTGAATAACAAAGTTCGTAGCCAAGAGTAAAGCCCAAAATATCAAATTTATCGGCGCCATCACCCGTTTCCAATGCAAAAAGCTTCATATTGCGTTTTCGCATTTCCTCCTCCATATCAACCCACGGAGCAAAAATTCGTTCGCAAAATGTGTCGGGGCGCTCATTAAGTGTATGATAAAGTATTTTCATACCCAAATTTGACATTGCTATCTCATATACATCGGGAAAGCAAAAGCCGAACCTGCAATCAACGGAGTTCTTGTCCTTTTCTGCGCTGTTCAGCTCGCCGCCCGTATATCTTGTAGGCTTTTGAACCTTCATCAGTATTTTATCTTTTTCGGTATATGCCATATTTTCTCCTCAAAAATTCAGGACAGCCCAAAGTCTGTCCTGAACATTTATTCTGCAATATCAACAAACTGCGGTGCATTTTTGTCGGTTTTAGTATCTTCCTTCTTTTTGGAACGCACACCTACAATCTTATCCAGCGCTCCGGAAAATGCGCCGTTTACCTTGTCCACAACCTCGGGCACAATATCGATTATTTTATCAACAGGCGTCACCTTGTCGCTTATCGGAAGCAGTTTAATGTTTCCGCCGCCGACTACCAAAAATGCGATAGGTTTCACATTCGCGCCGCCGCCGCAGCCGCCGCCGAACATCGCCTCCTGCGGTGCGATAGTATCATTTTTTGCCGCAAACTGCGTGCCTCCTGCGCCAAAGCCGAAGCTCACCGTTGAAATGGGGATAATTACTGTTCCGTCAGGTGTTGTTACGGGGTCGCCGACTATGGTATTGACATCAACCATAGATTTAATATTGCTCATAGCTGTATCCATAAGCCCTTGAATTGGATGTTCCGACATAGTTTATACTCTCCCTTCCTTTTTGATTTTTCTGTATATTCTAAGTACATTAAAAGCGATAATCATAATATGCACAGTTTTGATGCGCAATATACAGCAAAAACGGTTATAAAAGCATTTTTTCTCAAAATTTGGGTTTAGGTTTACCTTCATATCTCTAAGCTTTGAGTTATGGTGAACAACACCCAAAACGCTATACACAAATCCGTTATAAAGACCTGTGAAAATCCCAGTTTTCATTGCGTCGTCAAAGCCGAATTCCGATTTTATTTCTATATTGTCAAAAACCACAGCGTGTCTTGCCATATACGACAAAAGCTTTTGCACATCGCCCTTTATGATGCCGAAAATCTTAATATATTTTTCGAGTTCTTCCTTCTTTTTTTCAAAGGAAAACTCTTCCTTGACCTTGTCCTGCCTGTCCTCTTTTACTTTGGATTTTTTATCCTTTTTCGGCTTTTTCTCATTTGGATAGACTTTATAGGTTATAAACCCGTATTTTAAGGTCACTTCCGCATTTTGTTCCTCAGCCTTTTCATAAAGAATATCAAGCCGTACGGGAATTAAAAGCAGTACTGCAAGCAGTAAAACGATTGCGGCAATTATTATCATAAAAATCTGCATTTTTGCCGCTCCTTCCCTTTATTCTTCGAGAGCCAAAAGCTCCTCCTGACCCTCAATCTGCTTGTTTTCCTCAATATCCAAGGAAAGCTGTTCATATTCCTCTCCGAACTGCGACATATCAAGCGGAGGCAGGTCTTTTGGTGTGGAAAGCCCGAAACACCGCAAAAAATTCTGCGTCGTTTTATAAAGTATCGGTCTGCCCGGCGCGTCAAGCCTTCCCGTCTCCTCGATAAGTCCCCGTTCTACAAGACGGTTCACCGCCGCATCTGAGTTTACGCCGCGGACATATTCAATCTGTCCCCTTGTTATCGGCTGTTTATACGCAATTATTGCCAAAACCTCCATAGCCGCATTTGAAAGCGCCTGACGGCGCTGTTCGCCCAAAATCAGCTGTATGTAATTATAGTAATCGGGGCGGGAACACAGCTGGTAGCCGTCATCAATATCAATTATCGTCATACCGCGTTCTTCGGTATCATAATTGTATTTTAAAAGCTTTACCGCCTCTTCGACCGTTTCTATATCCGTTTCCAAAACCGCCGCAAGCTTTGCCGCTTTTACCGGCTCGCCTGCCGCAAAAAGTATCCCTTCTATTGCGTAAGGAATTTTGTCTTTAATCATTTTTTACCTCTTGTATTTTCCTTTAAGATAAAATCATTTTCTTTTTCATTAAAATCCGCCGTTATTTTGTTCTGCGACACAAGCTCCAAGATTGCAAGAAATATCGCGACTAACTCGGGCTTTGATTTCGCACCTTCAAAAGCGGACAGAAATCTCATCTTTTTCGCCGTTTTAAGCCGTTCCAAAACCCGCTCGGTCATAGCGCTCACCGAAACTTTTTCTCTGCCCACTATTCCCGAAAATGCGCGTTTTTCAGGCTTTACCGTTCTGATTTTTCTCTGTAAAATCGAGCCGAAAGCGTCAATCAGTTCCGAAACGCTGTGTTCTTTGTCATATGCAGGCGTTGGGAATTTTATATCTTCCTCAGGCTTAAAAAACATATATTTCGTTGCAAATTCGGTTTTGCGCAGCTCCTTTGACGCCTCTTTGTACTGCTGATATTCCAACAGCCGTCTTGCCAAATCTTCTCTCGGGTCTTCCTCGTCCTCCTCCTCATTTTTTGGGAGAAGCATTTTAGATTTAATATAAAGCAGCTGTGCCGCCATTACCAAAAATTCGCTTGTGTTTTCCAGCTGCGACTCCTCAATGCCGCTGATTGCGTCCAGATACTGCGCCGTTATCTCGACTATCGGTATGTCATAAATGCTGACCTTATTCTTTGATATAAGGTGCAAAAGCAGGTCCAGCGGTCCTTCAAAGCTGTCAAGTTTATATAAAAGCGTGTCCATACTTTCTACCTCTTATACTATCGGCGAAACTATCACCGAAACCGCCTTTGAAATCATAGAAAAAACAGCACTTACTCCTCCGCCGATAACGCTGTTGAAAACGCCCGTAAGCGACAAAATCATAATCAGAATTATCGAGTATCTTTCATACTCCAAAATTTTATAATATGTTCTGTTCGGTATAAAAAGCCCTAAAACTTTTGAGCCGTCAAGCGGCGGTATAGGTATCAGATTAAATACCATAAAACAAAGGTTTCTGAACGCAAACAGGTAAAATATCATATTTATATTGCTCAACACCGAGTAGCTCCAACCGAGAGAGTTTCCGATAATTAACAGCACCGTGCCTATCAAAACTCCCAAAAATGCCATTATAAAATTTGCGATAGGACCGGCTATTGCCGTAAGCGCCATACCCTTTTTTCTGTCCTTGTAATACATAGGATTGACGCCGACAGGTTTCGCCCAGCCGAAACCCGTGAGTATCATAAGGATTGTACCCATTATATCAAGATGCGCTATCGGATTTAGTGTAAGTCTTCCCTCATATCTCGGAGTAGGGTCGCCCATTTTGGTCGATACAAATGCGTGCGCAAATTCGTGACCGGTAAGGGCAATCAGCGTTATAGGCACATTTATCAGTATATTTATAAGACTAAGCATATCTAATCTACCACACTATATTTATTTGGTATATTATACCCTTTTTCGCCCGCAAAGTAAATAGTTTTAAATAAAAAACTTGGAAATGTGTTGCTTTTTTATTTGTATTATGTTAAGATATCTATATAATTAAACAAAGGGGACTGTTAGTATGGGAGCTTCTTTTACAAAACGATATATGTTTAAAGCATTGATCTCGGTTTCTTTTATATTGGGGATTGTATTTTTCTATGTAAATCATATTGATTTCATTTCTTCCGCTATCGAATACGGCAAGATGAATGTTGCAAACATAGGTTATGCTCTGTTACGGATTGTCGGAGGGATTATTATTCCCGCATTATTCATTATTCCGTCTATGTTTGAATTTGGTCGGATAAAACTTACAAAAATCAGCTTTATAACATACGGAATTTGCCACCTTATTACGCTTTCGTGGATAATATATTTCTTCGTGTATCAGCCTGCGGGCGATTTCTTTGTTGCTGACAAGGTTTTGAATTATCTGCGTAATGAAGGCGGATTTGTTTATCAGTTTACTTTTTGGGACACTTACGGATTGATTTCCATTTTGTTTACATTGATTTACGGAATTGCCGCAATATATACAGGATTATCTTTTGACAAGGAAAAAGAAAATGTAAAATGGCTTGTACTTTTACTGCTTGTATTAAGACTTGTTCTTCCGTTTTTAAATAATATAGCATTTCAAGGGCGCGTTTATTCATTGTTCTGGATTACAAACAACTACATTGAACTTGCCGCTCAGCTATGCTTTACTATTGCGATTTTTATTGCCGCTTCGGAAAACTCCACTTGGATTGAGTTTGTGTGGGACCAAATAGCATTTGAAGAAAATGAAGATGAAGAATGATTAAAAAATATCCGCTACCAACGGCGGATATTTTTTTGTATAAATTTAGATGTATTAAAAATCGTGCCTTCCGCCTATATCAAACTTGTACTTTTCAAACACGCACACAATCTTTTCCACAGCGTCAAAATCGGACATATCGCTGTTTATTATTTCTTTTATTTCCGAAAG
>CAJOPD010000027.1 GCA_905236685.1 uncultured Clostridia bacterium
AAGGCGGCAGCGGAGGAGGGCGCAGAAACCCTTTCAAAAACTCCCGATATGCTTCCCGCCTTGAAAAAAGCCGGCGTGGTTGACGCAGGCGGACAGGGCTGGGTATTTGTCTTGGAGGGCGTTTTGTTCTATCTGGAAAAGGGCGAGACGGTCAAGTGCGAAAAGGCGGAGGAGGACACAGCCAAAAAAGCCGATACCGCACAGCAAAGCATAGACACCAAAGACATAAAGTATATGTACTGCACCGAATTTATCGTGGAAAAACGCAGTACAGGCGTAAATGTTTTGAATTTTAAGCGCGCAATCGAAAAAACGGGCGACTGTATGCTTGTTATAGACGATGACGATATTGTAAAGGTGCATATCCATACAAATAACCCTGGTTTTATACTGGAAAACGCAATAAAACTGGGTACTATGATAAATATCAAGATTGATAATATGAAGCACCAGCATCAATCGCTCATAACCGAGAAGGAAACCGAGGAACCACCTAAAAAGTATGGGTTTGTCACAATCTGTGCAGGGCGCGGAATAGCTGATATTTTCAAGGATATGGGCGCAGACGCCGTAATTGAAGGCGGTCAGACGATGAACCCGAGTACAGACGATATTTTGGCTGCCGCAAAGGGCGTAAATGCCGAAACGGTTTTTGTGCTCCCGAATAATAAGAACATAATTCTTGCGGCAAATCAGGCTATGGAGATTTCGCAAAAAAATATAGTGGTTATTCCGACAAAATCCATTCCCGAAGGCGTTGCAGCTATGATGAAATTTAACGGCGAAAAGTCAGAGAAGGATAATGAAACTGCTATGAATAAGGCGGCAAAGGCTGTGACCTCGGCGCAGATTACTTATGCGGTGCGCGACACAGAGGCGGACGGCAAAAAAATCAAAAAGGACGATATTTTAGGTCTTGTGGGAAGTAAGATAGAGGAAGTCGGCAAAAACCCCGAAGATGTGCTTTTTGAAGTTTTAAAAGATGTCGCAGACGAGGACAGCGAGTTCATAACAGTTTATTTCGGCGAAGATGTAAAGGAAGAGGATGCAAAGGCGGCAGCTGAGAAAATCGAAGACGCCTTTGAAGATGCCGAAGTTTTTGTAAAGTACGGCGGTCAGCCGCTTTACTATTATATTGTTTCTGTTGAATAAAATATGGAAAGCATTAAAGCCTTAAACGGTGTCGGACCGCAAAGAGCCAAAATTCTTGAAAAAAAGGGAATAAAAACGGTAGAAGACCTTTTGTACTATTTCCCGCGGGATTATGAGGACAGGACAAAGTTTTGTGAGATCAGGGACATAAAGGACGGGGAAAATGCGTGCATTTCTGCTACCGTCTATTCGCCTGCCCGTGAGGCACAGATAAGGAAGAATTTTACGATTTATTCAATGACCGTTTTTGACGAGTCGGGGCAGTTAAAGGTTTTGTGGTACAATAACCGTTTTGTAAAGGGTGCGTTCAAAACGGGGGACAAGGTGCTGTTTTACGGAAAGGTGAATGTGAGGGGACGGCATAAGGAGATTGAAAACCCCGTTTACGAAAAGGAAGAAAAACAGCATTTTATCGGGAAAATCGTGCCGATTTACCCTCTTTCCAAAAACTTGACGCAGAAAATGGTCGCCACCTTGATGGAGGAGGCAATAAAGCGCGCGGGTGAATTGGAGGAGTATTTGCCGAGCGGCATAAGGAAAAAGTACGGCATATGCGAAATAAATTTTGCAATGAAAAACATACATTTTCCCGAAAATTTTTCAAATTATCAATCGGCGAGAAAACGCTTTGTTTTTGAAGAATTGTTGCTTTTGCGCCTTGCGCTTATGAAAAGGCGTGTTAATAATCAAAATGCGTTAAGAACGCCATTTGCCGATACCGAGTGTGTCGGTGAATTTATAAAAACGCTCCCCTATCAGCTTACCAAGGCGCAAACTCGGGCTATTTCGGAAATTTGTGCGGACTTTGCAAAAAATACCGCGATGAACCGCCTGTTAGAAGGCGATGTCGGCTCGGGTAAAACGGTGGTCGCGGCGGCGGGAATGTATGTTGCTTTTAAAAACGGTTTTCAGTCCGCAATTATGGCGCCTACCGAGATTTTGGCATTTCAGCATTTTGAATGTTTTTCGCAGTTTTTTGACGGAACCGATATAAAAATCGCGTTTCTTACCAAGAGCACAAAAAATAAGCAGAAGATGTATGAGGACATTAAAAACGGCGTGTATGATATTATAATCGGCACAAATGCGCTTATTTCGGATAAAGTGATATATAAAAATCTGGGCTTTGCGGTGACTGATGAACAGCACCGTTTCGGCGTTTCGCAAAGGGCAGAGCTTACAGAAAAAGGCGAAAACCCCAATAGCCTTATAATGACGGCAACGCCGATACCGCGGACGCTTTCGCTGATTTTGTACGGAGATTTGGATATATCTGTGCTTGATGAGCTTCCGCCCGGCAGAAAGCCTGTTTTAACCTATGCCGTAGGCGAAGATATGCGAAAAAGAGTGTACGCATTTTTGGAAAAAAATGTAAAGTCGGGTATGCAGGCGTATGTGGTATGCCCCTTGATAGAGGAGAGCGAAACGCAGGATTTAAAGAATGCTAAGGAGCTTTTTGAAAAGCTTTCAAAATATTTTCGGGGCATTAAATTTGGGCTTATGCACGGCAAGATGAAGGCGGAGGAAAAGGACAGCGTTATGCGCGATTTTCTTGATAAGAAAATAGATGTGCTTGTGTCCACAACAGTCATAGAAGTCGGCGTGAATGTTCCGAACAGCAACATAATGATTATAGAAAATGCGGAACGGTTCGGGCTTGCAACCCTTCATCAATTAAGGGGAAGGGTAGGCAGAGCGGGAGAGCAGGCGTACTGCATAATGATAGCCGAAAAAAGCGGCGAGCTCGTAAAAAAACGAATGGAAACAATGTGCAGGTCGAATGACGGCTTTTATATTTCCGAGCAGGATTTGAAATTAAGAGGTCCGGGGGACTTTTTCGGTACGCGCCAGCACGGACTTCCCGAAATGAAAATAGCAAATCTGGTTAGCGATACCGACATTTTAAAGCTTGCCGACTCTGCGGCGGAGGATATTATAAAAAAATCGGAACAGATTTCTCCGTATGAGGAAAAGATACTTTTTGAAAAGGTCGGTAATGTAATCCCCGAAAGCGTTGTTTTGAACTGAAATACGATATTTTTTTACAAAAAAATGTAAAAATTTCAAAAAAAGATTGACGATTTTAAAAATATAGGGTACAATATTTAGGTAGATACGCTGGGGGAGGACTATGAGGATTATTGCGGGCACAAAACGCGGACATAAGCTTTACGGTTTTGAGGGTATGGATATTCGTCCTACAACCGACAGAGTTAAGGAATCTATGTTCAATCTTATACAGGACTTTACCGCAAAAAGCCGTGTTTTAGACCTCTTTGCAGGGAGCGGAGCACTCAGCTTTGAGGCGCTGAGCCGTGGCGCAGAGAGTGCAGTATGTGTCGATAGGGACGAAAGAGCAATAGCCTTAATCAATAAAAATAATGCTTCTCTCAGATTTACAAATGTAAAGGTTTTAAATTGTGAGGCTATGCGCTTTTTGGCGGATACAAAGGAAAAATTTTCACTTATTTTCCTTGACCCACCGTATAATAAAGGCATAATTTCCCCGATAATAGAAGAAATTTTAGCCCGTAATGTTTTGGAAAAGGGTGGGATTATAGTACTGGAAAGCGATTTTTCCGATGAACACGGGGATTTTGACGGGTTTATAAGATTAAAACAGAAAAAATATGGCAGAAGCTATGTTACAGTCTATAAAAGAGGGTGACTGTTATGAGAGTTGCCGTTTATCCGGGCAGTTTTGACCCGATAACAAACGGGCATCTGAACATTATAAGGCGCGCGTCAAAGCTGTATGACAGGCTTATAGTCGGCGTGCTGGACAATATAAATAAAAAACCGCTTTTTTCAGCAATAGAGCGTAAGGAAATGATTGATGAGCTGATAAAGGACTTGCCCAATGTCAGCTGTGATGTGTTCAGCGGTCTTTTGGTAGATTTTGCAAAGCAAAACGGCGCATCGGTTATAGTAAAAGGATTAAGGACGGTTGCCGACTTTGAATATGAGTTTCAGATGGCGCTTTTGAATAAAGCGCTCGACCCCGAATATGAAACGATGTTTATGATGACCGACTCCAAATACTCCTACATAAGTTCGAGTATGGTTAAGGAGGTTGCAAAATATAAAGGTGAGCTTGAAGGTCTTGCGCCTTTCAATGTTATAAAAAGGATAAAAGATAAAATATAATTTTTATTTAGAGGAGTTTTGATTATGGAAATTATGGAAATTATCGACATGATGGAAGAAACTATTGACAAGGCGCCTACTGTTCCTTTAAGCGGTAAGATACTTGTTGATAAAGAGGACATTCTTGATTATATTCAAGAGATGCGCCTTGTTTTCCCTGACGAAGTTAAGGAAGCGAAATGGGTTAAGGAAGAAAGAGAAAGAATTTTGGCAGAGGCTCAGTCCAGAAGCGACGAGATGATTAAAAACGCCGAGGAAAAGGTTGTCAGAATGATTGACGAGCACGAGGTTACAAAGCAGGCTGTTGAGCAGGCTAACCAAATGGTTAACGACGCACAGCAGAAGGCTATGGAAATCAAGACCGACTGTGACCAGTATGCTGACGATATTTTAAACGACATTGAAAAGCGTTTGGATATGCTTTCAAAAAAGGTGCACGACGACAGAGTTTATTTTGAAAATAAATAAATTTGTTTTGTCAAGGCTATGCTGTAAGGTGTAGCCTTTTTGATTATTTGTTGGCTTGGGTGGAAATATGCTGTATAAATCTAATTCTCAAAAAGAAACGGAAAATATCGCAAAGGCTTTTGCTAAAACCTTAAAAATCGGCGATGTTGTTTGTATAAACGGCGACCTCGGTGCAGGCAAAACCGCCTTCACGGCAGGTCTTGCAAAGGGCTTGGGCGTAAAAGATGTAATTTCAAGCCCGACCTTTACAATAGTAAACTGTTACAGCGGCGATATCCCGCTTTACCATTTTGATGTTTACCGAATAGCAGACAGCGACGAGATGTACGATATAGGGTTTGATGAGTATGTTTCGGGTGACGGGATTGCGGTTATCGAGTGGGCGAATATAATATCGGATATTCTGCCCGAGGAAAGATATGATATAACAATAACAAAAAATCTTGATATTCACGACGATTTTCGTGAAATATCTGTTGAAAAACGGGGAACGGTATGAAAATTTTTGCGGTAGATACTTCGTCAGGCGTTGCTTCGGCGGCAGTATGTGACGGAGATAAGCTCGTGTGTGAGGTGACTGTCAATAATAAGCTTACGCACTCTCAGACACTTATGCCGATAATAGATGAGGTTTTTGCAAGGAGCGGAATTGCGCCCGATGAAATCGACCTTTTTGCAGTTGCGGAAGGACCTGGCTCGTTTACAGGGCTCAGAATAGGCATAACTACGGTAAAAGCGCTTGCGCACGCGGTGAATAAACAGATTGCGGGCGTAAATACACTTGAAGCTATGTGCTTTAATATTCCATTTTGTCCGCATATTATTTCGCCCGTTATGGACGCAAGGCGCGGCGAGGTATATAATGCCTTTTACCGATTTGAAAAGGGCGTGTTAAAGGAGATTTGTCCGCCGAGAGCGCTGCCGCTTTCGGAATGTCTTAAAGAACTTAAAGGAATGTCGGAAGAAACGGTGTTTTTGGGTGATGCCGTGCCCGTTTATAAGGACATAATAAAAGCGGAGCTGGGCGATATGGCGCATTTTGCACCGCAGAATGTTAATATGCAGAAGGCGTCAGGGGTTTTGGAAGCGGCAAAATCCAAAAATCCGCAAAACTATTATGAGATTACGCCTAAGTATTTAAGAAAATCTCAGGCAGAACGCGAATATGAGGAAAGAGGTAATAAATGATGATAGCAATAGGCTGTGACCACGGCGGGTTTGAACTCAAAAACCGCATAGAAAAGCATTTAGAAGAAAGAGGAATTGAATATAAGGATTTCGGCACCTTTGATGAAAAAAGCTGTGATTATCCCGATATAGCGAAAGCTGTTTGCGAAAGTATAGTAAGCGGCGATACCGATAGAGGAATTTTGGTTTGCGGTACGGGTATAGGAATGTCAATGGCGGCGAATAAGATAAAGGGTATCCGCGCGGCGCATTTAACCGATGTTTACTCTGCGAAAATGACAAAAGTGCACAATAACGCGAATGTAATATGCTTAGGCGGCAGAGTGACAGGGGAAGAGCTTGCATATATGATAGTGGACAGCTGGCTTGACGCGGAATTTGCAGGAGGCAGACATCAGGCAAGGATTGATAAAATAAGCGCATTGGAAAAATAAAAAACCGAAGGCACAGCCTTCGGCGCAAAGGTCAGTCTATTTTTAGTACAGACTTAACTAATCCCGATAAAAATTTTGGCAGCTTGTAAACTATGACCTTCATAATTAAACCCCTTTCCAATCTCTTTAACACTTAAACAGGCAGTAGTATGCAATAAATAAAAGGAGTGCCGTTTCTATTATAGCGACAACATATATAGGGAATACGAGCCCGCAAATCATACCGACGCAGAACATCATCGCACCGAGCCCGATAGCCTTTATACCTAATTTAAGCATATAAACCGCCTCCCGACATTTTATATAGCATAATATGTAAAACATCTGATTTTGTGCCAAAAATGCTTGAATATTGGGAATAGCTGTGGTATAATAATCAGGCAGCTTAAAAAATATGTGTTTCCGTAGCTCAGCAGGATAGAGCGATCGCCTCCTAAGCGATAGGCCGGCGGTTCGAATCCGCCCGGAAACGCCAAAACAAAAATCCTATCGAAAGATAGGATTTTTGTTTTGTATTCTTATTTTCCATTCTTAAATATTCATTATTCATTTATTTGGGCAGGATTTTCTAAATGAATAAAGAATAGTGAATAATGAATAATTGAAATTCTTGTAAAAATTAAAGTGATTTTTATTTTTGTAAATTCTCTTGCAAAATACTGATTATTGTGCTATCATAAATCTGCCAAACGAAAAAAATATTTACATTTACATAGTATGTTTGATAAAAACACAAACGCTCTATTACTATGTATTTTGTAAATATTTGTAATTTTGTTTGGCGACAAAAAGGAGCTATGTGTTTTTTGTGCATAGCTTTGCTATGCACTTTTTTAATGGAGGAATTTTATGAATA
>CAJOPD010000028.1 GCA_905236685.1 uncultured Clostridia bacterium
ACAGGAATATATAGCAGAAAAATTAGATGTGAGCTGTCAGCATATAAGCGATATTGAAAGAGGTTTAAACGGAATGTCGGTACCGACTTTAATGGTACTTTGCAAAATTTTGGATATTGACGCGGACTATATACTTTTCGGCACTGCTACACGCTCGGAAAACAACCCCATAAACAGAATTATTTCAAAAATGACTCCTCAGCAAAGTCTGCACGCTGAGGAAATTTTAACAGCATACGCAAAATCCTGCGAAATTTAAAAATAGCACAGCTTACGCTGTGCTATTCATTTTCTATCATTTCTTCCAAAATCTCCGCCGATAAGCCCACAAGGTCGCGGCAAGGGCGTTTTTTATAATACTCTGCCGTTCTTTTTTCGGGCGTCGGGCTTTCCTTCTTTTTGTCTATCCCCAAAAGCTCGCGGCACACGATTGAGCCTGTTATTTGCGAAAACCGCTCCGCAAAATGCTGTATTCTCATATAATGCTCCGCTTTTTTTGCTCCCGTTTCCGCCTCCGAATAGCCGTACAAAAGCCCCAAAACCATAAAGGCTCCCGTAACCGCACCGCATACTTCTCTTAGCCGTCCCATTCCTCCGCCGAAGGAGCTTGCGATTTTGGCAAGCGCATTTTCCTCTATGCCCGTAAGGTCGGAAAATGCCAAAACAACCGCCTGCGAACAGTTATACCCGCTTTCAAAAAGCGCCGTCGCTTTTTCCTTTCTATTCATCTTTCTTCCTTCCCGCCGCAGAAATCGCGTGGCTTAGCGGGTAAATTATTACTGCGCCCAAAAGTCCCGAGTAAAGTTGAAGTGTTGAGAACACCTTATTTACCGCCGCCACAAGCTTGCCCAAATTTTGCTCAAACAAAGGCTTTATAATGAGGTCTGCGGCGCCCCACATAAAGAGCCATTTTACGACCGCGCCCAAAATCAGCCCTGCGATAAACTCCTTTTCGCCCTTTTTCCTTCCGTAGTATGCAAAAAGGACAAAGATGATATTTCCTATCATAATTATCGGCAAATTTACGCCGTAGGTTGCCTGCGTTATCATTGTCATCGGCGACATCGGCGCGATAAGAATTGATGTAAGCGGAGTTATTACCGAAAAGGCAACTCCCCACCAAAGTCCAAGCTCCAATGCTGCGATTACCAAAACGGCATTTATGACAGGTCCCGAAATGAATGCGGAAATATTTTTAATTGTCTGCATAAGCAAAATTATAGCAAACAAAAGTCCCGCCTCTGCAATTTTTTTGGTTGTAATTTTCATAAAAAATCCTCCTTTTACGCGTCACCCAAGGAATCCTTTGCAACGGTCACTACTTCCTTATTATAGCACGAAAAGGCACTTTCTACAAGCTCTTTATCCGGGGCTTTTGTAAATACGGAAACTATCGGGACAATAACAAGCCCGCCAACCATAGCCAAAACGCCCGAGCGAATGGAGTTGTTGAACATATACGCCATAAATGCGTTTTCAAATTTTACTCCTGCAAGGCTCACATACATCTGGAAAATCATCAAAAGCGTACCGTAGATAAAGCAAACGAAAGCAGACGCCTTTGTTGTGCGTTTCCAGTAAAGTCCGTACAGGAAGGGCGCCAAAAATGCACCGGCAAGTGCCCCCCACGAAACGCCCATCATCTGTGCAATAAAGGTAAGTCCCGGTTTTGAGTCCTTCAAAATTGCAATAATTGCGGATATTATTATAAAGAACATGATAAACAGTCTCATAATTAAAACGGTTGCTTTTTCCGAGGTTTCCTTCTTTCTTTTCGGCACGATAACATCAAGCGTTAATGTGGAGCTTGATGTTAAAACCAGCGACGAAAGGGTTGACATTGACGCGGAAAGCACCAAAACAATAACTATTCCTATAACTATCGGGTTCAAATCTTTGAGCATTGACGGAACGACCGTATCGAAAAGGATTTTGCCCTCCGCCGTTTTTTCGGGAGTGAACAATCTGCCGAAACCGCCCAGGAAATAGCACCCGCCCGCAACAATTATTGCGAAAGCGGTCGAAATAATCGTGCCCTTTCTTACCGAATCTTCGCTCTTTATCGAGTAGAACTTGCCGACCATCTGCGGAAGTCCCCAAGTTCCCAAAGATGTCAAAATAACGACAAACAAAAGCGACAGCGGGTCGGGTCCCAAAAATGCGGTAAATGCGCCGTTCATATTTACGCCGTCCGCCTGAATTTGCGAAAGGCTTGTCATAGCCTGCATAAATCCGCCCTTGCTGATAAGGACAGACGCTATTACCACGACAATTCCAAAAAGCATAACAACGCCTTGGATAAAATCGTTTATAGCGGTCGCCATATATCCGCCGAAAATTACATAAAGTCCCGTTAAAACCGCCATAATCACAATGCATACCCAGTACGGCACCGAAAATGCGATATTGAAAAGGCTCGAAAGTCCGTTATAAAGCGACGCCGTGTACGGTATTAAGAACACAAAAACTATAATAGACGCAAAAACTTTAAGCACGGGCGAATTGTAACGGCTTCCGAAAAAGTCGGGCATAGTTTTGCTGTCCAAGTGCTGTGTCATAATTCTTGTGCGCCTGCCCAAAACGCTCCACGCCAAAAGCGAGCCGATAAATGCGTTGCCCAAGCCTATCCAGGTTGATGCAAGACCGAAATTCCAGCCGAACTGCCCCGCATATCCCACAAAAATAACTGCGGAAAAGTATGATGTGCCGAAGGCAAATGCGGTAAGCCAAGGTCCTACGCTCCTGCCCGCCAGGACAAAGCCGTTTACATCGGTCGCATTTTTTCTGCAATAAACGCCAACGCCTATCATTACTGCAAAAAATATAACGAGTAAAACAATTGTTGCTACCATTTTTTAATCAATCCTTTCTTTTTACTAACAGAGGGATAGCAATAAAAAAGTCCTCTGCTTTTGTAAGCAGAGGACGAGAAATCTCCCGTGGTACCACCTCAATTTGCCGACCTCTCACGAGTTGCCGACCTTTTCGGGTAACTTTTGTTATCCGTATGCTGTTACGGGCATACCCGCCGCAGCCTACTGGGAAAATCTGTTCGGTGCGGAGCTCTCGAAATGTATTCGCTATGCGCTTCCGTTTCTGTCTTGCACCACCCGACAGCTCTCTTAAAACTTTCACGCAGCTACTTGTTTTCGGTCATCGCCTTTAATGAGGGCATTATAGCACAGTTGCGGCGGTTAGTCAAGAGGATTTTGTGATATTTTCTTTAATGTCAAGCCTTTCACAAACAGTATTTATGGTGCTCATATCGGTAAATTTGCGTGCAAAAATGCAATCCGATGCAAGCATTTTATCTAAATTATTTATTTTCATCTCGTTCGGACCGCCCGTTTTGCTCCCGCCCCATACCATATAGGTCATATTTCTGTTTGCAACATTCTTTGCATACGGCGAGATATGCACAAGCGTTTGAAAAAACACTTCGTCAACACACACGCCGTGCCTAAAAAACTCGGTATAATCAGGATTATTTTTCAAATATTCCTTAATCCACTCTACGCACCCGCCCGTGAGCGAAAACCACGATGAGCCAAGATAAAAAGCTGTTACGGGCATATTCTTTCGTTTTAATATTTTAGTCCGCATTACAAATTCACGATATATCACTCTTAACGCCCTGAAAACCGTATTTGAAGGGCGGTCTATTATAAACTGCGGATACCACACTTCTACTCTGTCCATAGCTCCCCACACAAATAATTTCTCAGGCAACTCTATGCTCTCAATATACTCCGCGCTGTTATTTGAAAAAAAGCTTTCAATATACTCTATCGGCTTTATTATAAAATCATTTCCGCTTATCAGGTGAATATAGGAGTATTCCGACGCGTCAACCATTTTAAAAAGCGCAAGTGTGGCTTCAACCTGCGAAAATCTGCCCCATCTCACATCTATTCTTTCGCTGAAAAACACATTGTTTTTATGTATAATTTTGCACATTATATCGGATTTTTTATCTATATGTATGTAAAAATCAAACTTATCCGCAGGCATTACGGAAATAAGCCTGTTAATCTGCTCAGGTTTGTTGTGGCATTGTATCAGTATAGCTTGCTTTTTCATTCTTTCGCTCCTTTATCATAGTTAAAATGACATTTATAATTCCAAAACGGAATTATAAAACATTATAGTTCTATTTTGGAATTATGTCAAGCCGTTTTTGACATATACTAATAGAAAGCTTTCGATAGAAATCGGAGGAGTAAGGCGGCATTTTTGTTATTTCTACATAATAAAAATATTCTAAAAGGGAATTATAATTATGAAAATCAGAAAGCAAATATACGGAGACAAAAACCTGGTCGGAAAGAATATTGAACGGATACGAAAGCTGCGCGGCATAAAGCAAAAGGATTTTATTGCCCAAATTCAGATTATGGGCTGTGATATGAACCCTACAAGCTATTCAAAGCTTGAAGGGCAGATACGGAGCGCAACCGATAAAGAAATTTTTGTAATTGCCAAAATTCTCGGAATTAGTATGGAAGAACTTTTTGAAAATAATGAATGATTAAAAAAGCACCCTGTCGGGTGCTTTTTTGGTGGCATATTTTGCCGTTTTCCTAATATTATATACGGGTGATGTCTGTGAAAGGGCTTAAATCGTATATGATTGCGGGAATAATTTTTGTTTCAATTGTCGGTACACTGTTTCATTTTGCGTATCAATGGTCGGGAAATAATGTTTTTGTAGGGCTTTTTACGCCTGTTAACGAGTCCGTTTGGGAACATACAAAATTGCTCTTTTTCCCTATGCTCATATACTCGTTTTACCTGAACAAAAAAGCAGGCAAGTACTATCCTTGCCTTAATTCCGCTATGATTTCAGGTATGCTTTTGGGTGTTGCGATGATAATAGTTATGTTTTATACATACACGGGAGTAATAGGCTTTCACACCGCCTTTGCCGATATATCAATATTCTATATAAGCGTTATTTTGGCGTTTTGCGTGGTTTATAAATTTGCAATTTCCTGTACGGCGGATAAGTATAGCAAAGTTCTTCAAATTTTTCAAATTGTTATGATTTGCTTATACATCATTTTTACCTTTTTCCCGCCTGCTATCCCGCTGTTTGTGAGTGGTTAACGCAGTTTGGTTTTTCTGTTTTTCACTATTGGTTATAGTTATGCCCTATATATAGGTAATTGTCAATGATAAAAGCATATTTTATTATTGAAGAGGGTGTTTATAATGATTTCTTACGATCCGTTCTATAATACTTTGAAGCAAAAAGGAATATCGACATATAAACTGATAACTAAATATAACATAAGCAGGGGTCTTCTTGATAGATTGAAACACAATAAGCCTATTACAACAGTAACCTTAAATGACTTGTGTAATATTCTTGACTGTGATGTTAACGATATAATGATATTCATAAAAGATAAGTGATTTAGATGAACAAAAAGAAACAGCAAATTAAATTTGCTGTTTCTTTTTGTAAAAGCAAAATGGTTTGACGTAGTTCAATCTTTTTTATTCTTTGCTGTATTTATTGATGAAATCAAAATCCTTTTGATATCAAGACAATCATTTAGCAAGGATTCTCCTTCTTGGGGAGTTAGTAATTCCGATTTGACAAGTAGTCGTAGCCAGTATTCTGTTTCAGCTGTTTCTTTTAATGAAATATGTAATTTCGATATAAAGTCTGCCTTACTTTGTCCGTAATTGGCTTCATTTATGTTTGCGCCTATGCTTGTCCCGCTTCTAACTATTTGTTTTGATATAATGGTTTCTTTTTTATCTTTAACCAGATATCCTTGCAATTTTATAATTCTTGCGGCAAATTCTATGGATTTGTTAATTAAAATGTTTTCTTTCATTTTCCGTCACCATACAAATTATATCACTATTTTATAAGAATTTCAATTATTCATTATTCATTAGCGAAGCGATTTCATTATTCATTACAAAAATCCTGCCATATGAAATGAATATTGAATAGTGAATAATGAAGAATATAAAACAAAAATCCCATCTTCCGACAGGATTTTTGTTTTGGCAAAGCCGAATAGTTTTGATACAATGCACAACTCCAATTTGAAAATGCACAAGTCGGCTTCAAAATGCACAAATGGCAAATCCGAAATGCACAATTCAAAATCACTTGTTCTAATTTGTGCATTTGAGGTTGATTTACACCTTGAACGGTGTCAAGGGTTTTGTGCATAAGAGCGCTCAAAAGCACAGTAAATATAACTATCAACCTTCTAATCTGTCACCATAGGGCAATGATTTTATATAATCTTCCATAAACTGCCAATCAGGTTCGCCGTCTAAGGTGACGGGCAGTTTGATAATGGTATCTTTCAACCTGTCGCCAGTCCAAGACCTTCCAAATGAATATTTAGGTCTTTCTTGGCACAAGCAGGTTGCTACAAACAAGCCATTATACTCATTCAAATTAGGATTATATCCACAAGTGGTTTTGCCCGACATTCCTATAAAATCTTCTTTTATATAATTTGCATAACCTGCTGAACCTGCTCCTAAATTGATAAATACAATACAGTTTCCACTTGAGATCCAATCTTCAACT
The DNA here is from genome assembly GCA_905236685.1 of uncultured Clostridia bacterium. GTDB lineage: Bacteria > Bacillota > Clostridia > UBA1381 > UBA1381 > UBA1738. Next base: position 6,563 of record CAJOPD010000028.1, read on the forward strand.
CCTTCACTTGAACAAATCATCTCAATTCCGTTGCTATTATGTTTAGCGGCCATATATGGAACATCGTTTCCTTCAATTAAATCATCCGTAACAACACCTTTTGTCGGTTGTAAATCAAATAGATCTCCTACTTTAAACTCTTTCCACCCACTCACATTCAAGTCGGGAGCTTGTCCCTTTTTATTCTTCGTAGTCAATGGCTTGTGGTGAAGAGATTTCATATAACTTTCTATAAACTTCCAATTTGGATTGCTGTCTGAATCGACAGGGAGTTTAATAATTGTATCCTTAATTCTATCCATCAAATAAGCACGACCATAAGAATACTTATACTGCTCTTTTGTCAATATTGCAACCACATACAAAGCCGTATGTTCATTAAGCCATGAATCAGCCCGAACAACAACCATATGATCGCCTGTTATAAAATCTTCCGCTTGATAAAAACAAGTTGCTGTAGTATCACCTATTGAAATAGCTTTACCCTTTTCAATGGTATTCTTATCAACATCCCTTATATCTGCCAACAGTTCACATCCATTATTTTCACTAGTTCTTGTAATATAACGGATGGCGTTTAATTCATCAGTAGCAATCGTCAAATCATCTTTATTTATTGCTTTTGCTTTGTAAATATCAGAAATTAAATCTCCAAATCTAAATTCTTTCCAATTAGATACGTCAAGATTCATAAATCTTACCCTCCTTCACAAGATACGCAAGATAATTATTGAGTGTCTGCTGAAAATCAGCTTCTGACAGTTTGCTGTAATCGGTTTTCATATACGCCTCGCAGAGCCATTCATCATCGCCCGAAACAGCGTGCATTGCAGATATACCGTCTTTGACGGTTTTATTACGATACAGTTCAAGCCATTCATCCTCAATCTGCTTCCAAATGCTGTTATTATTCTCATCAAACTGCTCAATGCGTCCAAGATTCTTTTTCTTTTTGTGACCGTCTTCCTTGTAATAACCAAAAAATGTTTTGTTGACTGTTCCATCGGCGTTTTTATGTGGTCTTCCGAGCGTGAAAACCATACAACAAGCACTCGCAGATGCTCCCGGATAGAATATTTCATTTGGAAGTGTAAACACCGCTTCAAGTGTATTATTTTCAAGCAAAGCCTTTTTCATATCCGAAATATAATTGCTCGTCCCGATAGCCGCCGAGACAGGTAAAAGTATAGCGATTTTTACCTTTTTCGGTGTCTTTCCTTCATCCTCTCTTGCCTTGTTTATTTTTTTCAGAGTATCGGAAATAAACTTCAGGAAAACCATTCCTTTTGTCGGGTCTTCTTTTGCGTCTGATTTCCAACCCACTTTATATTTTGCCGGAATCGTAATCGGCTTTGCATTATAAGGCGGATTCATAAGAATAATATCAGGGTTTGCTTCTTTAAAAAACGCTTCGCTTTCAAATAAATTAGCTTTTATTACATTTGAATTTCCATCACCATGAATCAGCATATTTGTTGTGGCAAGACCAAACGCTTTTTCTTCAATTTCTATGCCGTAAATATGCTCTTTTCTGACAGTCTCACGCATTGTCAGCTTTTCATCCTCTGTTACTCTCTGATGTCCGCAATCAGCCAGTTCAAGAACCATAGCCTGCACCAAGAAAGAACCGGAACCGCATGTTCCATCGAAAATCCTCTTTGTTCTGTCAACGCCTGTAACGCGACACATAAAATTAGTAATATGATCAGGTGTGAAAGCCTGATTCTTGTCCGCTTTACCCGTGTATTTATTGAAAGCAATGAAAAAGAGATTCAGGATATCTTGCCCCTCGGAAGTATCGGTATTTATATAACTGTAAATATTTCCGATAATTTCATCAAGAACCTCAACCCAATCCTTCGTTTTGAGGTTTTTAACTTTCTGGTCGTCTAATACATTTTTCTGGAGAAGTCTGATTTTTTCTGCTTTGTTATCTGAATTGTCGAGGAGATTTGTTAGCGTTTCGCCAATCCCTGTTCGTATTTGAGAAGGAGAAAAGCTGTTCCAAAAATCACGTAGTTGTTTTCTTGTTGTGTCATTGATTAACACGATTCCTTGCTTTTTCAGAACATCACGAATATATAACAAAGTCGTACCGACGAACTGACTGCGAAGCCTCTCGTCGATATCTTTTTTATGCAGGGTCTCGTTTAATTTATACGTGTTTTTAAGTACGGCTTCACGGTCGTTCTGTCTGCTTATCTCAAACAGTTTTTCATAATGTGCCATCGTATCAAGAACTGTCTCTTCGGTAAGTAAATGCGCATCATCAATAACAGATTTCCACACGCAAATTTTATTATCATTTGTATTTGCAAGAATACAAATGATTTTTTTGTTAGGATGTAATGCTTTTTCCTCAGATAGATATTCACGGAGTTGTTTTTTATCCTTTTCCACGAAATTTTGTTTTGTCTCAACAAGGATAACAACCCCGTTGTTTTCAAACCTAATGTCAAGCTTGAAATGCTCCGGTTCATATCCAAGAGCTTGAATTAGTTTTTCTTTTGACCCTGCGGCTTGAACATACGAATACTCGCCACCTTCAATATTGCTTGTCATATATTGTTGACCAATTCGATTAACCATAGACACTCTATCCATTATTTTTCTCCTTCTTTCTGTTTTTGCGCAGCTCTCTTTCAATGATTTCTGTTAGATAGTCATTTATACTGTACGCATAATTTCCTTTGTCTTTTTCCTTTTGTACCGCATTCCTCACTTGTCTGTAGATGTCAGGAGGCAATCGCAAAGGAAATGTCTTTTTATCTGCAGTTGGCGTTTTCGTTTTGTTCATAACGACACCTCATTAGTGATATTATAATATTATAATATTATGATATCATAATACTGTTTGTATGTCAAGGTGTTTGAAAAAATATACGGTCATCGAAATCGCCTTTACTACGACGGAAAAACTTCTTTCCTATTCAAATACTGAACGGAAGTCAGCATATAAATCATACTTTAACGCCTCACCACCGTGAGGCTTTTTCTTTTGTTCTTGTTAAACGGTGTCACGGGTTTTGTTCATTTTAGGCATACCCTTGACACCGCAAAAAGGGCAAAAGTGTCAAGGGTTCGGAGTTTTGTGTCAAGGATTCGGGGAAAAGTGTCAAGGGTATAGCTGATTTTTGCTGTTTTCGGACTGAAATTTCCCGATTTTCAGTCGAACCCCTGACACCGATAACCTCTGAACACCGCACCGTTACTGCATTTTGAGCGTAAAAAAAGAACAATAGAAATTGTATCATTTCTATCGTTCTTTCGTGGCGCCCACTGTAGGACTTGAACCTACGACCCTGCGGTTAACAGCCGCATGCTCTACCGATTGAGCTAAGTGGGCATATGGTAAGA
>CAJOPD010000029.1 GCA_905236685.1 uncultured Clostridia bacterium
CGAAGTTTGTTCGTAGCATAAAGCATATAATATAAAAAGGCGGAGAATTAAAAAGTGTTGTTGTTTTGGTTTGGATTTACACCGCTCTGCGAATACGGGTTTACATTAGGTCTCGGCTGTGCATACTGCGTCTTTTCCGAAACCGTCTTGTAATCGCCGTCGTAAAGAATTTTTCCCTGCGAAATCTGTTTGCCGTACTCCTGTCGAGCCTCTTTATCGGTCTTTCCGGCATTTCCTCCTGCAAAAGCGAGGAAAACTCCTTTTTATACAAACAACTTTACTAAAAATATACAAAAAAGTCAATAGTTTTGCGGGATTTTAGTGCTAATCTATATTTTTTGAAAAATGTTGTATTATTTTGCCCTAAACTATTGACAAATTCACTAAAGTGTGCTTTAATAATTTTTGTTTACAAACAGTAAACTTTAAGTATATTTTAATTAACCTTTGCGGTTTTTGGTGATATTATGATTAAAATAGGTCATAAAATAAAAAATCTGCGTCTGAAAAACAATCTCACACAGTCAGAGCTTGGCGCAAGGTGTGATTTGACGAAAGGCTTTATATCACAGCTTGAAGCGGATTTAACCTCTCCGTCTCTTTCGACTTTGGAGGACATTCTCTCGTGTCTCGGCACTAATTTTACAGAGTTCTGGAGCGATTTGGATTCCGAAAAAATCGTGTATAAAAAAGAGGATGTCATCGTAGCGGATTATGATGACGGGTATAAAATTCACTGGCTTGTGTCCGATGCTCAGAAAAATGAGATGGAGCCAATCCGCGTAGATATTGGAGCGGGCTGTGTGACGGAGGAGCATTCCGCGCACGAGGGCGAGGAATTTGGCTATGTGTTGTCAGGCACGGTCATGCTGCATCTCGGTCAGGACGTTTATAAGGTTAAGAAGGGCGAGTGCTTTTACTTCAAGGCAAAGCTTCCGCACTTTCTCTCAAACGACACCAAAAACACCGCAAGCATTCTTTGGGTTTCAAGCCCTCCCACTTTTTAAAAATAAAGCTCTCGGAAAGGAGATAGGTAATTGAAAAAACTTGGCAAAATTGCAGTTTTGTTCCCATTTGTTTTTTGGATGGTACTTCTTATTTTGGTGCCTTTGGTTTTAATTGCCTATTATGCCTTTACAACGTCTGACGGCAGAATTCTACATTTTACCTTTGACAATTTCCGCGACTTTATCCGTCCCGACCTGCTTATCGTTTTGGGGAGGTCTCTTAAACTCTCGCTTATCGCGACATTTGCCTGCCTTGTCGCGGGTTATCCTGTGGCAATGATTCTTGCCGGCAATACTTTCAGAAAAAAAACACTCTTGCTCGTTTTGTTTATAGCGCCTATGTGGATGAATTTTCTTCTGCGTACATACGCATGGCTCACGCTTTTGGAGGGTACGGGTGTTATAAATACGATTCTTGACACTCTCGGTCTCGGCACGCACGTTTTTCTCGGCAACGAGGGTGCCGTTGTGTTCGGTATGGTTTATAACCTCCTGCCGTATATGATTTTCCCGATTTATTCGTCAATCAGCAAAATTTCTCCCAATATATTGGAAGCGGCTGAGGATTTGGGCAGCAGCTCATATGTGCGCTTCCGCCGCATAATATTGCCTTTGAGTCTTCCCGGAGTTCTGTCGGGAATTACAATGGTTTTCGTTCCCGGCGTTACGACATTTGTTATTTCGCAGTTTTTGGGCAGCGGAAACGTAATACTCATAGGCGATATTATTGAACAGCAGTTTACAAGGGCGAGCAACTGGGGCTTCGGCGCGGCAATTTCGATTGTCGTAATGATAGTTGTTTTCATTTGTATGTGGATTATAAACCGCTTTACCGACGAACCGGAGGTGACAATGCTGTGAAAAAATTCCTGAATAAAGCATATTTCTATCTGGTTTTGCTGTTTTTGTACCTTCCTATTCTGACTCTTGTCGTTTTTTCGTTTAATAAAGCGAAATCGCGCGGCAAGTGGGGCGGTTTTTCGCTGGACTGGTATCGCAGACTTTTCAATAACTCGTCTATGATGGACGCGCTCGGCACTACGGTGCTTGTTGCGCTTCTCGCCGCGGTTATATCGACGATACTCGGCACGATATCAGCGATAGCGCTGCATAATTCCTCCCCGAAATTCAGAAAAGCCATGCTTAATATCACATACATTCCGATGATGAACTCGGATATCGTAACGGGTGTTTTGCTTATGATGCTTTTCACGTTTATGC
>CAJOPD010000030.1 GCA_905236685.1 uncultured Clostridia bacterium
CCAAAGGTCGTCCCTTCTATTTTACTCCATTTTTTCCAACATTTCAAGTATTGCGGAGCAAATTCCTTTAATTCTTGTTTTATATCCCGAAACCTCGGCAATCATACCGGATAGCTCGTTCTTTTTATTTTGAATATCGATGTCAAGCTGACGGTACATTCCTTCTGATTTTGTCTGTGCCTCGTTCACAATGACATTTGCTTTTTCGGCAGCGTTCTTTTTAATATCCTCTGCCGCTGTCTGAGCGAGCACTATGGACTGTTGGAGCGTTTCCTCCATTTTTTTATACTGTTCAAGCGAGGCATTGAGCCGCTTTATCTCATCACGCAACTCTGCGTTATCTTTATAAAGCTTTTCATAATCCTTGCCCACAAGGTCCAAAAAATCGTCAACCTCATCAGCATTATAGCCCCTTAATTTTACCTCAAAATCCTGTCTTTGAATATCAATCGGTGTCAACATAATCTCACTCTCCTATATATATTTCTTATATGATATATGAATTTTATCGCTGCGTGTTTTAGCGCCGATTTCAAAGATTTCGGCGCGCCCGAAGCCCCTTACCGACAGCAAATCGCCCTCTTTTATACAGAAATCGGTTTTTGATACCTCAAAATGATTTACAAAAACCCTTCCTGATATAATAATGCTCTTTGCATCGTTTCTGCTTTTGTTCAAAATCCCCGAAAGGACAGCATCAAGGCGCATTGAAGCAACAATGCAGGATACAATTTCAAACTTTTTCTCAGGCAGGCGTACAGTTTTTATGTCGGCAAGCTCCGCCGATACTCCGCATCCTGCCACCTTTTTGATGTTTTGGAGTATAAGCTCCGATATGTCGGAGGAAAGGAAAACATACGCATATTCAGGCTCAGTCAGAATATCGCCTATTTTATCCCTTTCTATTCCCAAGGACAAAATCGTGCCTAAATACTGCCTGTGCGAAAGGCTGTTTTCACACTTTGGCGTGAATTTGATGAGGTCTATCGGATAGCTCGAATACTGCGGTTCCTCCCAGTCGGGAAAAACACCCAAAATCCGCCGTTCCGCCCCGTCATAGCCGCCGAAAAGCGTTCCCAAAATTCCGTTTTTTCTCAAAAGTTCCTGTTCGCGACAGTCCAAAAATCTCGAAAATTTTGCGGTACGGTATTTATCGCACAGTCTTTTTACATCACGCATTTTATTGAGGAAAATATCGTCACGCATAAATTACTCCAAAAAGGCAAAATAAGGCGGAAACGCTCCGCCTTATCGTAAATATTATTTAAACATACTCCAATCAAGGCCGGCACCGGATTTTCCTTTTAAATAGTCGCCCGAAATATCAAAAGACGCTGGTGTTGCAATAAATATCCCGCTTGAAACCTTTTGAACATCTCCGTTTATTCCGTAAACCGTACCCGAAATAAAATCAACCGTTCTTTTTGCCTCGTCTGTATCAAGTCCCGTAACATCTAAAATCACGGGATGCCTCTGTTTTAACTGGTCAGAAGCCTCAACTGCGGCGCTGAAACATTTTGGCTTTACAACAACGATGGTCGGCTGATTGTTTGCTTTTTCAATGGAGACAACCTTATTTTTCTTGGAAAAGAAGGAAGGCTTTTCGGCAGATTCCTGCTCCATCTCCTCTTCTACATAATCATCTTCTTCATAATCAACATCGCCAAAACCCACAAAATCCTTTACTGCGTCAACAAAGCTCATTCTATAATTCCTCCTAATATTTTTACGAATAATCTCTTTCGCCGAAGATGGCGGTACCTACACGCACCATATTTGAGCCCTCTTCTATCGCCATCTCAAAATCTCCGCTCATTCCCATAGAAAGAAATTCCATATCTATATTATCATATTTATTTTGTGAAATGTCAACGAATTTGTTATATATGTTATGAAAATGTAATCTGTTTGAAATTCCGCTGTCAATTTTCGGCAGAATTGTCATTAAACCGCATACTTTTACACATTTCAGCGCTTTTGCGTGGTCAAGCATTTCGTCGATTTCTGACGGAGCTATTCCGAATTTTGTTTCCTCGCCCGAAATATTTACTTCAATCAAAATTTTTATTTGGCTAACTCCGTGTTTTTCCGCCTGCCGCTCTATCTCGTCCATAAGCTTTACAGAGTCTACCGAGTGTATCATATATACCTTATCTATTATATATTTAACCTTGTTTGTTTGCAGATGTCCGATAAGATGCCACCTTACGCCCTTTTTCACCTTGTCGTATTTTTCCAGGATTTCCTGCACCTTATTTTCACCAATATCGCGCACGCCGCAGTCTATTGCCTCATTTATCATTTCGGCAGGGTGCGTTTTGGTTACGGCAACCAGCGTTACATCGTCCGCGCATCTTCCGCTCTTTTTTGCGGCAATTTCTATCCGTTTCCGCACATCTGCAAGATTTTTTTCTATATCCGCCATCACTTTTCTCCTATTACAATGCTGTCCGTTTCCTTTAACATTCCCTTTGTATCGTCAAATTCCTTGGATATAATCACCGTCTGGTCAGCTACATCTGTATAAAGAATTTTACATTTTCTGAAAAATGTGCCTGTTTCCGTGCGCACCATTACTCCCTTTACTCCGTCCGAAAGGCGAATTGCGGACATTGGTACGCGGTAGCCCTCATAGCTTTCCAAAACAAGCTCCACTGCCGTAAATCTCAGCGACAGCACACCGTCTTTATACTGCTCGCATTTTATTATGACAACATTTTTATCGGTATTTGAATCCTCGGAAGATATATACACAATTCTTCCCTCGGCTTCAATTCCGGGGATTTCGTTAAACCGCAGTTTTATTTTCTGTCCGTTTTGTAATTTGGCGGCGCTTTCGGCTTTTACTGCCGTCATAACATACCATGTCTGGCTGTTCACAACCTTGCATATCGGCTCGCCCTCCGCCACCGTCATTTGCGTTTTGGCATCGGGCGCTTTAATCCCCTCATATTCCGCAAGGCGATAATTCATTATATCCTTGGGCGTCAGCGTATTTTCCAGTCCGTCGACATTCTTGGAAAAAATGCCCGCCATCTGCGAATAAATGTCATTTTTTGTGCTGTCTATGCTCTGTTCAAGCACTCTTTTTCTTTCTTCAAGCTCCTCAACGCTGCTTGTTTTGATATCCTTTACATCTCCCGTAACAATGCCGTTTATCTGTGCCTTATAGCTTTCTATATCGGACAGTTCATTTTTGTTTGCCGATTTTATTATATTATTCTTTATAATATCAATATTTTCCTGACTGTTTGAGCCAAAGGAATATGATGAGCCCGACGAATTTTGAAGTTCCGCTATCTTTTTGTTTATGCTGTTAAGCTCCGCAAGCGTCTGCTCCGAAACTCCGCCCGTATACACCGTCGAAAGAAGATTATTCTTTTTTACCTTGGTGCCTTCCTGCAAATAGTGGTATACCCGTCCGCTTACTCCTGCACCGTAAACCTGCTCGGATTTTACGATATATCCCGTTGTTGTAATTTTATTCTCATAAACTTCGCTTACGGCAAGCTGGGATTTTATCGGTCTGTTTATATAGCGTATTCCGTAAAATGTCAAAAACACGGCAAAACAGACAAGAATAACATACACACTTTTTTTCATAGTTACGCTTTTTACTCCTTTTCAAAATATTTAGAGCAAACTCTCTATCAGTTCCCACACCGCAGTTTTTCCGTCATCATTTTTTGTGGAGAACGGGATTAAAAGGTCATTTGGGGATAGTTCCAATTCTTCTTCAAGCATTTTAAGGTTTTCCTTTAACTCTTTTTTATTAAGCTTGTCCGTTTTTGTGGCAATCACCACCGCTCCGCCTTCCTGTGATGTGCGTATCCATTCCAGCATCATTTTATCGTCGGTTGTCGGGGCGTGTCTTGAATCTACAAGCAAAATCACCTTTTTAAGCTGTCTTCTGCCGTTCAAGTAGTCCTCTATCATACTCCCCCATTTTTCTATATCTTCACGGGAACGCTTTGCATAGCCATAACCCGGCAAATCTACCAAAAAAATTGTGTCATCTATATTATAAAAATTTATAGTCACCGTTTTCCCGGGGGTTGCGCTCACCCGCGCAAGCGATTTCCTTCCCAAAAGCTTGTTTATAAGCGAGGATTTGCCGACATTCGACCTTCCCGCAAATGCAAATTCGGCAAGCACTTTTTTCGGATACTGCTCCTTTTTCACCGCAGATACCGCTATTTCGGCATTATGTAAATTCATACTATTCCTCCCCCGATTACAATTACATATATTATACCGTATTCCGACATTTTTTTCAAGATTTTTTAGCTATTTTTGGCACAAAAAAAACGGCAGTACTGCCGTTTTTTATCTTCCGTTATGTGCATTTCTTGCAGCAATCGCTGCACCGATTATTCCTGCGTCGCCGAAAAGCTTTGCAATTTCAATTTTTGCCTTAGGCATATAGCGGTTAAAATCATTTTTTTCCACAAATGCTTTTACGGGCTTTAACAGATATTCCCCCTCCTTTGAAATACTTCCGCCTATGGCAAGTATTTCCGGCTGGAAAATATTTACAAGGTTTGTGACGCCTTCGGCTATGTACTCAAAATACTGCGAAACAACTTCCATTGCCGCCTCATCGCCCTGTTTTGCCGCCAAAAATGATGTCAGTCCGCTGACCTTTCCCTCTTTTTCCGCTATGCTGTGCATAAGGCTGTCTTTATGCTGTTCCATAGCCGCTTTTGTCTGGCGGATAAGTGCAGTAACAGAAGCATATGCTTCCCAGCAGCCCTTTCTTCCGCAGGTACACCGCTCTCCGCCTACATTTATGACAGTATGCCCAAGTTCTGCGCCAACTCCGTTAAAGCCTTTAAAAATCTCTCCGTTTATTATAACGCCGCCGCCGATACCTGTGCCAAGCGTAATAAATACAAAGCTCTTACTCCCCTTTGCATTCATTTCATACTCGCCCAGTGCCGCAGCGTTTGCGTCATTTTCAATATAGACGGGAATATCTAAATTTTTTCTGAATTCGCCTGCAACATCGGCGTGACACATATTCAAATTATTTGAGTACTCACAAATTCCTCTTTCGCTGTCAATAGAGCCCGGACAGCCTATTCCCGCTGCCTCTATATCAGATATGGGTATTCCTGTCTTATCTGCAAGTTTTTTTACAAGTTCCGCCATATCCTTCACAATATCGCGGAAATCTCTTCCCGCGTTGGTTGGAACAGACATACTGTCTATCATTTTGCCGCTTTCATCAACTATTCCTGCGGCGATATTTGTGCCGCCCAAATCAATACCAGCATAATACATACTAAATTCCTCCGATACGGTTTTATACCGACAGTTTTCTAATAAGACCCATAAGCTCGGGAGAAAGCTCCTTCTTCATAGCAAGACCTTCCTCAATGTCCACATCTGTAACCTTTCCGTTTTGCATACAAACAATGCGGTTTTGTTTGCCTTCCAGCAAAAGCTCAACGCACCTTGCGCCCATAAGGCTCGCGATAACACGGTCATATGCAGTAGGAGAGCCGCCTCTTTGAATATGTCCCAATATTGTTGCTCTTGACTCCATTCCCGTTTCTTCTTCAATTCTTCTTGCCATCTCTTCGGCTCCGCCGACGCCCTCGGCAACAATAACAATACAGTGCTTTTTGCCTCTTTTGATACCCTTTTTAATAACATTTATAACATCGCGCTCAAAATCAAACTCAAATTCAGGTATCAAAACAAGTTCCGCGCCGCAGGCAATACCCGCTTCTACCGCAATATATCCTGCGTGCCTTCCCATAACCTCAACAACCGAGCATCTTTCGTGGCTCGACGAGGTGTCTCGGAGCTTATCCACAGCCGAAATGACTGTGTTAAGGCAGGTATTATAGCCTATTGTGTATTCACTGCAATCAATATCGTTATCAATCGTGCCGGGCATCGCAATTGTGGGAAGTCCCAGACGGCACAAATCCCTTGCGCCGCGGAAAGAACCGTCGCCGCCGATTACAACAAGCCCGTCAAGTCCGGCTTGTTTTGCCTGTTCAATAGCCTTCTTCATACCGGCTTCTTCCTTGAATTCAAGGCATCTTGCCGTTTGAAGAATTGTACCCCCCTTTTGCAGAATTTCTCCAACACTTCTTGCGTTCATATAATCAATATCGCCGTTAATAAGCCCGTTATAGCCTTTTTTAACGCCGTACACCTTTATACCGTTATAAATTCCGCATCTTACAACCGCGCGGATTGCCGCATTCATTCCCGGGGCATCTCCGCCGCTCGTTAAAACTCCTATTTTTTTAATTTCTTTTTCCATATCAAAAACTGTCCTTTCGCATAGCATATAAAGATGCCGTTATATCCGTCAAATCTCCATATCTATTATTTTCTTATGTGCAAGCGAAATCTCCTTAGACGGAACCAAAAGCGAAAAGAATTCTGCGCTTTTTTTCACAAAGGAAATAACCTTAATGCTTTTAAGTGCCTGACGCAAAGCATAAATATCCTCCGCGTCCTTTGACATATAAACTACCGTCCACATATTATTCGTCTGCTCCTGACATTATATTGCCGTGTTTTGTTAAAATCTCAGCTCTTCCGTTCACCTTTACTGCCGAGGTTGTCTGCGTAAACTGCGCAATATAAACCTCGCCCTTATCAAGCTTTTCGGTATGATGAAATTTTGTGTTCTGTCCTCTTGTAAGACCCATAATATTTACGCCGTCTTCAAGCGCCTTTACAACGATATAATCGTTAAATACCGCATCTTCCTCAAACATATTCTCAGCTCCTCTCTAACTGAATAAGCATTTTACCACTTTTTTTACTAAAATTCAACTGTTTTATGTTTTTTTAGCTCATTTTTACATTATTATCACCAAAAATGGCGCAAATATCGTCAATAACGCTGCTTTTTTCATCTATCCAGCAGTTTTTCGGCGCGTACATTTTCTTTTTTGTATCGCTTATATAGAAACAAACGGGGGTTTCGCCCTTATGTTCTTCAAGCACGCGCACCGCCATTTTCAGCACGCTGTCGTCATATGTTCCCATTCTTATGTAAAGAGTTCTTCTGCCTTTTATTTCATCAATTTTCTCCTTTTGCGGAACTTCTATTTTGTCTAAGGATACCGCCCTTTCGCAAAGCAGTTTCGGCTCCTCGTCCTCGCGTATGCTTATACGCCCTTCTACAAGGACCGCATTTCCCTCCGACAGAATTTTGCCGTATTCCTGCAAAATCTTTGGGAAAACTATGACTTCAATCGTTCCGTACAGGTCTTCAAGCTTTAAAAATGCCATCTGGGCATTACTCTTTGTTATCTTATTCTTTCGGTTTGATATAATGCCGCCGAGCTTTACCTCCTGATTATCGCGTACTCCGCCTCTTATTTCCTTTATATTCCCCAGTTCGTCCTTTTCGACCGATGACATAACGGTATAGGTTGTAACACTTGTGAGCTTCTTTACAAGCTCCTCATATTCCTCCATAGGATGACCCGAAAAGTACATTCCTGCCGATTCCTTTTCAAGCGCCAACAGTTCCTTTTTGGGATATTCCGAAATATCGGGAAGTGCCGTTTCGGTATTTTTTGTAACAGTTTCATCGCCGAAAAGCGTCATCTGTCCGTCGATATTTGATTTTTGTGCCTGCGCCTCACTCTCGATAACGCTCTCGTAAACGCTCAAAAGCTGCGACCTGTAAGCGCCGAGCGAATCGAACGCTCCGCATTTTATAAGCCCCTCTACCGCGCGCTTATTCATATCTTTATCTGACATACGGCGCACAAAATCGGAAAAGCTTGTAAATTTTCCGTTTCTTTTCCGCTCGCTGACTAAGCTTACAATAAAGTTTTTGCCTACATTTTTAATTGCGGAAAGTCCAAACCTTATGCCGTTTCTCTCAACGGTAAAACTGTCCTCACTCATATTTATATCGGGCGGCAGCTTTTCTGTGCCCGATTTTTTGCAGTTTATGAAATATTCGTTTATTTTATCCTGGTCCTCGATACTTGAAATGAGCGACGCCATATACTCCGTGCGGTAAAATGTTTTAAGGTATGCCGTCTGATAGGTTATAAAAGCATATGCGGCGGCGTGCGATTTATTGAACGCATACTCCGCAAAGCTGTATATTTCATCAAATATATCTATCGCTGTCTTTTCGGGTATTCCCCGTCTTATACAGCCGTCAATTACCCAGTTTCCGTCCCCGTCCTTTTTGCCGTAAATGAAGTTTTTGCGTTCGATTTCCATCTGGTCGGCTTTTTTCTTGGAGATTGCGCGCCGTAACATATCGGCGCTTCCCAGCGAATACCCCGCAAGAGTGCGGACAATCTCCAAAACCTGCTCCTGATAAACGATACAGCCGTAGGTTACATTCAAAATATCCTCCAAAAGCTCGTGCTTATATGTAACTTTATCGGGGTGGTTTTTGTTATAAACATACTTGGGTATGGAGTCCATCGGTCCGGGACGGTAAAGCGCAATACCCGCGATTATATCTTCAAGATTTGTAGGTCTGAGTTCCTGCATAAAGGACTTCATTCCTGCGCTTTCTATCTGGAAAATGCCGTCTGTATTGCCGCTCGAAATTAGGTCGTAAACCTCTTTTTTGTCATAGTCAATCTTTGACAAATCAAGCTTTTCGCCGCGCGTTTTTTCAATAAGCTTTACGGTATTATTTATTACCGTGAGGTTTCTCAGCCCCAAAAAGTCCATTTTAAGAAGCCCCATACTCTCGACAGTATCCTTGACAAACTGCGTTGTTATTACATCGTCGTTCATTTGCAGCGGCATATAGTTTACAATCGGCTCGCTGCATATAACAACCCCCGCGGCGTGCGTTCCCGCGTGGCGCGCCAAGCCTTCAAGCGCTCTTGCAGTATCGATAAGCTCCTTGATTTTTTCATCATTTTCATATAAAGTTTGAAGCTCCTGTGATACCGACAGCGCCTTATCAATCGTCATTTTCAGCTCGTTAGGGATAAGTTTTGCCACTCTGTCGGTTTCGGCATATGATATATTAAGCGCTCTGCCTACATCGCGGACGGCAAGCCGCGCCTTCATTGTACCGAAGGTTATTATCTGCGCGACATTATCCTTACCGTACTTTTCCACAACATAGTCAATAATCTTTTGTCTGCCCTCAGGTGTGAAATCTACATCTATATCGGGCATTGAAACACGCTCGGGATTTAAAAAACGCTCGAAAATCAGATTGTATTTTATCGGGTCGATATCGGTTATGCCAAGCGTATAGGACACCATACTGCCCGCGGCGCTGCCACGACCCGGTCCTACGCCCACGCCGTTATTTTTGGCATAGTTTATAAAGTCCCAAACTATTAAAAAATAGTCCACAAAGCCCATATTTTTTATTACCGAAAGCTCATAAGAAAGCCGTTCTTCAAGCTCTTGCGTGACCGTTTCATACCGCTTTTCAAGACCGCTTTTGCAAAGCTCGTTTAAGTATTCCCACGCCGTTTTGCCGTTAGGAACAGCGTAGCTGGGAAGGTGCTTTGTGTGAAAATCAAAGTCTACATTGCACCTTTCGGCAATTTTTGCCGTATTTGAAATTGCTGACGGCGCATAGGAAAACAGCTCCGACATCTCCTCGGGAGATTTTATATAAAACTCGTCTGTTTCAAAGCGCATACGGTCATCATCTTCAACCGTTTTTTGCATTTGTATGCACATTAAAACATCTTGATATTTCGCGTCCTCTTTTTTTGCGTAATGAATATCATTCGTCGCAACAAGACCTACCCCCAGCTCCTCCGAAAGCTTTACAAGCTGCGGATTTATCCGCTTTTGCTCGGGTATGGAATGGTCCTGAATTTCTATAAAAAAGTTATCCCTGCCAAAGAGATTTACATACTTTTCGCCTATTTTTTTCGCCTTGTCATAATCGTCCGCCAAAAGCGCTTTGGGTATTTCGCCAGCAAGACACGCCGAAAGTGCAATAAGTCCCTCTTTATGCTCCGACAAAAGTTCAAAATCTATCCTCGGCTTATAGTAAAATCCCTCGGTAAAGCCCTTTGAAACTATATATGAAAGGTTTTTATAGCCCGTTTCATTTTCACAAAGCAAAATAAGGTGCGAATATTTGGAATCATATTCATACACCTTGTCAAACCGACTCCTCGGCGCCATATAGACCTCACAGCCTATAACCGCTTTGATGCCCTGTTTCTGCGCCTCGCGGTAAAAGTCCACAACGCCGTACATTGCGCCGTGGTCCGTTATGGCGCAGGAGGTCATACCGAGCTCCTTTACTCGTGAAATTATCTTTTTTACACTTGCCGCACCGTCCAGAAGGCTGAACTCACTATGCGTATGCAGGTGAACAAACTCGGGCATATTGCACCTCCTTACAGTTTATCAGCTATTTCCTCTATCCTTTTAAGCCTGTGATTTACGCCCGATTTTCCAATCGGCGGATTTGTTTTTTCGCCAAGCTCCTTTAAGCTGTCAAAGGGATTTTCCATTCTCAGTCTTGCTATTTCTTTAAGTGGTTTCGGAAGATTTGAAAAGCCTATCGTCTTTTGGATTTTCCGTATCGCCACCTCCTGCTGCGCCGCCGTTTTTGCAATTTTATCAATATTCGCAACCTCGCAGTTTGCCCGTCTGTTTGCGTTATTTCTGATATTCTTCTCGATTGTGGCATTATAAAATTCCATCGCCGCAGAAATATCGCCCATAACCCCAAGCGCGTCCGCAATCTGCTCATAGCCCTTTACATATACTATAAATCTGCCCTTTCGGTAGGTGATTTTCCCATTTATCCCGCATTTTTCCAAAATTTTGCAAAGCTGATTTGCATAAACCTCATATCTTGCGTCAAATTCCATATGGTAACGCGCACCGGGGTCGCTCACCGAGCCGCCGCCCAAAAATGCGCCCCTTATATATGCGGCTTTGCAACATTCATTCGGGATAAGTCCGCCGTAATTCTCGCCGAAAAGCATAAGCCTGTCCGCCATAATGCTGACAAAAAAATCAAATTCCGGATAAAAGCGATAGCTTCCGTTTTTATTTGTATAGTCAAGTTTTTTTGAAAAAACACTCCCGAACAAAAGCTGCAATCTTTCGGCAACCGCCTCATTTTCGGTTACCATAAAAATCTCGCCGCCCTGATAATTTGTGCAAAGCTTGACAAGTGCCGAAAGCTCCGCTATGTCGCAAAAATCGCACTGATTGCGTATTTTTGAGATGTTTTCCTTTATGTTTTGCGTAAAGGACATTTTACTTACCTCTTAAAATATCTCTGTGAATAAGGTTTTTGCTGTACCCTTCCAGCTCCTCCTCCAAAACATTCGCCATAGTTACGCTCCTGTGCTTTCCGCCCGTACAGCCTATGGCAATGGTGAGAGAAGTTTTTCCTTCCTCTATGTAAAGCGGCAGCAGAAATTTAACCATACTGACAAGCTTGTCCATAAATTTCTTTGCCGTTTCAGTATTCATCACATAGTCGCGCACATCTTTATCATTTCCCGTCTTATTTTTGAGCTCATCAACATAAAACGGGTTTACAAAGCACCGCACATCAAAAACCAAATCCGCATCAAGCGGTATGCCGTACTTAAATCCAAAGGACATTATATTTACTGTAAAGTAATCGTTTCTGTCCTCAAAATATATCTTTCGGAGCGTCTTTGAAAGCTGCTCTAAGGTGAAGTTTGATGTGTCTATCACTTCGTCCGCTTCCTGATATATTTTGGAAAGCATTTCCCGCTCCTTTTTTATGCTGTCCAAAAGTCCCATTCCGCTTGAAATCGGGTGATGACGCCTCGTTTCCTTATACCTTTTAACCAAAACTTCATCGCTTGCGTCGACAAATATCAGCTTATATTCATAGCCGTTTTCCTTTAATATTTTAAGGTTTGCCAAAAGGTCGCCTATCATATCTCCC
This sequence comes from uncultured Clostridia bacterium, assembly GCA_905236685.1. Taxonomy (GTDB): domain Bacteria; phylum Bacillota; class Clostridia; order UBA1381; family UBA1381; genus UBA1738. The sequence continues at coordinate 11,876 of CAJOPD010000030.1, forward strand.
ACACGCGAATCTATGGCAAACGCTACCTTTTCGTATTTTCCGTTTATTGAAATAAACATAGCCGCAAGCTGCGGTATGATTACCGGCGGAAGATTATCTATACAGAAAAATCCCGCGTCCTCCAAAAACCGCATAACCTGTGTCTTTCCCGAACCCGAAAGACCTGTAACTATCGTAAATTGCATTTAAAATTCCCCCACCATTTTTACTTCCGTTTCAAGCTCTACTCCGAACTTTTCCTTTACTGTTTTTTGAATATATCTAATAAGCGAAATCACATCTTCCGCTTTTGCATTACCCTTATTTACCACAAATCCCGAATGTTTTTCCGAAACTGCCGCTCCGCCTACCGCATATCCTTTAAGTCCCGCGTCCTCAATAAGCTTTCCTGCAAAATATCCCTCAGGCCGCTTAAATGTACTGCCCGCACTTGCCATAGAAAGCGGCTGTTTTTCCACTCGGCGTTTTTTTAATTCCTCCATTTTTCCCCATATCTCATCGGAATTACCCTTTTCGAGCTTTAATTCCGCTTCCAAGATTATCGCGTTGTTGTCTGCGAAAACACTTTTTCTGTAACCAAACCCGAAACCGTTCTCGATTTTTTTGATTTTGCCGTCCTTTAAGTAGGTTACGCTCTTTACAATATCCTTCATCTCCCCGCCGTATGCGCCTGCGTTCATATAGATTGCTCCGCCCAGCGTACCGGGTATTCCTGCCGCGAATTCCATACCCGTAAGGCTGTTTTTCTGCGCTGTTTTTGAAAGCGAGGAAAGAAGTATTCCGCTCTCCGCTCTTATAATATCGCCAATAATTTCACACTTTGAAAATTTGTCCGAAAGTTTCAAAACAAGTCCTCTTATTCCCTTGTCCGAAACCAGAAGATTACTTCCGTTACCCATCACAAAAATCGGCAGATTTTTTTCTTTGGCATACTCTAATGCCGAAAAAACATCTTGTATGCTTGCAGCCTCACAGAATTCATCAGCAAAACCGCCTATTTTGAAGGTTGTGTGATTTTTCATCGGCTCATTTTGAATAATTTTCATTCCTTCTCCCCGTTAGCCATTTCATTTAAAAGCCTGTTATTAAGTTCCACAGCTGCGTTATAACCCATACGCTTCTGACGGTTATTCATTGACGCAACCTCAATAATTATTGCAAGATTTCGGCCCGGTTTTACGGGTATTGTAAGGCTCGGAACCGATATTCCCATAATCTCGGTAAATTCTTCCTCCATACCAAGCCTGTCATATTGCTTGCCTTCAATCCACGGCTCTAAATTTATGACAAGGTTTATATTTTCCGTTGCCTTTACCGCGCCTATTCCGAAAATCTCCTTAACATCTATAATTCCTATGCCCCTTAGCTCCACAAAATGTCTTATTATATCGGGCGATGAGCCAACGAGGGTTTTTGACGATACTTTTTTAATTTCCACAGCGTCATCGGCAACCAGACGGTGTCCCCGTTTTACAAGCTCTATCGCTGTTTCGCTTTTACCGACGCCGCTTTCGCCCATCATCAAAACGCCTTCGCCGTACACCTCTACCAATACGCCGTGCCTTGTATGTCTCGGCGCTATCTGGACATTTAAAAAGCTTATAAGAGCACTCATAAGGCTCGATGTGGATTCCTCGGTACGCATTATTGTAAGGTCGTACTTTTCCGCAAGTTCCCTCATCTCAGGAAAAATCTGCATATTTCGGGTTACGATAAGCGCAGGAAATTTTGTGGAAAACAGCTTATCAAAAAGCTCATACCTCTTTTCTTTCGTAAACTGTTCGAGATATGTTATTTCAACCTTTCCCATAACCTGAATACGATGCGCATCAAAATAATCGAAATAACCCGCTATTTGCAGTGCGGGGCGGTTTACATCGGCAGTACTTATAACTATTTTATCAAAGTCGCCGGATTTATATATCATTTCAAAGGAAAACTCCTCCGCCACCTTTGAAAGCGGTATTGTAAAGGTCGTATTTCCCATATATTTTGCCCTCCCAGTTAAATATATATAATAATACAAGTTTATTATATATTAAAAGACTGCTTTTTTCAATCTTTTTTGTAAATTAAATTGCTTTTTTTGCCAAAATTGATAACATTTATAAAATTTTTTTTAAAAATACTTGCATTATTCCAAAATGTGTGGTAAAATTGCTGTGTTTTGATATTTGACAAGTAATAGGAGGTGCTCGCACATGGCTAAATGTGATATTTGCGGCAAGGGTGTTACTTTTGGTATTAAAGTCAGCCATTCGCACATAAGATCAAACAGGGCTTGGAAGCCTAATGTAAAAAAAGTCAAAGCTATTGTTAACGGAAATGCAAAATCTATAAATGTTTGTACCCGTTGCCTGCGTTCAGGTAAGGTCACCCGTGCGGTTTGATTTTTTAAAACTTTCGGAGAAGCATACGCTTCTCCGCTTTTTTTGTGCAAATTTCCCATTTTTTCGTATTTACTTTACTTTTTGTATTTTAATATGTTATAATATCCTTATGAGGTTAGACCTTTATTATAAACCTACTTCTAAGGAAGGTGAATTTTTTGGAAAAACTGCTTATTGAAGGCGGTCATTCTCTTTCGGGCGAAATAACGGTAAGCGGCGCTAAAAATGCCGCTGTTGCCATTATCCCCGCCTGTCTTTTGATTAACGCCAAATGCAGATTGGAAAACTTGCCGGATATTAAAGATGTAAAGCTTTTTCTTGATATATTAAGGGACTTGGGCGCAGAAATCGAAATTCCCGACGAAAACACGGCGATTATTGACTGCACACCCGTAAAATCGTACACCCCGAAATCTGAGCTTGCACGGAAAATGCGCGGTTCTTCATATCTTATCGGGGCTTTGCTCGGCAGATTTGGAAAATGCGTTATCCCAATGCCCGGCGGCTGTGATTTCGGCACACGCCCTATTGACCAGCACATAAAGGGCTTTGAGGCTTTGGGCGCAGAATGTGTTCAGGCATACGG
>CAJOPD010000031.1 GCA_905236685.1 uncultured Clostridia bacterium
AATCAATATTATGATTTTCAAGAGTATTTTTTAAAAATCCTACCACCTTTTCGTCAATAAGCTCAACAGAAAGCTTTTTCTTTTCCGCATTTCCCTGATGACCGCACTCGTCGGGCGCTTCCATATGGATATATACAAAATCCGCACCGTCTTTTGTCAATGTATCGAATGCCGCCTGTGCTTTGCCGTCAAAATTTGTGTCCCAATTCCCCGTAGCGCCCTCTACATCGATTGACTTCATTTTTGCACATATGGCAATTCCTTTTAACAAATCAACTGCCGAAATCATACTGCCTTTTAATCCGAATTTCTCGTTAAAAATCTCGATTTTCGGCTTTGTACCCTCTCCCCAGAACCAAAGAGAAGTTGCAGGTCTTTTTCCTTCCTTTATTCTCTTTTGATTTACGGGGTGATTTTTTAATATTTCGTTTGAGCGCTTTAAAAGCTCCAAAAGCTTGTCGGCATTATCGCCCTTAGGCAAGTAATCCCCTATCTTTTTATCGGAAATATCGTGCGGCGGCGTTAAGGTTACATTAGTGCTGCCGCCCGTCCATACAAGAAGATGACGGTAGCTTACTCCGCTGTAAAAATGAATAATATCGGTATGCAATTCCTTTTCCACCGCCGAAATCAGTTCAGCCGCTTCCTTAGATGAGATTTCGCCTGCTGAATAGTCAAGCATAACCTTATTTTCAAAGGGCTCGTCATCTGACAGCGTCACAAGGTTTGCCCTGAATGTGACATCGTTATCTTTTAAGTCTACTCCGATGCTTGCCGCTTCAAGCGGTGAGCGCCCCGTATAGCAGTTTGTGACATCATACCCAAGTACCGAAAGGTTTGCTACATCACTGCCTGGTTTTAAGCCGTCGGGCACAGTTTTTACCATTCCCAACTCGCCCTTTTCCGACATATAATCAATATTAGGTTTATTTGCGACATCAAGCACCGTTTTCCCGTCAAATTCAGGAATTGCACGGTCTGCCATTCCGTCGCCCAAAACTACAATATACTTCATATCTAATTCTTCCTTTTAAATAAAATTGCCAACGCACCGTTTCCTATGTGCGTGCCGATTATCGGTCCGAATTCATAACGCCTGTTAATTTTTGCGCCTTCAAATGTGTCCAAAAGCAGAGTTTCCGCCTCGTCGCCATAGTCCTTGTTTGATTCGACTATGATAAATTCCTTGCTCTTATCATCAAATTCTTCGCTTTCGCTTATCAATTCAACAAGCTTTTTTATCATTTTTTTCTTGCCGCGGATTTTTTCTATCGGCTCAATAAGTCCGTCCCTTATACTTAAAACAGGCTTTATTTCCAAAAGCTCGCCCACTATTGCTGCTGTTTTTTTAATTCTTCCGCCCTTTTCCAAAAATTTAAGGGAGTCAACAAGAATATACACCTCGTAATATGAAAGCATTTTAAGCGCCCCATCAAGCGCCTCGTCAACATCAAGCCCTTCATTCAAAAGCTCGCGGAATTTTATTGCCGTTTCGCCTATGTATGCGGAAAATGTCATAGTATCAACAATTCTGATGTCACAGTCGGGATTTTCTTCCCTAATGATTTCCGCATTCATTCTCGCATTGTTGTATTCTCCGCTTGCATTTTTTGAAATTGTAAAAAACACAACGCTGTCATATTCCTTAGCCGCAGCTGAAAGCTTTTCATACATAACGGCAGGCGAAGTTTGTGAGGTTTTGGGAAGCTCCTCGGAATTTTGCAGTTTTTCGTAAAATTCGCTGTTGGAAAGCTCCTCGCCTGCTACATATGATTTTTCGCCGAAAATGCAAAGGAAATTTATTATGTCGATGTCATACTTCTTTGCGATTTCCTCAGAAATGTCCGCGCCTGTATCAACAAATATTTTTACTCGTTTCATAGCTATCACCTACCACTCAAATTTTGTAAGAGCGCCCTCCGTTTTCAGCTGTTCAAATCCCGTCTGGCGAAGAGCCTCATATATCACAATAGCAACCGAATTTGAAAGATTCAGGCTCCTCGCCTCGTCAATCATCGGTATCCTTATACAAAAATCCTTATTTTTCTTTAAAAGTTCCTCGGGAAGTCCTTTTGTTTCCTTTCCGAAAAGAATAAAGTCCCCGTCCTTAAATTCCGCCTCCGAATAGGTATTAAGCCCTTTTGTAGTAGAATAAAAGTAACGCCCGCCGCTGTTTTTTGTAAAGAAATCGTCAAGATTTTCATAGTATGTAACGCCTAAAAGATGCCAGTAATCGAGCCCTGCGCGCTTTAATTTTTTATCGTCTATCTCAAAACCCATCGGCTTTACTATATGCAATCTGCTGCCCGTTGCCGCGCAGGTTCTTGCGATATTTCCCGTGTTTTGAGGTATCTCAGGCTCAACAAGTACTATATTAAACATATCACAAATCACTACCCCACAATATATCTATACTATTATACAACAAAAGTTTGAAAAGTACAAGTATATTTTTCTATTTTGTGCCATTTTTAAAATTTGACATCGGCTTTTTATTGTGGTATAATTGCATAGTTTTATTTTTTGGGAATAATAATTGTAATGAGACTTGAACTTGGAGAGTTTTATGAACACAAAAACTAAGATTTTTAATCTGATACGCGCGATTGCTCGCGATAATGTCTATATGTACTCCGCCCAGGCATCTTTTTACATCATTATATCGTCAATACCATTTATAATGATGCTTTTGTCGCTTGCAAAGTTTATCCTTCCGGTAAGTGAGAGCGATATAGTAATTATAGCGTCATCATTTTTGCCCGAAATCGTAATTCCGTCTTTTGAAAATATTATCCACGAAATTTTTTATAAGGTTTCAGGCTCTGTGATTTCAATTTCCGCAGTATCATCAATCTGGACAGCTTCAAGAGGAATTCAGGCTATCGAGCGCGGGACGAGAAATGTCTATCATTCTCCCAAGCGAAAAACAGTTTTTCTGGACATTTTTGCAAGTTTTCTATACACATTTATATTTATCATAATTATGATACTTTACCTAACTGTTTTCGTGTTTGGAAATTCCATTATACACTTTTTGGATTTACAGTCGGGCGTTTGGCACTTGATTTTCAGCCGAACAGGCTGGCTTAAATGGATTTTTTCCTTACTTTTGCTTATTTTTACCTTTTCGCTTTTGTATATGGCATTTTCCGGGAAAAAGCTGCATCTTAAAAATCATATGCACGGTGCGATTTTCACAACATTTGCGTGGATGCTGTTTTCCTTCCTGTTTTCATACTATATCGAAAACTTTGCCAACTACTCCTATATCTACGGAAGCCTTGCCGCAATCGTGCTTATTATGCTATGGGTATATTCCTGTATGATTATTTTTCTTGTCGGCGGCGAAATAAATATGGCAATTTTAGTAAGCCGCGAAAAACGCCGTCAAAAGCGGCGCGAAATATTACAAAAAGACAAAAATACAGACGAAATTTAAAAAGCAGCAGTTATCTGCTGCTTTTCTTTATTTTATGGTTGAATTCTGATCCTTTTGTATTACATCGTGTGCTCCGCCCTCTACTATGCTGGTTTCGGAAACAAGCGTGAGCTTTGCCTTTTCTTGAAGTTCGGGGATTGTGAGCGCTCCGCAGTTACACATAGTCGAACGCACCTTACTCAAAGAAATCTCAACATTATCTTTTAAGGAACCCGCATAAGGTACATATGAGTCAACGCCTTCTTCAAAGGAGAGCTTATTTTCACCGCCCAAGTCATAACGTTGCCAGTTTCTTGCCCTTGCCGAGCCTTCGCCCCAGTATTCTTTATAGTATGTTCCGTTTATGCTGACCTTATTTGAGGGGCTTTCATCAAACCTTGCAAAATATCTTCCCAGCATAATAAAGTCAGCGCCCATTGAAAGCGCAAGCGTCATATGGTGGTCGTGCACTATTCCGCCGTCCGAACAAATCGGGATATAAACGCCCTTCTTTTTAAAATATTCATTTCGTGCTTTGCAGACATCTATCAGGGCTGTCGCCTGACCTCTGCCTATGCCCT
>CAJOPD010000032.1 GCA_905236685.1 uncultured Clostridia bacterium
ATAGTAGTAAATGCCTCGTGTCCCGGCGTATCCAAAAATGTTATATCTCGGTCGCCGAGCCGCACGCTGTACGCGCCGATATGCTGGGTTATACCGCCCGCCTCGGTATCGGTTACCGATGTATGACGGATTGCGTCCAAAAGCGAGGTTTTGCCGTGGTCTACATGACCCATAACAACAACCACAGGCGGACGCGGTTTTAAATCCTCAGGCTTATCCTCTTCCTCTTTAAAGAGTATGTCCTCTTTTGTTATAATTATTTCCGGCTTTGCGTCAACACCGAAATCTGCCGCAATCAAAGCCGCTGTATCAAAATCAATCGACTGCGTAATAGTTGCCATAACGCCGAGCATCATCAGCTTTTTGACGATTTCTGCCGCTCCCTTTCCAAGCTTTGAGGAAAGCTCGCCGACGGTTATCGTTTCGGGGATTTCTATCTCGGTCGGTATTTGCTTTTCCTTCTTCTTCGGCGCTTCCTTCGGTTTGAAATCCTTTTCCTTTACCTGCTGTTTTTTACCGAACTGCTGCTTTTTGCCGCCTCTTTCGAGCTTGGAAACATCAGCGTCGTTAACCATATTTTCCAGCCGCTCTCTTGACGCAATTTTATCAAGCTCAACCGTTGAAGTTCTTGTATCCACATAACGAACCTTTTTGGCGTCGTCGGCGGAAATTACATATTCTTTTTTATTGTCCTGAGGTATCTCAATGACCTGTTCGCCGATTTTTCTGCTCTTTTGCAGGGTTTTCTGCTGCGGTTTTCTTCTCTCCTGCTTTTTCGGCTCCGCCTTTTTCTCAGGTTCCGCCTTGGTCTCCTCCTTCGGCTTTTCCTGCGGCTCCTCGGCGGGTTTGGGCATTTCTTCAAGCGGCGGTTTTTCAATAGGTGCATCGCCGACATCGTATAATGTTGTATAAATATCAAAAATAAGCCCCAGCTGTTCCTCGGTAAGAGGAGATGTTGCCTTTACCGTTACACCGAACGCCGCGAGCCTTTCGGTTATATCCTTACTCGTAACTTTCAGGTCCTTTGCGATTTGGCTTATTTTAATGCCGTTATCTGCCATATTGTTCATCAATCCTTTCTATTTTGGACAAAATTGCATTCTTAAAATCGTCGTCATTCACCGAAACAACCATTCTGCTGTCCTTGCCTATTGCTTTTCCAAGCTCTTCTGCCTCGGCAAATACTATATATTCTACGCCGTAATGACGGCAAGTGTTAATCACCGACTTTTTTGCGGTTTCCGAAATATTTGCGGCGATTATAATGAGCTTTGCCTCACCGTTTTTAACCGCCTTTTCACACAGAAACTCACCCGATGTAACCTTGCCTGCGCGTTTTGCAAGCCCTAACATTCCAAGCACTTTATTCATTTTCTATCGCCTCTGCTGCGTCTTCATAAAGACTGTCGGATACCGCAGTTTTAAAATGCTTTGAAAGTGCGCGGCGGGTTTTTGCGGTTTTTATACATTCCTCATTTTTACAAATGTATGCGCCTCTGCCGTTTTTTTTGCCGCTACCGTCAATCAGAACGGTATCGCCGTTTTTTACAATCCGTATAAGCTCGGCTTTGGGTTTCATTTTTCTGCAAGCCACACACATTCTCTCGGGTATATGCATATATTATTCCTTTCCCGCCGAAATATCAATCTTCCAGCCCGTAAGTCTTGCCGCCAGCCGTACATTCTGCCCCGATTTTCCTATTGCTAAGGACAATTGATTTTCGGGCACGGTTACCTTTGCCGTCTTTTCCTGCTCGTTTGCCTCTACCGAAAGCACTTCGGACGGGCTGAGTGCCGCTGAAATGTATTCTATGGGGTCTTCGCTCCATTTTACGATATCAATTTTCTCAAAATTCAGTTCATCGCTGACCGCCTGTACCCTTGAACCTCTTGGTCCTATGCAGGCGCCCTGTGCATCAATATCGGGATTTTCCGAATAAACCGCTATTTTTGTTCTTGACCCCGGCTCACGGGAAACCGATTTGATTTCCACAAGTCCGTCCTGAATTTCAGGCACTTCCTGGAAAAACAGCCTTCTTACCAGCCCCGGATGCGTTCTTGAAAGAACTATCTGCGTTCCCTTTGTTCCGTTTTTGACCTCGCTGACATAGCACTTAATCGGTCTGCCGACCTCGTAATACTCTGTGTCTACCTGCTCTCTTTCGGGCAAAATCGCTTCTACCTTGCCTATGTCGACGAATATGTTCCCGCGCTCCATACGGTCGATTTTGCCTGTTAGGACATCATTTTCCTTCTGCGTATATTCGCTGAAAATATTTCCGCGCTCCGCTTCCCTTATTCTCTGCGTTACTACCTGTTTTGCCGTCATCGCCGCAATTCTTCCGAAATCCGCGGGTGTTACTTCAATGTTTACTATATCGCCCAGCTCATATTTTTTGCTGATTTTTTGGGCGTCCTTTAAGGATATTTCAAGCTGCGGGTCCGTTACCTCCTCGGAAACGGTCTTTTGCGCATAAACGCTTATTTTACCCGTTTTGCTGTCCACCTCTGCGCGCACATTCTGTGCAGACGCAAAATTCTTTTTGTATGCCGCAACCAACGCCGCCGATAATGCCTCCAAAATAACCGAGCTGTCGATACCCTTTTCCTTACACAAATCGGAAAGAGCGCTTAAAAGTTCTTCATTCATTTTTCTAATCCAACCTTTCTAAAATTCAAAATACAGCTTAATATACGCCGCTTCTTTTATATTTACCGGAATAATGTCTCCGAGATAATCTATCCTTGCCGTTTTGCCGTCAAAGTCCAAAAGCGTGCCGCAAAACTCTTTCAGCCCGTTCTGCTCGGCAAAAAGCTTTACGCTGACCATTCTTCCCTTAAAATAGTCAAACTCGCGCTGCGACCTGAGCTTTCGTTCAAGCCCGGGGGAAGATACTTCAAGCGTATACTCGGTTTTTATCGGGTCGAGCTTGTCGAATTCCGCCTCAAATGCCTTCGAAAAGGCTTCGCAATCGTCAATTCCGACGCCGCCTTCTTTATCGATAAAAATCCTTAAATACTGCTTGCCCGCTTCCTTCTTAAACTCCGCGTCAATAACGCTCACACCCAGTTTTTCCGCAACAGCGTCGCCTATGCCAAGCGCAAGTTTTACCGCATCATTAGCCAAACAAATCACCTCGTAAAATCAAAGAGTGGGCGACTGCCCACTCCTTAGAAAACATCTATTAGCATAGTTATTATACCACATATTACAAAAAATGCAATAGTTTTTGTAAATTTTTTTATTCGTCAAGATTATATATCTCTTCAAGAGGTGTTTTGTTGGGCTCAACGGGAGGCGTTGTATTCTTCGGTTCCTCCTTGGGTGCTTCCTCCTTCGGCTTTTCCTCCTCTTTCTTTTCGGGTTCCTTCGGTTTTTCCTCTTTTTTCTCCTGAGTTTCCTGCGGTACTGCTGCCGATTTTGACATATTTCCCGCCTTTAACGGCGTCTGCGGATTTTTGCCCGAAAGCGTTATCCTGTCGCTAAGCTCGCCGTTTATGCCGAATTTTTCACTGACAAGCGTCTTTGTGGCCGCCAAATCACATACAAAATATGACGCGCCGCCTATTGTTTTATCTTCGCCGGGCAGGCTGAAACTATGTATGTTCTCGCCCGAAATCTTGTTAAGATAGCGTATGTACTTCGTAATATCTCCCATTGAGATATTTGTCTTAATCTCCTTTGACAGCTGGGAATATATGGTCGGGATTTTGGTTAAAAGCGCAATATTAAGCTTTTGGTCAGCTACTGCCTTCAAAAATTCCTGCTGTCTTTTTACACGGTCGGTATCGCTTCCCGTTCCGACGCCGTAATTGCTCTTTCTGTATCGCAAAAACTGCTGTACCTGATTTCCCGTAAGCGTCTGCTCCCCGGGCTTTAAATGAATATGCAGGTTCTGATACGGGTCATCATAATTCATACCCCTGCCCTTTCCCTCGACATCGGGAATATCGTATGTCACTCCTCCCAAGCTGTCAAAAAGGTGGTCTATCGAAAGGAAGGAAAACTCAATATAATAGTTTATCGGAATACCCGTAAGCTGAGTTACCGCCTCAGCAGTCGCCTGTACGCCGAGGATTTTTTTGTTGTCGCCTTCGCTCAGCATTGCGTGAACTGCGTTAATTTTGCGTGTTGCATTTTTGTTTGTTATGTATACCTTTGTGTCCCTCGGCACAGACAAAAGATTGACTTCGCCGGAATTTGCATCATATGACGCTACCATAATAGCGTCTGTCCTCAGTCCCGACTCATCTACGCCAACCATAAGCACATTGATTTTGCCGTCCTCTAAAGGTGCTAAAATATCGTCGTCATCAAACATATTTGTGCCCATAGCTATAACGATAAATGCCAGAATTATTAAAAGCACTGCATAAAATGTCTTTTTGGTATTTCGTTTCTTTTTCACCTTTTTGGCAGGTGTTTTGACGCCGGTTTTCTTCTCCGCCTGTATCTCATCAATAATGCTGTCATACGGCTCGTCTGTCCTACTGTCCGCTCCGCTATTTATTATCGGTTCATTACGCAAGGATTTTTCATTATCCTTATTCTTTGCTGTCCTTGCTTTACCCTTAGGTCTTGCTCTCTTCACTTTTGCTCTCTCCTTATTCCGCAACGGGATTTGCGCTCGGTCTTACTATTTCCTTTTTTGTATTCTTTTCGGTTTCCGTTTTCTCGGCAGTCTCTGTTTTTTCGGAAACTTCGTTAGTGCCGACTTCCGTCTTTTCCTGTGATGGTTTAACTTCCGTCTTTTTTTCGGGAGCTTTTACTTCCGTTTTTTTCGTTTCGGTTTTTTTGGTTTCGGTATTTTTCGTTTCGGCAGAAGACGGTGCCGCCGCCTTGCTTTCCTCTTCCTTTACCTGCTCCTCCGTCTTAACTTTTTTGACATCTTTTGATATACTCTTTCCGTCTGCTGAATGAATGGTTATTTTGGACGCGTCATATCCAAAAGTTTCTTCAATCAAAGTCTTTAATTCCGCCATATCGGCAATCCAGTATGACGCTCCGTAGCTTTCGCTGTCCGCAACGCCCGGGATAGAGTAGGTGTTTATGTTATCACTTTCCAAATCTTTGAGATTTACCGCATACTTTACTACATCTCCGGATTTGAAGTTTGTTTTGACATTATTTTGCAACACCTTGTAAACATCGGGCAATTTGACTATCACCGAAGCGTTTAATTTCTGCTCGGCAAGTGCTTTTATAAAGCTTTGCTGTGCCTTTACCCTGTCGATATCGCCCATAGGATATTTCCTGAAACGGACAAACTGCTCCGCCTTATCGCCGTCAAGGTGCTGATATCCTTTTACAAGATGAATATGCAAATCTTGGTACGGGTCGTCATAGTTCATATTCTGCGGAACATCATAATCCACTCCGCCCAGCGCGTCAATCATATCCCTGAACGCCTCAAATGTAAACTCGACATAATAATTTATCGGGATTGCCGTAAGGCGCGTAACCGCCTCAATCGTGCCGTTTATTCCGTTACGCTTGCCGTTTTTGGTGATTGCATACGCACAGTTTATCTTTTGATAGTTTCCGCCTACATACATTCTGGTATCGCGCGGTATTGAAAGAACATTTACAATATCATTATCCATATCGTATGTGGCGATAAGTATTGTATCTGTCCTGAACCCGTCCTTGTCCAGCCCGACAACCAAAATATTTATCTTGCCTGTCTGTTTATCCACTTCCGCAAGGTTTTCCTCATCAACATATTCGCTCGGCGAAAAAAGGCCGCCAAAACCCATAACCGCCAAAAATGCTACTATTAAAACAGTCAGGGAAATACCGAAAATTGCAAGCCTTTTCTTCCCTGAAAACTTTTTCTTCGCTCTTCTATGTTTCAATCTCTTCTACCTCTGCTTTTTATGCTTTGTATATTATATATCAACTCTCATTTTATGTCAATATGTCTTTATTATGTTGCAATTTCCCGAAAAAATGTTATAATTTAAAAGAAAAAGCTGCGCTTGTGCGTGCGCGGCTTTTTCAAAGAATATTAAGGGGAAGGTATTTTGTAAGTTCTGTACTTACAAGCATATAATAGCATATCATTATGTCAGCCCTATGAACTGATTGTAAATAATCTGTGAATTTGAAGGAGGATACCGTGAAAAAAAACGATTTCTTTTTTATACTTTTTGTGCTTTTTGTCCTTGCGGTATCCTATCCTGTTATGAAATACACCGCAAAGGGCGGCGATACCGTCAAAATCACGGTCGACGGCAGGCTCTTTTCGGAAAAACCGCTTTCAGAAAACTGCGAAATACCCATAAACGATACAAATACTGCGGTAATTGAAAACGGCACGGTTTATATGAAATACGCCTCCTGTCCCGATAAGCTCTGCATACATCAGGGCAGGATACGCAATTCCTCAAAAAAAATCATATGCCTTCCGAACAAGGTAGTGATTGAAGTTATAAAAAAATCTGAAATTGATACGGTGGTGAGATGATGAAATCGGCAAGAATTGCATACATAGCCGTTTTAGGTGCGCTTTCGGTAGTTTTCGGCTACATTGAAAGCCTTTTTCCGTTTCCTGTTGCAATCCCAGGTGTAAAGCTCGGGATTTCCAATATTGTGGTGCTTTTCGCGCTCCTTAAAATGAATAAAAGCGACGCTTTTTTTGTTCTTATTATAAAGGTTTTGGTATGCTCGCTCTTGTTCTCGGGTATGAACGGCTTTTTTTACTCCGTCTCGGGAGGCATACTCAGCTTTTTGGCTATGATTTCAGCGTTACAGTTTGATTTAAGCGAAATCGGCGCCAGTATGGCAGGCGGCGTTTTTCACAATGTCGGGCAAATTCTTGCGGCAGCGGTTATACTCCGCTCCCTTTCGGCATTTTATTATCTCCCTGTTCTTTTATTGTCGGGGATTATTGTCGGAGGCATTGTGGGAATTTTATGCAAAACGATTATTGCACGGCTAAAATAGTTTTGTTCACAAATTGTTTACAGCTTATACACATCAAAAAAATAATTTTATGTTAATATATTTGCAAAATGATACATTTGGGAGGTGCTGTTTTGAAGAGAGGCAAATCATTTTTTTCAAAATTCAACATTAAGGGCTTTTTTAAGCCTTCTAAAAGGAATATTATCATATGGGTAATTCTGTTGGTTTTGCTCATAGTGATTTTTTCTGCCTTTTCAAAAAGTAAAAAATCTTCGCCCTTTGCGGTCCGCGAGACCGACCTTGTGACCTACGGCGATGTTAAGGTGACAATAACGGGAAGCGCCGCCGTTGAGCCTTACGAAAGGTTTGAGATAATACCAAAGGTGAGCGGCGACATAGTTTACTGTCCCTTTGATGTCGGCGACAGCGTTTCCGCAGGCGACCTCCTTTACGGGTTCGATACATCAAGCAGCGATTTGACCGTTGAAAGACAGCGTCTTGCCTTGGAGCAAAGCGAAAACAGTTACAAAAACGCCCTTGAAGAACGCGACAAGCTATACATAAAAGCAAAAAATAACGGTACAATATCGGGATTTACCTTAAAAACCGGTCAGGAAGTAAAAACGGGCACAAAAATAGCGGATATTTCCGACAACGACAATTTTGAGGTCGTGCTCCCCTTTACTTCGGCGCAGGTGGGCTCTATTCATATAGGCGATACCGCAACGGTAACAAGTTCAAAGCATATGAGCTCGGTTACTGGAACGGTAACGCATATTTCCTCCGCAAGCAGTGCGGGAAGCGGCGGAACAGCGGTTTACAGCGTAACGGTGCAGTTTAAAAACCCGGGTGTTTTTTATGCCGGTATGACTGTCGGCGGGGCGATAGGCGGAAATGTCAGCTCGGGCGGCGGAACGGTACAAAATCTGGCGTCCTCTGCTGTTTATGCCGAAACGGACGGCACCGTTTCAAAAGTTTATTACAAAGACGGCGATTATGTGACAAAGGGCACTGTTATTATGGTGCTTACAAGCGACTCTGTTGATGACAGAATTACCGACAGCACGCTTTCATATAAAAGCGCAAGCCTTTCAATGCGCCAGACCGAAAAAGACCTTGAAGATTACAATATAACCTCACCAATCAGCGGCACGGTTATAACAAAAAAATCAAAGACGGGCGATACTATCGACAAAACAACCGCCCAAACCGTTATGATGGTGGTTGCCGATATTTCAAAACTGAAATTTGAACTTTCGATAGACGAGCTTGACATCAGCAAGGTTTCGGAAGGTCAGCAGGTGTCAATTACCTGCGACGCCCTCCCCGACGAAACATTTTTGGGATACATAACCACAATATCAGTGGAAGGAACGGCGCAAAACGGCGTCACCACATATTCTGCCGAGGTGGTTATAGATGAACCGGGCAATTTGCGCCCGAGTATGAATATCGACGCAAGCGTGATAACCGAATCGGCGGAAAATGTGCTTGTAATTCCTACCGAGGACATTAAAACCGTCGGCGGCAAAAGCTTTGTATTCGTAAAGAGCGGAGAAAAAACACAGGATAAATCCAAAAATACATCTAAAAAGCCGACGGACAGCGATAAAAACAGCAAAAAAGCCCGTGATTTCACTCCCGAGGCACCGCAGGGATATACTGCCGTCGAAATAAAGACGGGCATTTCAAACGAAGACCTTACCGAAGTAATTTCAGGTCTTTCCGAAGGACAGGAAATCTACCGCCAAAATACCCTTTCCACCTCTAACGGCTTGGGTATGATGAGCGGTATGGGCGGTATGAACGGCGGTTACGGCGGCGGTATGGGCGGCAGCCGTCCGAGCGGAAATATGGGCGGACCGCCGAGCAATATGGGCGGCGGTATGAGATAAGGGACAGCTCTATGATAAGATTGGAAAATATCAGAAAAATATATAAAATGGGCGATAATGAAGTCCGTGCGCTCGACGGCGTAAGCCTTCATATAAAGCCGCACGAGTTCGTTTCGGTTATAGGACCGTCGGGCTCGGGAAAATCAACGCTTATGAATATTATCGGCTGTCTTGATGTCGCAACAAGCGGAAAATATTTCATTGACGGGGTTGACGCAAGCGAAATGACCGATAACCAGCTCGCAGACCTCAGAAATCAAAAAATCGGGTTTATATTCCAGCAATATAACTTATTGGCAAAGCTTTCATCACTTGAAAATGTCGAGCTTCCCTTGATTTACAGGGGAATACCCGCGGGAAAACGGCAGGAAATGGCTATGTCCGCGCTCGAAAAGGTCGGGCTTGCCGATAAGGCTATGCACAAGCCGACTGAGCTTTCGGGCGGTCAGCAGCAAAGGGTTTCGGTCGCACGCGCTTTGTCGGCAAATCCGTCGCTTATCCTTGCCGACGAGCCGACAGGCGCTCTCGATTCAAAATCGGGTGCGGAAATAATGCAGATGATACATAAGCTGCACGAGGAAGGCAACACAATAGTCATAATAACCCACGATTTAAATATCGCAAAGCAAGCGGAGCGGATAATTACAATCCGTGACGGCAAAATAACCAGCGATGTCGATAACAGAGGCGATATTGAAGGAGGTGGCGGTGTATGAACCTTTCAAAGCTGTCACAGTCCTTTAAAATGTCAATAAAGAGTATTATGGGCAACAAAGGGCGTTCCGCCCTTACTATGCTCGGCATAATAATAGGCGTGGCGTCTGTTATAATCCTTACGGGTATAGGAAACGGCGCGACCTCGTCGATAACCGACTCCCTTTCCTCGCTCGGCACAAGAATGATTACCGTTTCAATGTCGCGCGGAGGCTGGGGCGGCTCGACACGGCGCATAAGCCTTTCGGATATGCAGGAATTTCTTGATGAAAACGGCGACCTTGTGGAAGCTATGTCGCCCTCCATATCGGGCACGGTGCTTTTAAAGCACGGGAGCGAAAACACTACCGCGATGTTTTCCGCATATGACGCCTCCTATGCGGATATAAAGGACACTAATGTTGAAACGGGGCGCTTTATTTCGGAATATGATGTAAAAAACCGCTCATATGTCTGTATTGTCGGCTCATACATCGTAAAGGAGTATTTCGGCGGAGCAAATCCCATAGGCGAAACGGTAAAGCTTAACGGCACACCCTTTAAAATAGTCGGAACATATAAAGAGCTCGGTGATTCCTCGGAATCGTCAAGCGACAACTCGGTTACAATTCCTTATACGACTGCTATGCGGTTTTTGAAAAACAAAAACATAACCTCGTTTTACTTTAACGCCACCAGCGAAGAGGCGGTAGATGCGGCGGTAAGAGAGCTTAAAGCGTACATAACAAAAAAACTCGGTACCGACAGCGGATTTTCCGTTGCAAGCGTTGCCGAAATGCTGGACACTATCAGCGAGATTATGGGTACGCTTACCGCAATGCTTGCGGGTATTGCCGCGATTTCCCTGATTGTCGGCGGAATAGGAATTATGAATATAATGACCGTTTCGGTCAGCGAGCGTATCCGCGAAATCGGCATAAGAAAGGCGATAGGCGCACGGACGACCGATATTCTTCTTCAATTTCTTGTAGAATCGGCGATTTTGAGTTCTATGGGCGGAGCCATAGGGATTTTGGTCGGAATGGCTTTGGGAAGCTTGGTATGCAAGCTCATAAGTATTCAGTTCGTGGCAAAAGCGAGTATGATACTTATTGCCTTCGGCTTTTCGCTTTTTATCGGAATTTTCTTCGGTATTGCCCCCGCAAAAAAAGCGGCAAAGCTTCACCCGATAGACGCTTTGCGTTCAGAGTAAACAAAAGGAGCAAAAAATATGAAAAAGTTTTTATCAATTATAATTGCCTCGGCAGTTTTTGTAAGTCTTGTGACTGCTGTCAATGCTTCCTACTCCGATTTTTCGGAAAAGGAGGATTTTGCGGTTTCGGCGCTGAGACTTCAAGACCTCGGTATACTTTCGGGCTATGAGGACGGCTCCTTCCGCCCCGACAATACTATTACCCGCGCGGAATTTACTAAAATCGTCGTTTGTATGATGAACAAGGAGGACGAGGCAAAGTCGAGCACGGGGCTCACGGGATTTTTTGATGTGGATATTGCCAGCTGGTACACAAATTATATAAGATATGCGGTAAACCGCGATATTTTATCTGGATATGCCGACGGCTCCTTCCGCCCTCAAAACACAATCAAAGTTTCGGAGGCGGTAACAATCCTCTTGCGCACGCTTGGATACAACGAGGACGAGGTAGGCTACTTCTGGCCCGATAATTATATGTCCGCCTCAGGCTCTTTGGGACTTTTAAGCGGTATGAACCTATCCGCAGATACAGAAGTAACGCGGAAGGTGGCGGCAGTTTTGGTGGACAGAGCGCTTTTTGCAAAGCCTTCGGCGTCTTACGGCACCGATACCTATCTTGAAACGACAGGCTTCACCGTTTTAAAGGACGCCCTAATCCTCGGCAACAGCTCGGAAAGCGACAGCGTTACCGTTCTTGCGGGAAATCTCAAACAAAACAGCGCTTCAAGCTATTTAAAGCATACGCAGCTTTCGGCAGCCTCCGGGGATATGTATAACTTTGCCGTAATCAACAAAAACGGATACCTCGCAACCGTCCGTGAATATTCTGAGGGCGAAAAGCTTGCCTCCGTTTCCGGCTCGGTAAACAAGCTGACGGGAAACACGATAGAGTATACTACGGCCGAAGGGCTAAAAAGCTCTTACAATGCAGATGAAGGCTTTACCGTTTATCTGGGCAGCGACAAGATGACGCTTTCGCAGGCAAAGGCACGCATTACGAGCGGAACTGACATAACCTTTTACGGAAACAGCTACGGACTGTGGAATATTGCCGTTGTCGGAAGCTTTAACAGCATATCGCCCGTACTTGCATCTAAAAATTACACAAATGATGATGAATATTTGGGCACAATACCGATAAAATCGGAAAATCTTACAGTATACCGAAACGGCGAGGCGGCGTCGCTTTCCGATATAAAAGCAGGCGATGTGGTCTATTACAACACAAAAACCAATGTGATTGATGTATATGCGAAAAAGGTCACGGGCACATATTATTCCGCTTATCCGTCAAAGGCATATGTGGAAAGCGTCACAGTCGGCGGAAAATCATACGAAATAGGTTACAGCGCGGCGACAGACAGATTAAATGCCTCCGCAGGCGCATTTAACATAGGCGATAAGATTACCTTGCTTTTGGGCAAGGACGGAAAAATCGCGTTTGTTACCGACAATGCGCAGGGCTTTGATTATTCTGCATACGGCGTCATATTAAAGAGCGGTAT
Source organism: uncultured Clostridia bacterium (assembly GCA_905236685.1). Taxonomy (GTDB): domain Bacteria; phylum Bacillota; class Clostridia; order UBA1381; family UBA1381; genus UBA1738. Next base: position 12,217 of record CAJOPD010000032.1, read on the forward strand.
GCGTATTGCAGAAGAAGGCGACAACAAAGGAAACAGCGAATACACGGCAACTCTGTTTATGGCGGACGGCGAGGAGCATACCCTCGTCACAAACAGGCTTTATAATGACAATATCGGCGATTTTGTGTCGGTTAGCTATAAAAACGGCGCCGCAATACTAAACAAGCAATCCTTTAATTCGGCGGACAGTTATGCGGGCGATGTGGACCGAAACAGCCGCACAATAAACGGGAAATATGTATTAAAAGACGCGGCAATAATTCAGCGTACCTCCGATAAAAATGCAGTAGTTGCGGCTTGCGAGCTTTTGAATTTTGACAGCATTACCGCAACAAAGCTTTTGGAAAACCAGATAATAAACGCCGTTTCGGGAAACAGCTTCGGCGATATTGCAATTTTATATGTTGACGGCTTTGAAAATACCGACAGTTTCGGCGTTGTTGCAGGATTTATAAAGTCGGGCGAAACCACCACGGGCTATAAGATTTTCTCAAACGGCAATATCACCTCCTACGGCTCGTCAGTCCGTATTTCAACTGCGGCAGGCGATGCGGTAAGCTACCGCATAGAAAACGGAGAAATTTCCAAAATACTTCCGCTTAAAAAGCTGACAACATCAACCCGTCCGGACGCCATAGACGGCGGACGCATATCGGTCGGCGGCAAGGTTTACAGCCTTTCCGATGATGTTCAGATAGCGGATATAAGCAATATTTCCAGCGTCAAACTGATTACGGTAGATGAGCTGGAAAAGCTGTCCTCACCGTCGGTAAGCATATACTCCGACAAAACGGGAGGCGTTGTAAGAGTTATAACGGTAAGAAAATAAAATAACGGCAGGGCACTAATGCTCTGCCGTTAGAGCGTGTCGATAAACCCTCGACACGCTCGCAGATGCCGAAAAAGGAAGGCAGATTTGTCGATTTTAGGCTCGTCGGCGTACGACGGTACGGTAGAGCTTGAAATCGGCAAAAGCAGAAAATAAAGTGCTTTTTAAAGAAGTGACACATTTCACAAAAGTAAAAATCAAAAAAAAGGCGCCAAACACAGAAGTAAATAAATTACTGCGGTCTGGCGACTTTTTCGACAGTCTGTAACGGCAGGGCACTAATGCTCTGCCGTTATTTTTTATTTTAGTCAAACAGCGATACCTGATTGCTTTCGGGAAGATTTAAGCACCCGTCCTTTACAAGCATATCTATTACCGTTTTTGTTACCGCTGTACGCGATTTAAAATCCTCAATCGTTTTAAATTCGCCGTCCTTGCGCGCCTCCACTATCGACCGCGCGGCATTGTCGCCCATACCCGAAAAGGCGTTAAGCGGCGGCAAAATTCCGTCCTCTGTCGGCAGGAATTTTGTTGCGTCCGATTTATAGATATCAATCGGCGTAAAGCCCACGCCGCGCGCGTACATCTCAATACAAACCTCCAAAATGGTTATCATATTCTCGTCCTTCTGCGTTGCGCTGCCATTGTTTTTGCGCATATTTATCTCATCAAGCGCTTTTTTTGCAACATCAATTCCGCCCGTCATAGTTGCTGCGTCAAAATCATCGGCACGCACCGAAAAATACGCTATATAAAACTCCTTTGGATAGTAAACTTTAAAATATGCTATTCTGAACGCCATCATAACATACGCAACCGCGTGCGCCTTCGGGAACATATACTTGATTTTTTTGCAGGAAGCCATATACCAATCGGGTATTCCCGCATTTTTCATAGCCTCCTCGTCATTAGGTTTTAAGCCCTTACCCTTTCGCACATTTTCCATTATGGTAAATGCGTGACCTGCCTCAACCCCGTGTGATATGAGGTAAATCATTATATCGTCTCTTGCGCATATTGCGTGCGACAAATCGCAGTAATTCCCGCGTATAAGCTCCTGAGCGTTTCCAAGCCATACATCTGTCCCGTGCGAAAGTCCCGAAATCCTGACAAGCTCCGAAAAGGTCGTCGGCTTTGTATCGGTAAGCATCTGGCGCACAAATTTTGTGCCGAATTCGGGTACCGCGTATGTGCCCAGCTTTGTACCGATATCATACCCTTTTTTTATGTTAAGGGCATCGCCCGATAAAAACAGGCTCATAGTTTTTTCTTCGGCAAGCGGTATTTTTCTTGCGTCAACACCCGTCAAATCTTCCAACATTCTTATTACCGTCGGGTCATCGTGCCCGAGCTCGTCAAGTTTAAGAAGATTTTGGTCTATCGCGTGATAGTCAAAATGAGTGGTTATTATGTTTGAATTTACATCATCGGCAGGGTGCTGAATGGGGCAGAATTCGTGAATATTGTTGGCGTGCGGTACTACGATTATGCCCCCGGGGTGCTGTCCCGAGGTGCGTTTTACGCCGACACAGCCTGTTGCCAGCCTTTTAAGCTCGGCGTTTCTCATAGTTATTCCCTTTTCTTCGGCATACTTTCTTGCATATCCGAACGCCGTCTTTTTTGCCACCGTTCCTATCGTGCCTGCACGGAAAACAAAGCCCTCGCCGAACAGTTCCTCGGTATATTTATGTATATACGGCTGATATTCGCCCGAAAAATTGAGGTCAATATCGGGCGCTTTATCGCCCTTAAAGCCCAAAAATGTTTCAAACGGTATATCGTGACCGTCCTTTTTATAAGGAGTGGCGCATTTTGGGCAAAGCTTATCGGGAAGGTCACAGCCTGACGCGCCTATTTCACTCCCTACCAGCTCAAAATTTTTGCATTTGGGGCAAATATAGTGCGCGGGAAGTGAATTTACCTCGGTTATTCCCGAAAGATATGCAACAAAGGACGAGCCTACCGAGCCTCTTGAACCCACCAGATATCCGTCACTATTCGATTTTTGCACAAGCTCCTTGGCTATCTTATACATAACGGCAAATCCGTTGCCGATTATGGAGTTGAGCTCCTTATCAATCCTTGCTTTTACAGGCTCGGGCAAAGGACTTCCGTATATTTCCTCCGCCTTTTTCATTGAAGAATTTATTATATCCTCCTTTGCGCCTTCTATTTCAGGCGGGCATTTTTTGGTCGGTATCGGCAATATATCTTCAACTTCGTCTGCGATTTTGTTCGTGTTGGTGACAACCGTTTCATACGCCTTTTCTTCGCCCAGATACGCAAATTCTTCAAGCATTTCCTCGGTTGTGCGCAAATACAGCGGTGCCTGATTATCCGCGTCGGAAAAACCTTTATAGTGCATCAGGATTTTTCTGTAATCGGCGCCTTCGGGGTCCAGAAAATGCACATCGCAGGTAGCGACAACAGGCTTTTTGCACCTTACGCCGAGTTCGACAATGCACCTATTAAGATTTTTTAAGTCCTCATCACAAGTGACTTCCGGAAAATCCTCCGACGCCTTCATATACGCATTATTACCTATCGGCTGTATCTCAAAATAGTCATAAAATTCGGAAATTTTAAGTATATCTTTATCCGATTTTCCGCCTGCAACCGCGCGGAAAAGCTCGCCCGCTTCACAGGCAGAGCCGACTATTATTCCCTCCCGTTTTTCCGCTATTAAGCTTTTGGGAATTCTCGGTGTTCTGTAAAAATATTTAAGATGCGAGTCCGAAACCATTTCATAAAGATTGCGTATGCCCTTTAAATTCTTTGCCAAAAGAATTATATGGTTTGCGGGATTGCGCTTTGACAGCGCGCGCATATCAAATTCAAAGTTAAGCTGGGATATATCGGAAATACCCCTGTTTTCAAGCTCCGAAAGCATTTTTATAAAAATGTCCGCCGTCGCCTTTGCGTCGTCCACTGCTCTGTGATGATGCAAAAGCGGTACGCCCAAATGCTTGTTAAGCGTTGACAGGCGGTGATTGCTTAGCTCGGGATAAAGCGCCCTTGCAAGCATAAGGGTGTCTAAGTGCGAAAAATTGTATTCAATTCCCAAATCGCAGGCCGCATTTTTTATAAAGCTTGTGTCAAAAGCCGCATTATGCGCTACCAGCACACAGCCTTTGCAAAACTCAAAAAATTCGGGCAGAATTTCATCAATCTTAGGCGCGTTTTCCACCATTTCATCTGTTATTGATGTGAGTTCCACTATTTTTTGCGGAATAGGTCTTTCGGGATTTACAAAGCCGGAAAATCTGTCCGTTATCTTGCCGTTTTCTATCTTGACTGCGCCGATTTCGGTTATTTTATCACTTTCCGCCGAAAGTCCCGTCGTTTCCAAATCAAAAACCACAAAGCGCCCTGTCAGCGCTTCACGCGCATTTTCGCTTACAATTTTGGCGGTATCGTCTACCATATAGCCTTCGATACCGTAAATCACCTTAATTTTGCCGCCTGACGCCTTTAAGGCCTCGGGATATGCCTGAACAACCCCGTGGTCTGTTATCGCTATTGCCTTATGCCCCCACGATATTGCCCTTTCGATAAGACTTGTCGCCGAGGATACTGCGTCCATCTGCGACATCTGCGTATGCAAATGCAGCTCAACACGCTTTTTCTCTGCATTATCCTGTTTCGGCTCCTCCTCTTTTGCATAGCTTATATCTCTTGCATTTACTACCATTTCCCTTGCAAAATCGTCATATTTCGGAACGCCTCTTATTATGACCTTTACGCCTGATTTAAGCCCTGATTTTTCAACGCTTTTATTTACCTTTGCAAAGGCAGTTTTGATGTTTTCAAACTTTTCCTTATCCTTTTCGGTTATGAACATTTTTACAGTAACGGAGTCTGCAAAATCTGTCACATCAAGCGTCACAAGCCACATTTCCTTGCCGTCTTTTTTGCGCTTTACAGTCCTTATATCGCTTTCAAACACCGTCCCTGAAAAACATACAGTTCCGGAGTTTTCGGTTATTTCCGAAATGGGTGCAAGTATCCCTTTGATTTCCTGACCCATTATTATATTGCCTGTTTCCGCTTTTCCCAAATTCTCTTTTTTCCGTTTGTCTGCTGGCTTATTGGGCACAGATGCGTATATTACAGGCTCAATTTCCTCAATTTTTTCTTCCGTTTCCTTTTGGCAAACCTCGACATATGCAAGCCCTATATTGTCCCGCAGGGTATTTTTGATAAAATCCGCCTCATCTTCCGGGATTTGCTCACACAAAACAAGCCGCATAGTTTTATGCCGCTTTGAAAGCTCTATTTTTTCTATATGCCTTTGGGCAGACAGCGTGTTTTCAAAAAAGTCAAATACCGAGCTTAAAACAGGTTTCATCTTATTTTCCCTTTTCTTTTGTTTTGCTGTCTATATTTTACACCATAACCCATTTTTTTTCAAGCAAAAAAAGGTATTGACAAAAAAATATTTATGTGCTATCATATTTGTGCTATGCGGGAGTGGCTCAGTGGTAGAGCGTCACCTTGCCAAGGTGAACGTCGCGAGTTCGAATCTCGTCTTCCGCTCCAAAAACGGCAAGCCGTAAAGGCTTGCCGTTTTTTTGTTTTCCTGTCCCTTCCCTTCTTTCCATATATTTTGCATTGATTTTGCCGTTTTTAATGTGTTACAATTTTAACAGGCAGTATATTCGCTTTTGCGGTCCGCCAAAAGTGAGCTTGTGCCTAATTTGCGGACAGAAGGGATATGGACATATGAAAAAAACATTGTCTTTTATAGCGGCTATCTGTGTTGTCTTGGCTTCCGTTTCGGGCTCAGCCGCTTGTAACATCAAAATTGCGGGTAATTCTGCGAATTCTCTTTGCAAAATTGCCTCCTATAACTCAAACGGAAGCACTATGGTTCCTTTCAGGAGCATATGCGAGGCGCTTGGCGCAAAGGTAAGCTGGGACAGCAGCACGAACACCGCTTCCGCTGAATGTTGCGGCAAGACGGTTTCACTCTCTACCGGCGGAAATCAAATCTGCACAGATGATGGCACCGTAAATCTTCCGACACCTTCCTGCAACAAGGACGGGCTGACATATGTGCCTCTGCGCGCCATCTGCGAGGCATTGGGCTGCAATGTCGGCTGGGACGCAAACAGCGGCGAAATAAGCAT
>CAJOPD010000033.1 GCA_905236685.1 uncultured Clostridia bacterium
ATGATTCTCGCCTATTACGGTAAAAATGTTACGCTTGAAGAAATGCGGCAGGATTGCAATGTGTCAAGAAACGGCGTTAATGCTAAGAATATTGTTCTTGCGGCACGGCTTCACGGGCTTAATGCAAATCCTATAAGGATCGAGGCAGAGGACGCGGAGGAAATAGAATTGCCGGCTATCATACACTGGAATATGAATCATTTTCTTGTGCTGTGCGGCTTTAACAAGAAAGGCGCTGTAATTGCGGATCCGGCTGACGGAATAAGAACAGCGTCATACGGGGAATTCAGAAAATCATTTACAGGAATAGCGATAGAACTTACTCCCGGAGACAGTTTTAAAAAACAAAATAAGTCGGGCGAGGAAGAGTATTACATATACAAACTTGCTAAAAAGTATATGCCCACAGTCCTATTCCTGTTTATAACAGAGCTGATTGTAATGCTCGGAACCGTATCGGTATTGTTTCTTAACTCAATATTTATAGATAAAATACTGATTGCGGGTAACGACAGAAATTTAAAGATTATTTTCCAGGTGCTGCTGGGTGCAGGTGTATTATCTGCCGTTGCAATGGCAATAAGTATCAGTATAAAAACGCGTATAGGACAGGTTTTAAATATAGACATAAACACAGGGTTTATAGAGCATATATTAAGGCTTCCGATCGATTTTTTCAAAAACAGGAGTGAAGGCGACCTTGCCAACCGCCAGAACGCAACAATGCGTATGGGAATGAGCTTTGCTGAAATGATATTACCCATACCGGCAAGCATATTGCAGATAGTTATATATCTTATGCTTGCATTTGTATTTGATGTAAATATAGCGTTTTTAGCCATTTTATTTACAACGGTGAATATTGTTGCTATGCTCTTTGCATCAAAAAGCTATAATGAAAAAATATTGCCGTATAATCGTGATATGGGAAAGTTGCAGGGTGAAATATCAAGTGTTGTAAACAGGATAGAAACGATTAAATCCTGCGGCATTGAAGATGGCGTGTTTATGCTGCTTATGTCAACGGGAACAAAAATAGCGAACGAAAAAATGAGTATAGAAAAAACCGGTATAAACATTGAAAGCCTGTATTCATATCTTAACGCATTCAGTTCGGTGCTGATACTTACAACAGGTATTATCCGAATATTTCGGGGAAATATGACAACGGGAATGTTAATTGCCGCACAAGCGGTAGTGACAGCGCTCCTGTCCCCCGTAGGCAGCGCCGTAAACTCAGGAATTGCTATTCAAACATTAAGAGGTGAAGCACAGAGGACCGATGATGTAATGAACTATCGGGAAGACGGCAAATTTCTTGATGAAGATGATATGCAACGCGGCTTTATAAGCGGAGATGTTGAACTCAAAAATGTGACATTCAGATATAGCTCTCTCGATAAACCTGCCGTTAACAATTTCGATATGCTGATTAAAAAGGGGCAGACGGTTGCAATAACAGGCGCGTCGGGCAGCGGCAAGTCAACCGTTTCAAAGCTGATTGCGGGTATTTACTCACCGCAAAGCGGAAAAATACTTTTTGACGGTATGGAGCCTAATGAAATAAATCACCGTTATTTTTACTCAAAAGTAGCTATTGTAAGCCAAAATACGCGTCTGTTTGATGGGACTGTTGCGGACAATATAACAATGTGGGATGACAGCATACCTTACGAGGAAATAACCGCTGCGGCAAAGGCGGCGTGCATACACGAGGATATTATAAACCGCAAAAACGGCTATAACGAAACAGTAATCGAAAACGGCGCAAATTTTTCCGGCGGACAGCGTCAGCGTATAGAAATAGCCCGTGCGCTTGTGAAAAAGCCCGCAATACTGATACTTGATGAGGCGACAAGCGCGCTTGATACCATTACCGAAAAAAGAGTGATGGACAATATAAAAAATCTTGGAATTACCTGTATAATAGTGGCTCACAGGCTTTCCACGATAATAGACAGCGATGAAATAATTGTGCTTGAAAGCGGAAGTATAAAAGAACGCGGCACACACAGTTTCCTTATGAAAAAGAAGGGTGAATACTATCGTCTTAGAAGGAGCGAGGACTGATGGAAGAAAACAATTACCAAAAAGAGATTGAAAATATCAGCCAGCGCGACCGCAAATCTGTGCTCCGTGCATACGAAAACATACATTCTGTTTTTGAAGATAAACAGAGTTATAACGGTATAAACGCCGTACTGCATTTTTTTCACGAAAAGACTTTTGTGGACGAAAACCTGCCCCTGTCAGAACAACTTGAGAAAATAGAGCGTGATTTACAGATAAAAACGAGACTGGTGGAGCTTGAACCTGATTGGTATAAAACAGCGGTGGTTCCGATGCTGTTAAAAACATCGGACGGGCGGCATCTTGCGGTAATA